>JARVJX010000072.1 GCA_029775995.1 Nitrososphaeria archaeon | reverse complement strand
GTGGCAGAGGTTTCTGTTGCAAGAAGGCTTAGGGAAATTCTATCTCATCCCAGAAGGAATCCAGTAAGCATTGATGTAGATAAAGCGATAGAGTGGGTAGAGGGAAAGCTTGGGTTTGGGCTTGCAGAGGAGCAAAGGCTTGCAATAAGAAAGGCAATAGAAGAGAAGGTTCTTGTAATAACAGGAGGACCCGGGGTTGGAAAGACAACTCTAATTAATGCAATTGTAAGGATATTTTCTGCCAAGAGGTTAAGGGTTGAGCTTTGTGCACCTACAGGGAGGGCAGCAAAGAGGATGAGTGAGGTTGTTGGGGTTCCTTCAAAAACCATTCACAGGCTTCTTGAATACTCCCCAGGGGATAAGGGTTTTAAGAAGAATCAGGAAGACCCAATAGATGCAGATGTTTTAATAGTGGATGAAACCTCTATGGTTGATGTGGTTCTTATGCACCATCTTTTAAAAGCACTGGATAAGGGTTCTACTTTAGTTCTTGTAGGGGATGTAGATCAGCTTCCCTCAGTTGGTGCAGGAAGTGTACTTTCTGACATCATATCATCGGGAGTAGTTCCTGTTGTAAGGCTTACTGAGGTATTCCGTCAGGCAAGGGAAAGTAGAATCATTACAAATGCCCACCTTGTAAATAAGGGGAAGTTTCCTGTGTTAGGCAATAGGGATTCAGAAATCAGGGATTTTTACTTTATTGAAAGGGAAACACCTGAAGAGGTACTTTCTACCATAGTTGAGCTTGTAACAAAGAGGATTCCAGAGAGGTTTGGGTTTGATCCAATAGAAGATATTCAGGTTCTAACCCCAATGAATAGGGGTATAATAGGTTCAGGAAACCTAAACATAGAGCTTCAGAGGGTTTTAAACCCAAAGAAGGGGGATTTCATCCAAAGGGGTGCAAGGGTGTTTTATGTAGGGGATAAGGTTATGCAGGTAAGGAATAACTATGATAAGGAAGTGTTTAATGGGGATATAGGAAGGATTGTAGGGATAGATAAAGAAGAACAGGAGGTTTATATAGAGTTTGATGGAAGGAAGGTAAGTTATGATTTTTCAGAGCTTGATGAGATTACCCTTTCTTACTCAGCAACTGTGCATAAGGCTCAGGGGAGTGAGTACCCTTGCGTTGTAATGCCAATTCATACAACGCATTTCCCAATGCTTCAGAGGAATCTTCTTTACACTGCAATAACCAGGGCAAAGAAGCTCTTTGTTATGGTTGGGACTAAAAAAGCAATAGCAATTTCAGTAAAGAATAACAGGGTGGAAAAAAGATACTCAAGCCTGGAAAGGTATCTCAAGATGCTATGATTAATCAAGGAGGTTTTGAAATGAGTACAAAGGAAATTTATGAAGAGATTCTAGAACTCCTTAAAACCCCTCCTCCTGAGAAGATGAGTGAAGCAAGGGATTTCATAGAGTTTTTAAGTCAAAAATCACGGAAAGAGAAAGACTTCCCTAAACTTTGTGGAATATTAAGCAATGAAGATGCAGAGGCTATGATGAAGGCTATAGAAGAAGTTTATGGGAAAATAAAATAATAAATTATAAGAAATGATAATGAAAAGATTAGAGGAAATTGAGAAAACTATTAGGGATCATAAGGAATTCCTGAAACAGAAATATGGGGTTAAAGAAATAGGTATATTTGGCTCTTATGTTAAGGGTAGGCAAAAAGAGGATAGCGACCTAGATATTCTTGTTGATTTTGAGAAAAACATAGGACTAATAAAATTTATCGAACTTGAGAACTATCTAAGTGATATTTTGGGAATTAAGGTTGATCTTGTAATGAGAGATGCTCTAAAACCCAGAATAGGAAAGCAAATATTAAAAGAGGTTATTTACCTTTGAGAAGGAAATACACCGATTACATAGAAGATATACTGGATTCCATAAAAAAAGCTAAAAAGTTTACTGAAAATATGAGCTTTAAAGAATTTGCTCAAGATGATAAAACTATCTTCGCCGTTATAAGGGCTTTAGAAATCGTAGGGGAGGCTGCAAAGAAAATTCCTGATAAAATAAGAGCAAAATATCCGGAGATTCCATGGAAAGAAATTGCAGGAATGAGAGACAAACTTATACACGAATACTTCGGTATTAAGCTAGAAGTAGTCTGGGAAACAGTAAAAAAAGAGATACCCTCTATAGAACCAGAATTTGAGAAAATTTTGAAAGACCTAGAGAATGAAACTTGAAAGGTGGCTTAATTCAAACCGTAAACCTACAAAGGAAGAGATAGAATCAAGGCTTCTTGAAGAAGGCTATACCTCTTAGCTTTGGATTTATCCTCCGGGAAAGCTATGGAAGGACCCATAATATGGATGAAGTTATCTGGGTTATCTCAGAGCATGCAAGGGTTTAGGTTTATATGAACAACGAGGTTGAGGTTTTAAGACCTGGAGATAGGGTGTTTATTCTTAGAGGAACAGTGCATCAACTTGAGGTTTTTGGCAGAAGAGGAACTTGTGTGGATTGTAGAGTTGAAGGATGTGTAAATACAATACAGGTAACTACTTTGCTATTGAAAAGAAAAAGCGGAGATAGCAAAATAATGTCATAAACAATGGGGGTTAAGTGGAAAGAAAGAATTACCATTGATAAAGAAGTTCTTGCAGGTAAGCCTATCATTAAGGGAACAAGAATTTCTGTGGAGTTCATTCTTGAACTGCTGGCTAACGGATGGGCTTATGAAGACATTCTAGAAAATTATCCTCAACTTACAAAAGAAGACATTTTATCTGCTATTCAGTATTCCCTTGAGATTTTAAAAGATGAAAAAACCTATGCTTTTAATCGGACTTAGCTGTTATTTGTGACGGTTCACTAACCTCAATTTGAGGCTTCCCACGATAAGTGGTTATAAGCCCTGTTACACACACTTCCTTCCCTTTAAAGAACACCTCAGGTGGATTCTTAAACTTACCTCTATCTGAACCCCAAATTACAATTGTAAAAACATGATTGGGATATGGTTTATTGAGGTTAAGAAAAGTGGGTTTCCCTCTGCTTCTAACTGCATAAGTTGCACTGGCAACCGTTCCACAAACGGTTTTGGTCTCCCCAATGTATTTGTACGCTTCTTCCGGGGTGATGTAATTCTCTTGAGCGTGAAGTATAGGAAACAAAGTAAATAGGGTTAAAGATAAGGCAATTATGGTAATAAACCTGTTTATATTATGCGTACTCATATTATCCTTCCCCTTTAACCTAAGTTATTTGCAATTTTATAACAATTTGTGGGTTTTATTCAACTATCGGAATATCGTTTAAGCTAATTTAGATTAACAAGCACAACTTTGTTTAATCCAGCTTGCCAAATCTTACTATAGTTTACCTATTAGGAGCAAAAATTAAGCAAAAAATATTGATTTATTACACATTATATGCTAATTTAATTATCAAAAATTAAGGAGGAAACAAAAATGCCATATCATATGCATATGCCTTACCATTATCCCTTTCAAAATTATCAGAATGACATGCTTGGACCTTACGGTAACCAATGGGAGCTAATAGTTATACCACTATTAGAGAACAAAATAAAAGGAATAATAGACGAAGAATTAGCAGCAGTTGAAGAAACTATACAAAAACAAATTTCCAAAATGAAGGAAGAAATAATTTCCAAAATAAAAGAAGAAATACAAGAAACACAGAAACAGTTAGTAAGAAAAATATTAAAAGACATAAGGGGAATAAAATCAGATCTGGATGGCTATTGGGAAATTGAGGAAATTAAAACCATTAAAGAAATATAAAATGACAAGAAAATCAAAAATCTCGAAGGTTAATAAAAAGGAGGTAAATAGCCATGCCAAAAAGAATACAATTTATAGTAGACGATAAGGTCTATAAGGCATTAGAAGAACTAAGAGAAAAAACAAACGCTAAAAGCCTTGTTGAAGTTTTTAGAGATGCTCTAAAAGCTTATGAATGGATGGTAAACGAACTTTCAGAGGGTCGAGAGATAGTTTCAAAACCGATTGAAGAAAAAGAAAGACATTATACAGGAGTGATTACCTCAAAAAATGCTTAGTGAAAAATCGAAAACCTAAATGAAAAAAGCATGCAAAAAGGGAACAAATTAAGGTCTATTCAATTTATTGAACAAATAAAGGAAATTAACTCTGATATTCAGTTTGAGGATGCAATTTGGATAGAGAAAGAACTAGGAGAAGTAGATAGAAAAGGTAAACTAATGTGGACAATTGTAATAGCTTCTATATTTATAACAATAGCCTTTATAGTTTTGATTTACTTAAAAAGTTTTGGAATTTCTCATCTCAATGATAAGACAATTCTAGTCTTAGCTTCTGGAACAGCACTAGAAATAGTTGGTTATACAGGAATCATAGTAAGATACTATTGGCACAGAAAATAAAAATAGAATTGCTCTGTTGCAAACATCGTTTCACAAAACTGTCTCTTACCATAACTACCACTCCATCTGGTAAGTAAAAATATAAAATAAGCTACAACACTATTAAAACCCTTTATGCTTCCATCCCTAGTTTAGAAAGCCCTATACTATCTATCTCCACTGGGCCCTCTTCCAACAACCTGAGATACTAAAGCCTGTGTCCTTGTATCCAAAAGATAAAATACCTTTATCCACCTCTTCCTCTTCTTCCCACTCCTTAGGGCATAATAAAATCCTGCTACATCTTCTTTAAACCCAGTTGAATCACAGGTAAACAAAAACCCTAAACTCCTACTTGAAATAACTACCTCCAAAACCTTCCCTAAAAGCCTCTTTATCCCTTTACCCTTTATCCGATTACATGCCCTAGAAAATGTTGAATAATTAGGGACCCTCCTTAAACCCAATACCCTCTTTATATCCCCTGAGGATAGTAAAAACTCCTCTAAATCCCTATAAGACATGTTCCTTATGTATATCTTTAATAGTACACATGAGATTAACTGAGGAAGACTATATATATGTGGACTCTTCTTATGTGAATACATTGGAAGTGATTGCCTTGTAACAAATAGTGCTACCTTTAAAAACCTCTTGTATCTACCTTCCTTTTTATTCCGTTTAAGATTAAAATTACTAAATCTCATTTGCCTCCTTAGGGTATACTTAACCATATCTAATTTATACCTTAAGGAGGCTACTTATACATATCTTTGCAACAGAGCACCTCCTTAGAGTGTACTCAATCATACTTAATTTATACCTTAAGGAGGCTTATTTTCTATTATCTTTGTAACAGAGCATTTTGCATACTAATAGCTGTTCAATAAATTAGGGAACTAAGACATAAAAGAGTTTACTTTGTTACAAAGATACCATTTCAAAAACTTCTTTTGCTTACCTTTTCTTGGTGTTAAAATAATAACTAAATTTTTTTAATGAACCTGAGAAGTTAACAATAAAGGAGGAAAAAATGACAGAGTATAGAAGAAGACAAGGGGCAGATACTTGGCATTGGTGTAGAAATTGTTCTAACTGGCCAACATCAAACTATGAGTCGAGATACTCAAGACCTTCTTCCGGGGAACTATGTAATGAGTGTAGATCAAAAGATAATAGAGGAGAATGCAAGAAGTAAATACGGATTAAATTCCACCAATAGGGCTTCAATGGTACACATAATAAATTTTCTTTTTCAAAAAAACCTTTTTAAGGGAGCTGTATTGCATGACAACACATATTATCCACATGATTACTTTGTCACTTACTATATTTATATGCTTAGGTCTTTCTGCCAAAGCTGGTTGCATTTCTGACTGTAGATATGAGTATGAATCTGAAGTAGAAAGTTGTAAATTGCTTTGGGACGATCCTGATGATTATGACATGCTTGAAAGGTGTATTGAAGATGCAAAAGAAGAATACGAATCCTGCGTTGAAGAGTGTCAATCTTGATTCAACTTCAACTTTCTATCTGCTAGTGACGGGAAAAGATAAGGAGCTAAGCAGGTAAGACCTAGTTCCTTAAAAAAACCTTCCATCGATGGAAGGTTTATCATAGAGAAAGTACCGAAGTTAAACCAATGTAACCTCAGTGTTAGAAGAATTAAGCCTCACTAAAGAATTACGTATGAATCTCAAAGATACTCAGAACACTTTAATAAGCTATTGTGGCTATGTTTGAGCAAACTCCATCTTTTAAGGAATACTATTACTTAAACACTCCTGTATAAAAGAGACTTTTTGATGTGTTTAATATGTAGTATAGGAACTCAACTATGCACCCTGGCACATAAGCATTTATTATTTACGATCTTGGCTTGAAATCTCAGCACGCTCAATAACACCTCTATCCTGATAATAACCTAAAGCTCTCAAAGGACGAAACACAAGTTCATTAAGCAGAGGGGCTAAATCTCGATCTTCTATTCCTAGTTCCTTTAGTATTTTAATTCTTTCTTTAAGCACTTCATTCTCCAACTTCAAGTTTTCCAATTCAAGCCTACGAGCTTCTGCAGATTCCCTATATTCTCTATCTTTTCGCCTTTCATGTCTATCATTGAGATATTGGCGAATCACTTCTAAAGGATTTAGACTTCCAAGAAACTCCCAAAAACCGGGTGAACTCAAACTAACTCCGACCATAACTAGTCGGTCACAAATTGGGACCAAGGATGCAATCTCTTTTGGAGAAGGAGGCCAATCTTGTATGAATCGAATAAATCTTAATCTTCGACCTCTATATGGCAACAAAAAAAGACTCATAGGGAAATAGTGAGGATCTATAGACTCGAAAACAAAAATTGAATTATAAGCATGTTCTAAGTCTGCTAAATAACTATAAACCATTTCTACTTCTATGTTACCTTGTCCATATAGCTTAATAACTCCGTGTATACTCATATCTTTGTTTTCTCCCATTTTCTATATAGGCAACAATATATACTTAATTTTCTCCTTTATTTGAACCTTCATAGTATTAGTTGCATCTCTAAATCGAAGATATTTTGCATTTGTTAGATCCCCGGCAGTAGTTAAATTGAATACTATGTATAACCAATACTTATTTCCTTTTTCCTTACCAAATTCAAATTCCCTCTCAGTTAATTCCCCAAAGATTTGCATTCCAGCATGTCCCTTAACTTCTATGAACCTCTCCTCACCGGTATTTGGATCATAACTGTATATATCATAAGGCATCTTATCTTTTGCTGGGTTATCTGATGGTTTTCTTCCCTCCTTCTCCTCTATCTGCATCACTAACTTCATTGCCGCTTCTTCTATTCTTTTCTTTATATCCTCTGGAATTACCTCAGGCTCTGTTTCCATTCCCATAAAGATAGCAATTTCTTTTAAATCAACACTGTATTTGTAAATGTCGGTGTTATTCATCCTATATCTATTTAATGAAGATTTATAGAGATATTCTCTAATTCCATTTATAGAATCTTCGTATCTTTCCATACACTTCCTCTTTATCCTGGCTTTTTCTCCAATTTCAATATTAAGAGAGAGTTGATTTCCAAATTCTAATGGGCATGGAATAAGAGGATTGTTAAATAAATCTACTAAATATTTTAGAAGATTTACTCCATAAATTATCTTCTCCTTTGATCTATCATATAAAACAGGCTCTTCAAATACCGGTTTTTCACCTTGCTTTAACTCTGCTAAAAGGAGATAGCAAGTATTATTTGGCTCGACTACTGAGTTAAAGAAGGTATATGCCTTTAATCTACCATCTATGTCCTTTAACTCACCCCTTATCAACTCCCAAATTTTTTGCATATTGTCTCCTTTGCATATCTCTTCTCTATATGTATTCACCCCAAATTTTCTACAAATAATCTGACATAACTTTCTTGAATAATCCCTGTATTCTTCCTTTGAAGTGGTAGAGATTCTTTTCTCTAAATTTCTCATTACCTCATCAGGATTGACATATGGATAGACAGATTTACCTGCTAACTCCTCATTTATCCTCGAAAGAAGATAAAGAAGGGATGCAACATACTGGGATAAAGTTCCTCTTAAACTAGCAAGTATTAACCTAAACTCATTTATTTTTTCTTTCTTTTCCCCAACCTCTACCTCTGCAAATTCAACCCCCTTTGCTTGCCACAGTCCCTCAGATGCCGTAGCAGTTGCTCTATATGCAATTTGAACAGTTTCACCCAGTAGCGGCCTAACTTCATCCAGGGCATCTTTCATGGCAAGAAGTTTTGCATATAAATTTTGCATTATATCAACATCTGCGTCCGTTCCCATAAAAGCAGTATAGATATTAACATCCTCTTTCTGTCCAAGACGCCATACTCTACCTATTCTTTGTTCTAATTTAATAGGAGACCACGGAGCTTCATAGTTTATTACTATATTTGCTACTTGAAGATTAAGTCCTTCAGATGCTACATCCGTTGCTATTAAAAGATTACATCTTTCCCCTTCAAATTTTTCTTTTACCTCTTCAAATCTATCTTTATCCTTTCCAGAAATAGTTTCAAAAAAGCCATCCCCATATTTATCGCTTAGCCTCTGAAATCTTGATTTTAAATACTCTAGAGTATCCCTATACTCAGTAAAGACTATTACTTTCTTCCTCTCTTTTAGATATTTATCCACAATGGTTACGATTGCATTAAGTTTTGAATCGTCCAATTTGATTCTGTTTGCTATATCAATAAGCTCCCCTACCACCGATTCATCAGATTTATCTAAAATATTTGCACACTTTTTAACCAGCCTTTCTACAACCTCATCAAGGTCTTTTTCTAACTCTTCTATTTCCCCAAAATCTATTCCCAAAATACTTTCTATGTCTTCTTCACCTATAGTTACTTCTTCCGTTCCAATCCGATCCGATAACCCTTGTAATATATGGTATAGTGTTTTAATAGCTGCATCCGGGCTTGAACTTGCCCTTTTCCTAACCAATACTGCAAGAAGTGCAGCGGGTGATGGGGATTCTTCATAAACTGAGGATACTTTATCCCTTAAAAAGCTAACAAGTAAATGCGAAAATTTCATTTCATCCTTTGTAGGTTGTATAGCTAAGGTATAAAAATTGCAGTCTGTAAAGATTTTTTTACCTTCTATTTTGTTTACCAATTCCTTGGTTCTTCTATAAAGAATAGAACCATGGGTTAGCCTGTAAAAATCTCTATTATCCAGTTTTCTTTTCTTTATGTTTTCTTCATATAAATATGGGTCCAGGAGATAAAGGCGATATAGATAATCTAAGACATTTCCTCTATGAGGAGTAGCTGATAAAAGTATTACGTGCCTTTGCCTTCCTTTTTCACTACAGACCAAATCCTTAATTAAAAGCCATCTTTGAGTGTTATAACCGGCATTGTGAGCTTCATCAACCACAATAGCATCCCAGTCTATTTCCCTTATAATGCTTTTATGTTCCTCTCTCTTTGCTAAATCTATTGAAGCAATATTGCTCTGTTGCAAACATCATTTTTAATTGATTTAAATGAGAGAGAAACAAGTAATAGCAAAAATTGGTTTTCTCCTCCACCCCTTACAATCACATGGATGTTATAAACTACAGCCATAAGGGATACAATCTTTTTCTTATTCCCCCACTTCCTCTCCCTTATACTATCCCCAAACTTCCTTTTTATCACTGAAATCATTGTCTCACATAACCATCTTTTTCCATAAATACCAGCCCATTTGGCAAGTAAAAATACCAAATAAGCTAAGATTCTATCCAAACTCCTTATACTCCCACCTCTACGAATAGGTGGAATAACCCTTATTGGAAGTCCAAATCTCATATTCCCACTGCCATCAAACCCCCTGTCCATTACCTCTATTAAAGGCCTAATGGGTGAGTTCTTCTCAAGTTTAGAAAGCCCCCAGGAATCCCCACTTGGCCCTCTTCCAACAACCTGAGATACTAAAGCCTGTGTTCTTGTATCCAAAAGATAAAATACCTTTATCCACCTCTTCCTCTTCTTCCCACTCCTTAGGGCATAATAAAATCCTGCTACATCTTCTTTAAACCCAGTTGAATCACAGGCAAACAAAAACCCTACATCCCTCCTTGAAATAACTATCTCCAAAACCTTCCCTAAAAGCCTCTTTATCTCTTTACCCTTTATCCGATTACATG
>JARVJX010000071.1 GCA_029775995.1 Nitrososphaeria archaeon | reverse complement strand
ATACTTGGCATCTATCTCTTTCCAGTTCATTCCATCAAGGAGGTACAGAATGCTCATAAGAAAAAGTATGTCGAAAAAGATTGAGCAAATAGTTAGTTATGCACCAACCCAGCTTAAGCCACTCTTTAATCACCTCTAAGGCTACGGCTTTTGATGGTTTTCCTCCGTCTCCAAGCTCGTTTATCGCCCTATCAGATGGCATTCCAAACTTTTCTGCAAAGGTTATCTCGCCCCATTTAGAAAGCCAATAGCAAAAGCTTCTTCCAAGCTTCATAAACTCTATTAAGTCCTTTCCGCCTTCTTGAGGTAATTTAGCAAATTCATAAAGTTTCTTTTTAAACTCGCCATAATTCCTTGTTGGGCATCTTCCATTCCTTAAGCTTCTTATTCCCTTCCTCGTATATGTCTGAAGCCTTGTAATTGCCTACAAAACAGCTTATCAAAAGGAGTCATAGTAGCAATAATTTCTTCTAAAGTTGTGAGTTTTTCTTTTTCCTCTTCGATAGGCTTTGTTTTAACCTCTTTCTTAACTTGGTTTCCTATCCATCAAATACTTCTTTCCGAAGAAGGTTTGGCTAAGAATCTCCTCAAACTTGTCTTTCTCTATCCTAAACTCTTCATAGGCTGGCAAAACATCCGCTGTTTGAAGCGGTAAAATTCCGCCTTCAATCTTGTGTTTTGCGTAAAAGCACCTGTTGGGCAATTGCTGAAGCTCTTGGAAATAATTTTTCCCATTCCTCTGGATATGTGAACCAATCGTAATCTGAATATTCAGGTGTAAGCTTTACAGCTTTAACTTCCATTCCAGTTGCTTCAAAAGCCTCTTTAGCCAGAATTTCAGCGTCTCTTCTACAAACCCGGAAATAGCATTGGATACCACAGTTTGTCAAAATTGAATCTTGTAAATTCTTAGGCAGTTGAGAAAGATTTTGGTGAGCCATTATTAAACGTAAACTATACTTTCTAGCTTCGCTTAAAGTATCAATGAACTCTTTCGTTGCAAAATTCTGGAACTCATCAATGTAAAGGTAGGATGGAACATGCTCTTCCTTTAGTCCATCAGACCTTGAGAATGCAGCCATCCTAATCTTGGTCATTAAAAGGAGCCTACAGATCACCATTTTCTTTCAATCTTCTACGGTCAAGCTTAATCAACAAAATCTTCTTGTTATCCATTATTTCTCTAAGGTTGAATGAGGATTTCTCAAAGGAGAACATTCCCCTAATCCTGTCGTCTGATAAGAAGGCGTTAACCTTGTTTAATGTTGATTCCATCTACTCTACTCTCGTTCTAGGAGCTAAACTATTAAATCTCTCAAAATATCTCTTAGCAATTGGATGCTCAACCTTTCTAAAACATTTTCTCTGAAATCTTCATCTATCAATAATCTCGGCAGGTCGCAGAGCGTGAGCCCAGTCTCGATCAAGGCTATGAGAGAATTCCTTAAAAGGTCTTCCATTCTAGCACCCCATCCATAAGTTTCAATGGTGCTTCCAGCTCCCCAAATTTTCTTGAAAGCCTCGACTAACTCGGCAGCAATCTCTGCTGGAGAAACTCCCTCAAGCCTCATCTTCCACCATAAAACAAGGAAATTAGGCGTTGAAGAGACCATTTCTCTCCTTGACATATAATATGAACTTAGGCAACAGACCCTTCCATAGTCTAGCATGGATAGGAAAAATCCTATCCGAACTTATATCTATGGTATGCGTGTTTTCAGATACACTTTCATTTTGGCTGTTAGGTTTGAGTCAGTTTGCTTTCTAGGTCTGAATATGTTATTGTTTTTATGAGTTTGCTTGCTGCTTTCTTTAATTTTTCGTCTTCTGTTACTAGGGTGGCTTCCGCCTTTCTAGCTGTTGCGATATATGAGGCGTCGTAGAAGGTTATCCCTTCTTTGTGGGCTATTTGGAGTGTGTTGGAAAAGTCTAGTTTTGTGAATTTTATTGTTTTTATCACGCCTCTTGTGGTTAAGTCTTTTATTGTGGTGGCGGTGTCTATGGCGTCCTCTATGGATATTGATTTCAATAATGTTGAAAGCTTCCAGAGGCTGTTACATGCTTCATATAGCGCTAGGTCAGTAGTGACCAAATCTTCACGAGAAGCCTCACATAATAGCTGTTTGCCAGGTCTAACGACCAGTGGCAATAGTGCTGAGGCGTCAAGTAAATACTTCAATGTGCTTCCCTGTCTTCACGTACAAGCTTGGCAACCAATTTCGGATCTATTCTGCTGCCCACTCGCTCCTTTAACCTATCCAACCTTTCCCCAAGATCCCTTAATTCTAATTCTACAAGATATTTTTCAAGCAATTTTCTCACAGTTTCGCTTACGTTAACGTTGTATTTTTCCAACTTTTCCTTAATTTCCCTCGCAACCCTAATGGTTATAACGCTCATGTTTACCGTATTACAAATTGTAATACAGCCTTATAAGCTTAACCTTTCATTCAAGACCTCACTCAAACAGCGTTCCCCTCACAGCTTTCTTATTTTTCCCGGTTCTGGCTGGTATATTAGGCCTTGTTGTGTTAGTCGCCATATGGCTGTTTCAACAGCCGCCTTTTCCAAGCCTTCCTCTTCATAAGCGCGCTTAACAACTTCTTCTATTGTTATTGTTTGGTTTGGAAGATTTTCCACTAGCCATTTCATGGCTTGGCTTAGGCCTTTCGTCTGTATTGTTTGGGGTTTCCAAAGCTCTTTCTTGGGCATAGCCTCCGCCTGCGCCTGAAGCGTTTGAGTGCTTACAGTGGTTTGCTTTGTTTGGGGCTGGTAGTCCATTAGAGTTACAGTTTGTGTAGCTTTCTCCTTTAACAACTCAGGCAGTTTCCTGTTTAGCTGGCTTATTATACGCTTCATTTTTCTGGCCCTTGAAATGCTCGACCAGTAGAAGGCCTCGTCCACGGTGTCTTCGGCTATTAGTATGGTTACTTTCCCTGCTACCCGTCTTCCTGTTCTGCCCCTGCGTTGTATGTAGCGTATCTCGCTTGGAACAGGCTCGTAAAAGACAACGTGATCCACTTCAGGAATGTCTAAGCCCTCCTCAGCAATGCTTGTGGCCACCAAAACGTTTGTTTCTCCGCTTCTAAGCTTTTCGAGGGCTTCACGCTGCTGTTCTTGGCTCATTCCTGGGTCGCCCTCCCGTTCGCCTTGACCAACGAAACGTTCAACCCTAAGCCTAGAATTGTTGTTTAGAGCTTTGATTAGGGCGTTAACAGTGTCGCGGTACTGTGTAAAAACGATAAGCCTCGAGTCGGGTTTGACTTGGAGCTGAGTCTCCAAAACTTTGATAAGCTCATTTACCTTCGGGTTTTGTGTTGCCATGCAGCTTCTAAGCGCTTTTCTAGCCTCAATAAAAAGCGGATCGTTTAGGATTGATTTGTGGCCTCTGCTTCCCTCCATGGCCATGCGTTTTAGGCTTTTCTCAATGAACGCCTCTAGGGTTTCAGGTCCTTGAGATTCTATTAGCTCTATCATGTGGGCTATGCTTAAGGCTGCTGTGGCCTCCACTTTAAGCTGGTATAGGTATCCGCCCTCACCTCCTCCAAGCCTACGCTGAAGCTCATCATTAAGCTCAACTAAATCGCGCCTTGTAATGAAGGCTGGCTGCTTGTCTGTTAAAACGCCAAGAGCCTGCAAGCCCTTAACGCGTTCAACGAGCATCTGCCTCAGCTTGTCCCTAACAGCCAAATACTCTTCTGGAGGCTTAACCCTACGCCATTCAACCTCTATGGGCTGGATGTAGGGCTTAACGTCCTTATCCTCATCTGTTCGGTGCTCTATGGCTGCTATGCCAAGGTTTCTGCAGACTTCGGCTATTTTCTCTTCGCTACCTCCTGGAGAGGCTGTCAAGCCTAAGACTAGGGGTTTGCGGCACTGCCTAAAGTAGTATGAGGCTATGCCCACGTAGGCGTAGTTCCCCCTAGCCCTATGAGCCTCATCAAAAATTATGAGCGAAACATTATCCAGCCTTAAAAGCCCCCTTTTCAAGTCGTTCCAAACACACTGCGGAGTTGCAAAAATGACTTTCGCCTTACTGTATAGGGCAGCCCTGTGGCTTGGCGGATACCGTCCAGTTACAAGGGCTAGTTCGGCTTCGTCAAACCATGTTTTTTCCAGAAATGTTTGGTGGTGCTGCTGGACTAGAGGCCTTGTTGGCGCTAAAAAGAATATTTTGCCCTCCTCCGCCCTCTCAATCGCTAATAGTAGGGCTATAACGGTTTTTCCAAGGGCTGTTGGCAAAACAACAAGCGTGTTACATTGGCGTGCCCTTTCCAGAATCCTGTTCTGGTAAAGCCTATCCTCTACTGCCTTCTCTTTTAAGAGGTTGTGCCAGACATAGCGTTTCTCAGCCAGCATGGCCTAAAGCTCCGCTGCAAGGCTTTCAATGGCCTTTTTGGCTTTCTCCCACTCCTCCCTAGACCTGAAAACAAACTTTTGCCGTCTTTTCCAGGAGTCTCCACGCTTAAACCGTAGGTATAGGGCTATGTGTTTTCTTCCAAAAGCCTCGAACAGGCCTGCTGCAGCCCACCATCTTCCACCCTTAAACAAGGTTTGAAAGCGCAAAACTTTCACTTTCTCTGAAACTGGAAGCTTTTCTTCCTCAGGTTTTTCAGTCAACAAGCCCACATTAAAGTTTAAGGCGTATCAGATTTAAGATTAACGCACTCTTTGGGCTTTTATTTCACTTTAACTCAACTCTCTCCACTGCTTGAAAGTGTCGATTCGCCGTTGCTTTTTTATACACTTTTCCATGAACCGCATAATTTGCGGTTGGAGGCTGAGCGCCTATGCTCTCTAAAGCTTTGGGCTTGGAGCTTGAGGGCTTGTCGGTTCTCCAGCGTAAGCTTCTCTTGAAACTCCTTCATAGGAGGTACTCGCATTATTGGAGCAGATTCATAAGCCCTAGGTTTGGCTGGTAAAGCCGGAAAGAAGCTCTCGAGGAGTTCCTGCAAAATCACCAAGCTGAACTGGTTAAGGAGTTTGTTAGAGCCGGTTTACATGGTAATGGCTGGAAAATAGCGAGGAGGAATGGAGTACATGTCCAGGGCTGAACATTGCAGGAACCCGTGGAACGGAAAATGCAGAAACACGGACATTGAAGTGTTCATACTCTATAAGGGTGATAGGCTGCCCATTTGCAGGCGTTGCTGGAGCAAAATAGCAGACACAGACATTGAATGGGGCGAGCACACATATTCAAAGGAGGGCCGGCCGTGGAGTTAGAGCAGATTCCAGGCGTGGGCAAATCCATAGCCAAAAGGCTTAGGGACGCAGGGTTTGCAAATGTTGAAACTTTGGCTGTCACCCCCGCAAGGGAGGTTAAGGAGAAGGCTGGATACGAGAAGCTTGAAGCTGCTCAGCGAATTGTTGAGGCTGCAAGGGAGCTTTTAGGCTGCAGATTTATAACAGCCTATGAACATTGGGAAATGACCAAAAAACGCTTGAGATGCAGGACTGGAAGCAAGGCTCTGGACAACCTCTTGGGCGGCGGCATAGAAACCCAAGCCATAACAGAGCTTGTGGGACAGTATGGTTCTGGAAAAACCCAGCTCTGCCTAATGCTCTGCGTAACAGCCCAGCTCAAACCTGAACAAGGCGGCTTGGGCGGAAACGTATTATACTTTGATACCGAAGGAACGTTCAGCTCCAACCGCGTATACCAAATAGCAGCGGAAAACGGCCTGGATCCAGGCCAAACACTACACAACATCATACTCTCAAGGGTTTACACATCAGACCATCAAATGTTCCTACTGGACAATGCCTTTGAAAAATGCGCAGAGGAAAACGTGAAACTCGTGGTTGTGGACTCGATCATATCCCATTTTAGAGGCGAATACTTAGGAAGGGAAACGCTAGCAGACAGACAACAAAAACTAAACCTTTACATGCATCTGGGACTCTTTGCTTCATTTCTGGATACACAGGGATCTTTAAAGGAGATATGCACTTCTCCAGCTCTTCACGAATATCTCCATAGGTTAATGCTCTGAGTGTTGAATTTCTCAATCCACTTGTGAATGAAACTAAGATTATAGCTCTATCACGAAGATTAGAAGTCGCTTCACTCATTCGATATACTTCCTCTGGTGTGGGGATATATTGGGGCCTCTTTCTATAGCGAGATGGTAAATGAAACATCTCCACTTCAAGCTCCTTCTCTTTCTTAAACCCATTAACTCTGAAGAATGTGAGTAGCACCCCAATCCTTGTATTGATCGTCTTTATACTGAGACCCTTGCTCTCTAAAGCATCTTGATAATCATGTAGAAGCTTTTCTAACTCCTCCTTACTTAAACGAATAAGATCATCAGGTTGCTTACCAACATACTTACAAAAAGCATATGGATCCTCTAAATACCTAATTTTAGAAGCCTCACTCTTTGTTTTTCTCTTTAAGTAGCCGAGTAACCTATCTACACTCAGAAGGGCACAGTAACTATCCCTGCTGAGATTAAAAAAATACAACTTAAAAAAGGCTCTCGTATCAAGTTTATTGAGACTGATGAGGGAATTTTACTTGTCCCAGCCATCCCCTTAGAAGAGCTTTTCGGTGTGGATAAAGCTGTAAAAGGAAGGTATACCAGATAATAAGAGAATTGGAGGAAGAAAGGAGGAAAGAAGCATCTGAAGAAGGATAGACTCGTCTTTGACACAGGTTCATTCTTTCTTTACTTTGCTGAGGATAAGAATACAAAAGAAATGATAGATGAGGTAATAAATGGAAGGGCCGAAGGATATACATGTGAGACCAATATTGCAGAATTTTACTATAAAACCTGTGAAAAATTGGGAAGGGAAATTGCAGAGGTTAGAAGTACATCTATTAGGCACTCTGAGATATTGAGCTTGGCTCCAGATGAAAGGATTACACGTATGGCAGGGATCTTAAAGTGTTTTTACAAAGGTAAACTTTCTCTAACAGATGCCTATATCCTATCAGTAGCAAAGATGCTCAAAGGAACCTTGGTCACAACGGATCGTAAACTTGCTGAGATTAAATTGGTGCAAACTAGATTACTTCAAATTCCTAAGGAATAGACATGAAATTGATATTGGCTTTAAAATAGGTCCATTTTAAAAGTTTATTTTTCTCATTAGTGATATAATTTTATGTTTCGCTCTCATTAGTTAAATTGGTTGAGGCTAAAGTGTCTATGTTAATAGATGGTCAAATAAAATTAGTCTCGAGTTTCCTTTAGTAAAGATTTTTAAATAAGAGAAACTTAGTTATCATGGATGAAGACAATACAGGAAAAGAAAGACTCTTTTTTGCAATTATTACGATTCATGGGGGTAGGAATAGTAGTAGGAGTAGCTTACATAGACCCTGGAAATTGGGGAACCGATATTGCTGCAGGCTCTTTCTTTGGTTACTCTCTTTTATGGGTAGTATTTCTTAGCAACTTAATGGGAATAGTAGTCCAATATTTAGCAGCGAAGCTAGGAATTGTAACAGGTTTAACCCTTTCAGAAGCCTGCAGGGAATATTTTGGAAAGCCCCTTAGGATATTTTTGTGGTTAACTGCTGAAGTAGCTGTAATTGGGACTGATTTAGCTGAGGTATTAGGAGGAGCTATAGCTTTAAAACTTTTGTTTAATATTCCATTAATCTTAGGAGCAGCAATTATAAGTTTAGATGTTTTTCTTATTTTAGCCTTAGAAAAGAGAGGTTACAGAAAGCTTGAGGCTGTTATAATTGGGATGGTAGCTATTATTGGGTTTGCTTATTTATATGAGATATATTTATCCAAACCGGATTATTCAGCTATAGTTTATAGTATTGTAGTACCAAATTTATCAGCAGAAAGTGTTCTTGTTGCTTCTGGGATATTGGGAGCAACAGTTATGCCTCATGCAGTATTTCTACACTCAAGCCTTATAAAAACTAGAGTAAATAAAAATAACAGATCAAAAAACCTAATAAAGTTAACCATTGCCGACACAATAATAGCATTAATAATGGCAGGACTTATAAATGGGGCCATTTTAGTGATGTCATCGGCAGTTTTTCATAATGTTGGATTAAGAATAGAATCCATCGAGCAGGCTCACATGACCCTTGCCCCCCTATTAGGAGGTTTAGCAGCCTTTGCCTTTGCTTTAGCTCTATTAGCTTCAGGCCTAAGCTCCTCTGTAGTAGCCACTTTAGCCGGTCAAATCATCTTTGAAGGTTTCACAAAAATTAAAATGGCTTTATGGAAAAGAAGATTGTTAACAAGAGGTATAACCATTATTCCAGCAATTATATTTATAGGCCTTGGTTATGACCCACTATTTTTATTGGTTGTAAGTCAAGTAACTTTAAGCTTGCAGCTCCCCTTCACAGTAATCCCTTTAATAATTTTTACAAGCAGTAAAAGAATTATGAAAGAGCATGCTAATAAGTCTATCTTAAAAATTATAGCGATTTCTATAGCGCTATTTATAATTGCTTTAAATACCCTATTACTATATTCCGTGCTTGGAGGTAAATTCTAAATTTAAGCTAAGCAAACCATAAAATTATTTACTTTAAATCTACTTTACTAAACTTTTAACTTTTTAATTTTAAGAAGATTAAAATTTTTTACATTTACTAAACCTATAAGTCTAATGAGAAAGTTAAAGATTCTTTCTGATTATAATAGAAAGTAAGCTAAAGCCTCCTTTACATGAATTAACTTTGAATCTTTTTAATTTATGAAACCTTAAAACTAAACCTTTTATCCTTATTAAGCTTAACCTTTGTAAATGGAAAGTATAGAAGACAAGATAGCTGATGTTTTAACAAAGAGCAAGGTTTCTTTAGAAATAGTAAAGATATGCATGGTTCCAAGAACAGTACCTGAGATCAATAAAGAACTTAGAAGTATTTTCAGAACTCAGAGTATAGATCTACATACTTTAGGCTCCTTTCTTAGAAGCTTGGAAAAGGCAAAGGCTTTAAGATTTGAAGAGGATAAATGGAAAACTACTGAAGAAGCTAGAAGGGTAGTGGCAAAGTATTGGATTTGATACAAAAAACATTTATATTATCTTAACACCTACTAATTGTGAAAAAGCTAGTTAAGGATGTTATGACAACTAATGTAGTTAAAATAGATGGTAATATGAAGGTTTTAGAAGCCGCAAAACTTATGAAAGAAAAACATGTTGGATGCTTGATAGTGACCTTTGGCGAAAGACCCATAGGAATAGTTACTGAAAGGGATTTGGTCAGTAGGGTTTTAGCAGAGTCCTTCGATCCATCAAAGATTCTTGTTAGCGATATCATGACTACGCCTCTATTTACTATATCTCCTGAAGAAAACCTTGAAAAGGCAGCAGATTTAATGGTAAAGTATCAAGTAAGAAGATTACCTGTTACGGATAATAATAGGTTAGTTGGTATAATTACTGCAAATGATTTCGCAAAGATTTTAGCTCGAGAAAAGGCTGATGAAATTCTCATGCTTAAAGCTATAGGAAGATATACAAAGGCTCCTATATATGGTCCCTACGCTTAAAAAAAGAATGGTTGAGGTTTAGCCTTTAAGGTTGATAGATCTTTATAGCCTGTACTGGACACTGAACTTCACAAGCCATACAGAATATACAATCTGCTTCTCTAACGGGATCAGCTTTCTTCGCTGAGGCTGGATGACCAGGAGTCTCAAACCATTCAAATACACTTACAGGGCAAACATCGATGCAAACACCATCAGCTATACATACATCAAAATCTACAGCTACCGTAGAACCATGAACTCCAAGCTTTGATGGAGGTTCAATGGGTCCCCATACATCGTGAGTGTGATGCTTCTCTACAACTTGCATCTTCGATTTGTATTCAGGATCTATTCCTGCCATTTTCCATCAATAGGACTTCTAATTACCCCTATTTAAATTTATAAAAAGCAGTGGGTTGGTCCATAACTGGATAGTTACCATGCTTCCCTAATTGGCATTCTTCTGATGGGCCCTTTGTATGTAAGACCTTCAGCCTAACTTCTTGGATCATGTTACGAAGCTTCTTAGCTTACGTATTCTCCTAATCTACCCTTTATGAGAAGGCTGATTAAGCTATCCACCTGTATACATAGCTATGCCT
>JARVJX010000070.1 GCA_029775995.1 Nitrososphaeria archaeon | reverse complement strand
ATGATTTAACCCTTTCCAGCAGAAGATCAAGGGCAGGCATGAGCCCCTATTAAAGCAGTCAAGATCAAGATAAAATATAATGGCTCAAGCGTTAGACAGAAGGGTGAAAAATTATCTTTACATCATCATCCAACTTCCTCATAAGGCTTAAATAATACTTTAGTATATAGGGATGTGATGGAAAAAGATGTTAACTCAAACCTTTCAAAGCTTTTATCTAAAAAGGTCACAAGAAGAAAGGCATTAGCAACAGGTGCAAAAATAGGCATAGCAGCCGGTGTTGCTGCTATAGTAGCTGGTGTAGGAGGGTATTTTGGAGGATTAGCTAGTGCTCCAGCTAAGGAGGTAACAAAGACTGTTCCAGGACCTGAAAGAACGGTAACAGTTGAAAAGACCGTTGCAGCAGCTGAGAGGACCATAACTCAAACTGTAACTCAGACTATTACTCAAACTATTACAGCTCCTGCTGCACCTCCAGCAAAGATTAGATTTGATGGTGTAAAGATAACAGTGGCAGCCTTAGCCGGTGGTGCAACCGGACCTATAAGTGGTCCCTTCTATCACTATAAAGGTCAATTTAAAGCAGAGACAGGTGCAGATATAGAAGTAGTCGAAATATCCTTTGCAGATCTGCCTATAAAACTTATAGCTGATTTCACAACGAAGACTGGGGCCTACGATCTCTTCGTACCATGTAGTAACATGATGGGAGATTGGGTAATTCCTGGGTATGTTCATGAGTTAGATAAATGGATGGCTGACCCAAGGTTTCCAAAGTGGGACCCTGACGATGTACCCTATGCAGTAGCAGAAGCATCAAGATATGGAGGAAAATGGTATGGAGTACCCTGGGATAGCGATGCTTGGTACTTTAATTGGCACATGGACTTTATGAATAAAGTCCTTAGGGATAAAAGCAAGAGAGACGAATTTAAGAGTAAGTATGGATATGAATTAGATCCTTATGGTCTGGTTAAAAACAGAAAGCTAACTTGGGAAAAGGTAAGGGATATGGCTGAGTTCTTTACAGGATGGGACTGGAACGGGGATGGTGAAGATGATTGGGGAATGGTTATGGGACTAAGGGTTGGAGAGCAAGGACCTATGTGGGTTGTACCCTTCGTAGCTCCTTGGGTCATACAGTATGGACCTACTAACGATAGGTATCATAATATATTCTGGTTCGATCCTGAGACCATGGAACCCCTAGTGAAAACTGAAGGTTGGAAGGAAGGAGTTAGAATGTTCAATGAAATAGTAAAATTTACACCACCAGCAGCAAAGACCTTTACCTTCGCAGATAAGTGGGACTACTTCCTTAATAAGAGAAAGGCCATGTTCCTCTTTACAGCACCAGATACCTTTACCTTGGTTGGAAACCCAGAAAAGTCTAAAGGCAGAGGCTTCTTGATGACAACTCCAGCACCTGGCTCAGAAAGGGTGTGGGACCTTAAAGAGAAAACCTGGATAAATAGAGTAAACCTAGTTGGGAATGCAGCAGGTTGCTCCTGGCACCCATGGGTCTCAAGCTTTTCCAAAAATCCTGAAGCTTCCTACTATCTAGCTGCCTGGTTGGCTACACCAGAAAAACAT
Organism: Nitrososphaeria archaeon; assembly: GCA_029775995.1. Taxonomy (GTDB): domain Archaea; phylum Thermoproteota; class Nitrososphaeria; order Nitrososphaerales; family JARVJX01; genus JARVJX01. Next base: position 8,619 of record JARVJX010000070.1, on the reverse strand, counting down.
AGGGAAACCACTGCCAGTGCCTATTTCTGGACCGGAGTAGACCCTGGATTCTTCTCAGATATTCTTACAGATTACGGTGGAAAAGCCACTTTAAAGGATTACAACTTACCAGGCAACTTCCAAGATCCAGGTTACCCAAAGGCTCTTTATGAAGAGGGAGATCTTAGAAGGGCTCACATAGCTGTTTTTAACAACTACTTTGCCATGGATGCCCAGCAACAGTTTTATGTAAAGGTAACAGGTGCAATTGCAATGTTCACATCAATAGATACTCATATTGTAGGCGAAATGCTCGTAGGAGGTATATCACCAGCAGAGGCCTTAAGCAGAGTTTACAGCGATTGGAATAAGATAATAGATGAGGTAGGTAGGGAAAAGGAAAAAGGATACTATCACGCTATGATAGAATATAACAAGCCCAACAGATACAAACCACAAAAGTGGCTCTGGGATGATAGAGTAGTTCCAAAAGATGTAGTCTTCAGTTAACCCCCTTTATTTTTTGTCATGATTTCTATAAGAAGATTTCAACGTGGGACCTTTTTTCTTTTACCTTCTGTTATATTTGTTCTAGCTATTACTTTATTTCCCTTAGGTTATGCTTTATACACATCTTTTACCAATGCAAAATTTGGGTCCCCCGATGTTGAAATAGTGGGGGTGAGAAATTACGCTTATCCTTTATACGATTACCGCTTCTATAACTCTATTTCTGTTACAATCCTCTTTTCAACCATCGCACCTTTAGTACAGATATGGTTTGGTGTAGCCTTAGCCCTACTGATGATGAGAGAATTTAAATATAGAAATGTAGTTAGGGCCCTTTTACTTTTTCCTATGTTCACCTCAGAGATAGCTGTGGCCTTAATGGGAGCTGTCCTCTTCTATGAAGGTGGTGGTGGTCCAACCAATGGTATACTGAAGCTTTTAGGCTTACCTGAGGTTGGATGGAGATCTAATCCCCCTACAGCCTTTTGGACTTTAATATTGGTAGATACTTGGCAATGGACCCCCTTTGCCTACATAATTACCCTTGCTGGACTTCAGGCTTTGCCTAAAGACATGGTAGAGGCAGCCCTTGTAGATGGAGCTTCTAAACTAAGAATATTTAGACATATAACGCTACCATTCCTTGCTCCCGTTCTCTTAACTATTTACTTCTTTAGGCTTGTAGATACCTTGAGGCTCTTTGAAATACCCTTTACCATGTTTGGAGGGGGTGGTCCTGGAATAACCACAGAGACCTTAACCGTTTACATTTATAAAACAGCCTTCAGAGGCTTCTTCTTTGGAGAAGCCGCAGCCCAAAGTTTTATTTTCTTAATAATAGTTTTAGCTGTAACCATCTTGCTAGTTAGAAAGGTGAGGAGATTTTATGCCTAGTTGGGTTAGCAAGCTATTAACCTATATAACAGTAGTCATGATTCTCATATTTTTCTTATTCCCCCCTTTCTGGATGATTATAACATCCATTAAACTTCCTAAAGATGTATTTGAACTAACAGCTATACCCTTTGTCCAATTTATTCCATCTTTTACTACATGGTATAATGAAGTGGTAGTTGGATGGCCTGAAACTTCAAAGGCTCTATTTAATAGCACCATTATAGGTTTGGGAAGCGCAGCTTTAGCCGTTTTTATAGGTTCTATAGCTGGTTATGCTATTACAAGGTTTCAATTTCAAAGATGGAAAAATATAGATATAATAACTTGGTTCTTCTCTTTAAGAATTTTGCCTCCCATATCTTTAGTTATACCATATTATGCCCTTATGAGAAGTTTAAATCTTTTAGATACTCAACTATCAGTTATACTCATACATTCAGTATTCTTCTTACCTTATGCTGTTTTAGTTACCTTTTCAGCCTTCAAAGCTATACCCCCTGAGGTAGAAGAGGCAGCTTTAGTAGATGGAGCATCTAGGTTTCAAGTCTTTAGAATGATAGCTTTAAGGATGATTAGCCCAGTTTTAGCTGCAGTATTCGTTTTAATCTTAGCCTTTTCTTGGAATGAGTATCTTGTGGCTTTTATATTAACCAGTAAAAATGCTATACCTATGACGGTACATATAGGGGCTACTACAACAACCATAGGAGTTTCCTTTGATCTTGCCAGTGTTAGACAAATATTAGCCTTTACACCCACTTTTATTATGGCCCTTTTTATACAGAAGCATATAGCCCACGGATTAACTTTAGGAGCTGTAAGAGGTTAGAAGATCCCCTCTATGGGGCAGAGGGATTCTATGGCATCTATCCTATATATGGAGCTTAGGCTTCACAGCTAGAAGAAAAAGCCTGCTAGCCTCAACTATAGCATCCATAAAGCCTTTAACCACAACATAGTCACTCTTCAGAACATTACCTAGCTCATTTAGGAGAGTTGGGTCCTGATCTTAATAACCACCCCCCTCTGAGAATGGTGTATCATTCTTCAAGGAATGTTTTTGAGGTGTTCAAGCTTAGACGTGGCTTAGCTTCTTCAAGTGGTGATGGGTCTGAGGGTAGGCTTGAGTCCCTTAAATGAGTTGAGGTTAGGCTGAAGAGAGGATGCTACTATAGGCTTCTCAAATTGGTTAAGAGGCTAATCTTCCTTCTAATTCCTTACCTTCGCTTGTTGTGTGATATCTTTTGTTAGATCTTATCTCTCCTTCAAGGCTTCGAGGCCTTCGTTAATAGCCTTACATCATTCATTTTTACTGTGTTATTATATAAGCTTTCAAAAAGCAGAGGCCACATCCTAATTCTCCTTTTAACCATCTATACATAGATAAATTCGTGAGCTTGAAGCTTTGATGGTTTACTAAAAAGTTTTTGTAAGAATTATATCCTTTTTTATGAACTCTTCAATACCAAGATTTATCACTATCTCAGCTATATCACTAGAGTATTCAGAGATTCTTCTAATACCTTCGTAAATAAGAACTAAATTAGAATTTCTTGAATCTTTTATTTCAAATCCATAACCATGTAAATTTTTTACCCTATTTATAACTTCATCAGCCAAATTTAGATCCCTTTTAAAGAGAGATAGCATAGAATCTTCAAAGTTCTTTAAGGAAAGATCGCTCAACCTCTTTAAATCTAGAAGAATCCCATAATTTAATTTCTCTTTAATTTGTAAAAGGCTATTGGCTATTTTTACTGAGTGATCTGCTATCCTTTCTATACTCTTTGCTATTATCCTATATCCTAAGCAATCCCTTGGAGAACTAAACCCCATCTCCTTTAAAGGGATATCACCATTTAAAGTCATCTTTAACTGCCTAATTATATAAAAGTTAAATCTATCAACCTCATCATCCATGGCGATTACATCCTTCGCTAAATCGTAATTTAACTCTTCTAAAGCCAATAATACGTTTCTATGCATGGAGAGGGCTATAAGATGCATCCTCTTTAAGGCATCTTTAATATCTAACTCAGGTAATTTGAAGAGAACCTGTAAAGTTATAGAATTTAAGGATTCTTCTATAATTTCCGTCCCCATTAACCTCCTTCTTACGGTCTCCTTTATACTCTGCTTTTGAGAAATGGTTAGTCTATCTTTGCTCAGTATTTTAATGTAGTTATAACCTATTAGGTAAAGGGAAATGAGCTTTCTGATAACGCTTTCTTCCTTATCCTCCCTTTCTATTTTTAAGATAGCTTCAAAGGTTTTATTGGTGAATCTCTTAGAAGGGATCAAGAGGATAGAATTATCGCTCTGCTTTAAGAGTAGTAAGGATTCTCCTGCCTTTATCCCAAGGGCTTCTATCCACTTCTTTGGTATATTCAAAGTGTAAGAGGATTTCCCAGTAAATTGGATCTTTCTTATTTCTCTATCTTCCCTATTTTCATTCATCCCTTTACATTCCCTATCGAATAATATAAAATTATATCTTCTTCTATCCTTTCTTCTTTTCTATATTTTAATAAAAAGAAGAATATTGGGAATATTGATAATATTAAAAATATTGAAAAGGATTAAATAATTATTTATAGAATGTGCAATTGGTGTTAAAAAATGAAACCTAAAAAGTTGGATAGAAGAAAGTTCCTATATGCTGGATTAGGTGCTACAGTAGCTGTTATAGGTGGATTAGCTGCTTACTTTGCTGCTAAACCTCCAGAAAAAGTTGTAGAAACTGTAGTTCAAACTCAAACTCAAACCCAAGTTCAAACTGTTAAAGAGACTCAAGTAATAACGGTAGAGAAGCCAAAAACCGTGGTTAAGTGGCCTGAAAAACTCTTAGGAGGGGGTGCAACCTTTATAAACCCCTTAATGCAAAAGTGGGCCTATGAATTCCAAAGAAAAATAGGTTTCTTTGGTATCGATTACCAGAGTATAGGCAGCGGTCAAGGTATTGCTAAGCTAAAGGATCAAGCGGTTGATTTTGCAGGTTCCGATGGACCCCTGAAGAGGGAAGATTGGGAAGCCTTAAAGGGTGTTAGGGGTGGAGTTATACATATACCTATTACCCTAGGGGCCGATGTTGCAGCCTTTAATCTACCTGTAAAGGAGTTAAAGCTTACCCAAGAATTGGTGCTAAAAATTTTTGACGGTAGAATTAAAAAATGGAATGATGAAGAAATGGTTACTTTAAACCCTGAACTTAAGGATCATGATAAAGGCATATTGGTAGCCTATAGAGCCGATAGAAGTGGAACGACTTTCGTTTGGACCGATTTCCTAGGGAAGGTAAGTAGAGATAAATATCCCACAGACTTTTCCTTTAAAATCCCAGATAGTGAGGAAGATAAGAAGAGGTTTCTAGGGGCAAAAGGTAATGAAGGGGTAACAGAAGCTATAAAGAAAACAGAAAATAGTATAGGTTATATAGAATTAAGCTATGCAGAGCTAAATCAGCTAAACCATGCCCTTATACAAAATAAAAGAGGCAATTATGTTAAAGCTTCCCTAGAAAGCATAGGGGAGGCTGTTCAATCAGTTTTGGAGAATGTTAAATTACCGGATCCTAAGGATGATTGGAGCAAAATTTCCTTGATAAGAATGGACCCCCCTGGTGAGAAGGCATATCCAGTGATCAGCTTTTCCTATATATTAGTTTACGCTGAGAATCCAACTGAGAAGGCTTTAGCCTTAAAGGAATTCTTAAATTGGATCCTAAGGGAAGGTCAAAAATACGCAACTGAGTTAAAGGGATACATACCCTTACCTCCAAAGGCTGTAGAATTTTCTTTAAAGGCTGTAGATTTGATAAGATAAAGAGTTAACAAAGGTTTAATAGCTCCTCCTTATTAAGAATCATTATGATAAAGATTACCACCTTTTATATATTGGCCTTTTTCACCCTTTTAACCATACTAATACTACCCTTTTATATTGGAGGTATTTTATATGGTTCAAGGGAATTTTATGAAAGGATCAGTTTTTTAGATTTTTTATTGGGTAAAGAATGGAGTCTACCAGAACAAAAATACGGTGCATTGCCTGCCATTTATGGTACCCTAATTGTAGCTGCCCTAGCCCTTTTAATAGCCATGCCCATAAGTATAGGGGGTGCCATAGCCCTCATAGAGTTCCTTCCTAAAAGGCTATCCGATAAGTTAGGTATAATAGTGGACCTTATTGCCGTTATCCCTAGTGTTGTTGTTGGCCTTTGGGGGCTTTTAGCCCTAGGTCCCTTCTTAAAGAATAATCTTTACTCCTTTCTTTCAGAAAACCTTTCCTTTATCCCCCTCTTTCAATCTTCCTTCTTTACTTCCTATAATAAATTAACGGCATCCTTAGTTTTAGCCTATATGATCTCCCCCTTTGCCTTAGCCGTTATAAAGGAAAATTTGAAGTTGGTTCCTTGGAGCATAAAGGAAGCAGCCTATTCCCTAGGCTTAAACCATTGGGAAGTGGTTAGAGTTATGTTAAGTTATATAAAGCCAGGTATTTTAGCTGCCTTTATGATAGCTTTAGGAAGGGCTGTAGCTGAAGCTGTGGCTGTATCCATGGTAATAGGTAACACCTGCAGCTTCTCCTTTTCCCTATTAGATCCAGCCTGCACTTTATCCACCTTAATCATCAATAACTTTGCAGAAGCTACAGGCATAGAAGCTTCAGCTCTGATTGGTTTAGGCTTTGTATTATTTATATTAGCCTTAACTTTGGTGATTCTAACAAGATTTATATATATTAAGGCGTTAGGAGGTTATTTGAGATGAGAAGGGTAAAGGCCCTCTTCTACTCTTCCCTATCCCTCCTTTGCCTTCTTCTACTATTTATACCTCTTATTTGGATCTTGGTAGAAGCCACTGTAAGGGGAGGATATTACATATTAGAAAGGCCCCTAGAATTCTTTACGGATATAGGGAGACCCCCAGGGATACCAGGAGGTGGAATTGGCCATGCTTTACAGGGTTCCCTTTACCTATTAGCTATGGCTTTACTAATAGGAGCTCCCTTAGGTACCTTAACAGGCATATATACTGCAGAGAGAAGAAATAGTATTATAGCTAAGATCTCACGCTTTGTGAGCGATGTAATCGTTGAATTTCCTACTATAATCGTTGGAATTGTAGCCTATCTAACCCTAGCTTCAAGGATAACAGGGATCTTTAATACAGGACCAGCAGCCCTAATAGCTTCCTTTTCCTTAGGTTTAATAATGGTCCCTATTACAGCTAGAAGTGTGGAAGCTACATTAATTTCCATATCTAATGAGATAAGGGAAGGAGCCTATTCTTTAGGCTTAAAGGATAGGCAGGTTTTATTTAGAATATTAATACCTATAGCAAAATCGGGTATAGTTACTGCCCTTTTAATCGGTTTGGCAAAGATAGCTGGCGAATCTGCCCCCATTATAGTAAGTAACGGTATAAGTAATTTTTGGTTCAGTAATTGGACCGAACCTGCTGCTTCTATCCCTGTTTTAATTTACGTTTACGGTTTATCCCCCTTTAACGAATGGCAAACTTTAGCTTGGGCAGCTTCCCTAATTTTACTACTTCTTGTATTAGGTTTAGGTTTTCTTGCCAGAATGGTTACAAAGGAGGTTTGGGTAAGGGTTTGAGCTTTGATAAAAAGGCTATTATAATTAAGGATTTACACCTATCCATTGGAAATAAGGAGATAATCAAAGGGATGAGTATAGAGTTTCCCTTAAAGGCCATCACAGCCATCATAGGACCTTCTGGAAGTGGTAAGACTTTACTTCTAAAGAGCATAAATAGGTTGGTAGATTTAATACCTAACCTTAAGAGCTTCGGTGAAATCTTTGTTATTTTAGATGGTGAGGTAAAGGAAGTTCATTCTTTAGATCCCTCCTATTTAAGGAGAAAGGTAGGTTATGTATTTCAGAATCCAAATCCCTTTCCCCATTTATCCATATTAGAAAATGTGATAATAGGGGCAAAGCTTAATTCCTTGGTAAAGAAGAAGGATTTAGTTAAATGGGCTAAAGAGAAATTAGAGGAGGCTGGTCTTTGGGAAGAGGTTAAAGATAGATTGAAGGAACCAGCTTGGAAGCTTAGCGGTGGTCAACAGCAAAGATTATGTATTGCCAGGATGCTGGCTTTAAAACCTGAGATCATCCTATTAGATGAGCCCACCACAGGATTAGATATATATAATACTAAGAGGATAGAGGAGCTAATGGTTCAATTAAAAGAGAACTATACGGTCATAGCAGTAACTCATAGTGTTGATCAAGCTGCAAGGATAGCTGATTACATAGCCTTCCTATATGATGGGAGATTGATAGAATTTGATGTTACATCCAGAATATTAAAGTCACCTTCAAAGGAATTGACGGAGAAGTTTATTACAGGTAGAGTATTGGATGGTGTTAGAAGATGAAGAGGCTATTGGATATAGGTCTAGAAAGGCTTACTAACATGCTTTTAGATATGTCCTCTATTAGCGAAAAAGCTGTAGAGATGGCTGTAGAAGCTTACGCTAAAGATTTAAAGGTAACCTCAAAGGTCTTTCAATTTTCTGAAGAATTACGTATATTACAGGATGAAGTTTCAGATTTAGCCCTTGAGCTCATAGCTAGATATCAGCCTGTAGCTAGTGATCTTAGATACATTAGGAGTTGTATGGAAATAGCTTATGGTTTCTTACGTTTTGGTAGGTATGCCTATGATATATCCCAAGTTTTAGATATGTTTGGAGATTTATCTCATTGTGATCCTAAAGCTGTGGAAGAAGCTGGTAAGAAGGCTAGAGAGATGATAAAGCTTAGTGTAATAGCCTTTAAAGAAAAAGATTTAGCTTTAGCTAAAAAGGTTAAGGATATGGATGATGAAGTAGATGATGCTTACGTTAACTTTGTAAAGAAAGCTATCTCTAATCCACTATCTGATAAAAGGTGTGATATGGCTGCAACCCTCATCTTAAGGTATCTAGAAAGGATAGCTGATCACGCTACTTATATCTGTGAAGCTGTTAATTATATAATGAAGGGAGAAAGGACTTCTAGGAGATAAAAAATAATATTACGCTCTTGTCTCCTTAGTGAATGGTTATCGTTATTAACCATTTGTATGCTGATCTAGATCTTTCCACTATGTTCTAGCGTAAGCTGAGGCTCCAATGCTTGGAGGAGGCTTTTCTCCTAGATATTCCTCGCTTAGGTCTTAGGAAGGTTCTTAGGTGCCAGTTGTAGCTCTCACACCCATTAACGTG
>JARVJX010000006.1 GCA_029775995.1 Nitrososphaeria archaeon | reverse complement strand
AGAAACCTCCTCTGATATGGCTCATAGCATAGCATACCATACCCATATCCAAGCCTCACATCTACCCACTTGAAGGGCTTTTTCATCGATCAAGAACATAGATACCCTCCTAACATGAAAGAGCCTCTCTAAGGGAGAGAGCTCCTGAATCCAGCACCATATCGATTTATGGCTCCTTTCAATGAATGGCCTCAATGCTCTAGAAGAGGCAGGGGGCTCAACCCCTCAAAGACCAAGTAAACACCCTAGAGTACTATAGGTAGAGGTGTCCTTCTCCTTACGAACATATATGAAGGAGAAGATTAACTCACCCTTAAGGTAACAGAGCCAACATCAGTATTCAGCATCTCTAATTTGATTATAATAAATGATTAGGCACTAAAGTTTATTTAGAATTCCAACTTTTCTAAATTGATAAAATTTGAGAAATGATGTGGTATTCTTACATCCTCCAGCAGTATTTGATTTTAGAAAGAGAGCCATCTTCCCTGGACCAATAGATAACACATTACCAAATTGCACACCTCAGTTTATTGTTCCTCCTATAGGAATGGTTAGCATAGCTGAATATTTGATGAGAAATGGAGCAAAAGTTAGAATCTTTAACCTAGGCGAGTTGATGATGAACTCCCCTTCTTTTGAATTAGAGGATTTCCTTAAAGGTAATTACGCAAGGATATATGCTATTGATCTACATTGGTGCAATCATAGTCAAGGAGCCATTGAAGTGGCTAAATTATGTAAAAGGATACATTCTGACTCCTTTGTAGTTTTAGGAGGTTTAACTGCTACCTGCTTTTCTACTGAAATTCTCCAAAAGTTTCCCTTTGTAGATGCTGTAGTTAGAGGAGAAGGAGAGATACCCATGCTTAAACTTCTAAATTCCCTTGAATTAAGAAAAATTGAGCAGGTTCACAACCTCACCTTTAGAAAAGATAAGAGAATAATGGTTAACCCTATGAGCCCCCCTGTTTCAAACCTTGATGAATATGAGTTTGCCATGCCTGAGCTTTTAGAGCCTGGGAACCTTTCCACTAGAGGTGTATCCCCTGATGGTAAAGTGGTAAGATGGTGGGGCATACCTATATGCAGAGGTTGCGCTTATTCTTGTCATCACTGTGGAGGTTCTTCATTAAGCTATGAAACCTTATTAAGCAGGGAAAAATTAGCCTTCAGAAGCCCTAGCAAATTGGTGGAGGATCTAAGAAAATTATCGGAAAAGGGATTTAAGAGCGTTTTTCTCTTTCAAGACCCAAGAATGGGGGGAGCATCCTATTATAAGAGTTTATTCAAGGAGCTTAAAGAAGCTAAGCTTGATATTGATTTAGGGATGGAGCTCTTTATACCTGCTGGGAAAGATTACTTAGAAGAGCTAAAAAGTATTAAAATACCTATAAACCTTAGCATCTCCCCAGAATCAGCGGTAGAAGAGGTTAGAATTCCTCATGGTAGAAATTATTCTAATGAAAGTTTGCTAAAAACCATTGATTTGTGTAGAGATTTACAGATAAAGCTTGGAATCTTTTTCATGGTAGGATTAGGAAAGGATACACCTGAAAGCATAAAACAAACCTTACTTTTCTGTGAAATGCTTTACTTTAAGGATAGAGAAAAGAGGTTTAATAAAGAGGAAAGGCTCTTTCAAGGCCCTTTATGGTTTAAACCTGAAATGGCCCTCCTTATACTTCTCGATCCAGGCTCCTTTGGATTTAATTTTCCTGAACAAGCTGGTTACAATTTAATCTTTAAGAGCTTTGAAGATTATTATAAAGGTTTATCTTTACCTTCTTGGCACCAATGGATAAGTTATGAAACAAAGTATATGAATAAAGATATGCTAGTAGACTGGGGACTTTACGCTTTAGAGAGATTATTTTACCTTCAAGAAAAGTATAGTCTCTATGAAAGGGGAGAAGATAGAGCCTTACTTAATTATGAAAGGTTTAAGCTAAGAGTCAATAGAGCTATAATCCCTTTAATTGATGAAATAGTAAAAATAAAAGAGGAAAAAGAAAGGGAAGAAAGGTTGTTCTTGCTAAAAGATATTTTAGATGAGTGCCTTAAGGGTAAAGTCCCAGATAGGTCTGAGAGTTTTAAACCTACTGAGAGATTTTATAGGGAGAGTATAGGTCAAATTATGAAGCAGATAGGAGGTTTTATATCTTAAACTTTATAGAATTTTCCACTGGGCTCTAAGCGATAATTTATAGTTTGAAATTTATAAACTTTTGTATCTTTGTAGGTCCAAAAGTCAGCCAATAAACCTGCTGATTCACAGGCATAGCTGAGCATATCTAAAGGGCTAAAATTCTTTTCTAGGGCTATCTTTGGTAAAACTACTCCTTTATAAAAACCTCTATCCACGATGATACCATCTTTACCAACCTCTATACTCTTTAGATAGTTAAGAGGATTATCAGAGCTCATAAGCTTAGGCTCTAATATTTCTGAAATTTCTAAAATCAATTCATTAGGTTTTATTGAAAAACCTTTAGCTTTTAATCTATTTGCAAGGGCTATGGCTATATCTAAAGAAGTATCTAAGACTGAGGAGGAAGGAAAAACTGAGCCTAAAGAACCTAAAACCTTATCTTCTTGACTAAAGGTCAAAAAGATTCCATCCACTTTAATATTCATTAGATGATTAGAAGTTAATTTTAGAATGTTATTTTCAAAATAGGAAATCAGAGCTTTCTTTACAATTTCCAGTAGCTCTTTTGCTTGAACTTCTGTAAGCATTATTATTTCCTAAAGGCTAAGCCTTTAAAGCTCCTGCACTCATTCCTTTAACGAATTGCTTCTCAGCTAAAATAAGTATTAAAACAATAGGAAGACTGAAGAGTATAGATGCTGAACCTGTATCCATCCAGTAAATGGTATAATCTCTAGTAAAGGATACTAATCCTAGGGGAAGAGTTTTATTTGGAACATCAGGCATCAATACTAGAGCAAAAACAAATTCTGTCCAGCTAAGTAGAAAGGCTAGTAAGGCTATACTTGTTATTCCAATTCTCCCAAGGGGTATGGCTATTCTTAAAAAGACCTTCATTCTACTTGCCCCTTCTATCATGGCTGCTTCTTCCAATTCCTTAGGAATAGATCTAAAGGTTCCAAAGGCTAACCAGGTAGCTACAGGTAAAGCAAAGGTTGTATGAAGAATTCCTAACCCTATTAGAGAGTTATAGAGGCCAATCTTTTTCATGGTATCAAGCACAGGTATTAAAATGGAAGGACCAGGGAACATCCAAGCTAGAAGAATTGCGAAGAGTAAAGTTCTTCTACCAGGCATTCTTATTCTTGATAAGGCATAACCTGCGAAAGAAGCTAGAATAGATGTTAAAACTGCGGTAATACTTGCCACAATTATGCTGTTTCGAAAGAATGTAGGCCAAGGAGCAGCAAAGGCAGTATTTCCAGTTAATACATTGTAATAGTTCTCAAGGGTAGGTTTCTTTGGAGGTATAGTTGGAGGAAGCACATAAACTTCAGCAAACTCTTTGAGGGATGTATTAAATAACCAGAAATATGGAAAGAATATGATTAAGAATAAAATTATTACTATCAAATACTTACCAAAAATTTTAAGAATCTTTATCATTATATTTCACCTGCCCAATATTTCCTTAATACAAAGAGGTATACTAAACTGAAGATGCCTATTATACTAAAGGTTACTACAGAAATTGTAGCAGCATCACTCATCCTCAAAAATTGAAAGGCTACTTTGTATATGTAAGTAGCTAAAGTATCTGTAGCATGCCCAGGACCTCCACCTGTAGTGATCCATATGATGGCAAAGTTATTCATGAACCATATGGTTAAAATTAAACTACCTAATATTAGAGTAAAAGCAAGATGAGGTAAAGTTATATGTCTAAATTTCCCATAACGAGAAGCTCCATCCACATTAGCAGCCTCATATAACTCAGTAGGTATTGTTTGCATAGCCGCTAATGTGAGTAAACCTATAAAGGGAAACAACCTCCAAATCATAACACCTGTAACAGAGAAGAGAGCCAAATCTGGAGAAGAGAGCCACTCTATAGGATTTTTTATTATTCCAATCGTTATCAAAAATTGATTTAAAATTCCAACTTGAGTATCTAATAACCATTTCCATATGGCTCCTACATCCACATCAGGTAGAACCCAAGGTATTAGGATGACTACTCTAAGAAAGGTTCTAGCTCTAAATTTTAAATCAAGGAAAAGGGCTGTAGCTAAGCCTAAAAGAACAGTAAGGGAAACACCAAAGGCTATCCATATGAAAGTGTTTAAAATTACATTTGGTAAAACAGGATCGTTAGCCATTCTTATATAATTTTGAAACCCAACAAAAATATCTTCACCACCTCTTAGAAGATGGATATCATAAAAGCTTAGCTGAATTCCCCTTAATATAGAGTAGAGAATAAGGGCTACTATAAGAAAAACAGTAGGGGAAACAAATGCATAACCTAGGGCTCCTTCTCTAGAACTCATTTTAATCACAAAAAAGAAGAGTGGGGGGTTATATCACTATTTCTTTATTCTATCTAGTACAGCTTGAGCGTCTCTCTGAAGACCCTCCAAAGCTTCCTTAACTGTCTTCTTTCCTAGTACAGCCTCCTGATAAGCTACTCCTAATAACTTTTCCATTTCTACTATACCTGGGAAGGATGGTACATGAATGGCATTTTTGAATAGTTTTCCTTCAATAGCGAGCTGCTCCATCTCCTTATATTCTGGGTTTCTATTTTCTTTCCACTGCTCTGGTGTGCATGGAGTTCTTCCTCTTATCTTATGACCAGCCCAAGCTCTTAAGGATTCAGGTCTAATGGCAAATCTCATAAAATCTAGGGCTTCCTTCTTGTTCTTTGAAGAACTTAGCATTATGAAGGTTGTTGTAGGCTCCATCATGAAAGGTATTGTAGGACCAGGAGGATAGGGTGAGGATGGGAAGGGAGCTAATTTATATTGCCAATCTAGAGCAAAGGCTCCCAATTGTACTAAGGCTGGTATCCAAGACATCCCTACTGTTAAGGCAACCCTCTTTGTGAAGAAAAGCTGGGTGCTAACAAAGTAATCAGCGCTGGTAGGTCCTGGAGGAACTACTTTATACTTATTTACTAAATCAACATAGAATTGTAGAGCTTGAGACCATGCATCAGTATTTACTGTAACCTTTTTACCATCTTCACTAAGCCATCTTGCACCGTTAGCATAGGCTATACCCTCAAAGATTAGAATATCATTTGTATTTTGGGACATAGGAATGGAGATGGCATATCTATCTGGAGGCTTATTAAGCTTTAAAAGAGCTTCTAACATATCATCCCAGTTCTTAAAGGGAGGCTTTATACCAGCTTCCTCTAGCATAGGGACACTCCAAGTATACATGGTGTTTATATCTACATAAGTAGGGAAGCCATAGCTCTTTCCTTGATAGGTAACAGTATCCCAAACTTCTGGATAGTAACGCTTTTTCTCTTGGGCTACCGCCTCTGCATCAACATCTTCTAAAGGTTGAAAGGCTCCTAGAGCTACAAAATCAGGTATGCTTGCTGTATCTTGAGTTACTATATCAGCTGCTGTACCAGCTTTGAACTGAGCTATAAGAAATTCTCTTTTAGTTACCCAATCCTGATTTGCCCACTCAACAGTTACATAAGGCTTAAAGTTCTTATAGTCTGATGCCAATCCTCTTACATGGTCATGTTCAGCTGGTATACCTCCAAATTCCCAAAGCTTTAAGGTTACAGGAGCCATTGGAGTGGTAGGAGCAGTAACTTCTACAGTTTTCTCTACTGTTTGTGTTTGTACTACCGTTTCCCTCTTAACTTCTGTTTGTACTATAGTAGTAGGAGTACCAGCTACAGTAGTTACTATAGTCTTTTCTACTGGTCTCTCTATAGTTTGAGTTACTACCCTTTCAATAGGCTTCTCTACCGTTTGTACTTGGGTCTCTCTAACAGTTTGTACTTGTGTTTGTACTACAGTTTCCACAACTCTTTCAGGAGGTCTAGTAGCCAAGTATGCAGCTACTCCACCTACAACTACTATTGCAGCACCTAATCCAGCATATATGAACTTTCTTCTATCTACTCTTTTTACTTCAGGCATAAAAAATTATAAAAGGTATATCTATTTAAACATATAGGATAGAAATGAACACTCCTTCTTTACTCACTATGATTGTGGAACTTGGCTTTTCTAACTCTGAAGCCAAGGTTATAGAAGCCCTTCATTACTTAAGAGAAGGTACAGTTCGTCAGATTTATGAGCGAACAAGATTAGATAGAGCTGAAATTTACAGAATTTTGAATAAGCTTAATTCTAAGGGGATGCTTGAGGAAATAATTGAGTTTCCAAAGAAGTTTAGAATTATACCTCTTCATGATATCTTTAAGCTTAAACTTAGAGAGGAAGAAAATAGGCTTAAAAAATTAAATGAAAAAACGAGTAACCTATTAATCGAACTTTCTACCTTTCCTAAGCTTGATAATACCTTTGAAGCTATGGATAGATTTGAGTTTATCGTTGGAGGAAGTAATATCATTAAGCTTCAATCCAAACTTTTAACAAAGTGTAGAAATGTAGTTAGGTCAGTGCTAGATATTTATGGACCCTACAGAACATTGGGCCAAACAAAAGGGATAGTTTGTGAATTGATTAATAAGGGAATTGAGGTTAGATACTTACTTCCAGTAAATTCTATAAATTTTGAGCAGGTTAAGGAACTTATTAACTTAGGAATAAAAGTAAAAAATCTTAAAGATATAAAAAGTCGAATCATGATGGTAGATAGTTCCGATGCTTTACTAATAACCTCAAATAACTTAATACCTAGGTATTCTAAGGAGGATAAAGCCCTCTGGATTAGAAGTAAAATCTTAACACATACAATGGTTCAAATGTTTGATTTTATTTGGGAAAAGACTGAAAATTCTTTTAATTGATTCTCATAAATGATGATTAAAACCTATCTTTAATTTACCTTTCAAAACTGGATTAAACTTTTTGATTTTGTTCTAAGAATGGTATACTCTTTCTCTTACTTATACATTTAAAAGCATAGACTTACAAAGAATAGTTAAAGCTTTCTTAGACTCTAAGTCTTAAGCCAACCCTTTGAAAAATATAAATATATTAGCTTATAATATATCATCGGATGGCTCAAAGATTTGTTGGAACTCCTATAAAAAGAAGGGAAGATCCAAGGTTAATAACGGGCTATGGAAAATTTGTAGATGATATCAAGCTCCCAAACATGGTGTATGCAGAATTTGTTCGAAGTCCTTATGCCCATGCAAAAATTAAGGGCATAGATGTTTCTGAGTGTAAGAAGCATGCTGGTGTTTTACTTGTGGTTACTGCTAAAGACTTAGAAGATAGGTTGAGACCCCTTCCTCAAGTTAAAGTTGAGGGGGTTAAGGAATTTAACTATATGCCTTTGGCAAAGGATAAGGTAAGATTTGTTGGGGAACCAGTTGCAGCCCTAGTAGCTATAGACAGATATACAGCTGCTGATGCTGTAGAGCTGGTTAAGGTTGATTATGAACCCTTAAAAGCCGTTAGTAATGTTGAAGAGGCTATTAAACCAGATGCTCCAATTCTTCATGAAGAATGGGGAAGTAATATAGCCTATCATAAAGTTGAATTTAATATTGGGGATGTAGATAAAGTCAGCAAAGAGGCTGATATAATAGTTAAGGAGAAGATAAAGCTAAATCGTACGGTTTCTGCTCCTATTGAGCCTAGAGCCCTAATAGCTGATTACGATCCTTCTCAGGAAACCCTTACCCTATACCATCAATCCCAGCACCCTCATGCACATAGAACCATGATTGCCCAAACCTTAGGGATTCCTGAAAACAAGCTTAGGCTTATAGTTAAGGATGTAGGGGGTAGCTTTGGTTTAAAGGCTCATATCTTCCCTGAAGATATAATAGTTTCCATTCTATCGATGATGCTTAGGAGACCTGTTAAATGGGTTGAGGATAGAAGGACAAACATAAGTGCGAGTGTTCATGACAGGGAGCAAGTAGATTATATAGAGATCGCAGCTAAGAAGGATGGAACCATTTTAGGTATAATAAATAAATGTATTTCTGATATAGGAGCTTACCATGCCCCTCCTTATGCTGCGGCCCCTGTCCAATCCTTAACAAATTTTCTTCTCCTAGGTCCCTATAAAATTCGAAATTTTTACGCTGAACATACTTCAGTAGTTACAAATAAAGGTCCAGAAGGAGCCGTTAGGGGTCCTGGAATGATGCAGGCTAATTTTCTGATGGAGAGAGCAATAGATTTGGTGGCTAGAACACTTGATCTTGACCCTGCTGATGTTAGAAAGAAAAACATAGTAAAATCTGAGGACCTTCCTTACAAGCCAGTTACTCTTTCATGGGTAGCCACTGCAGATCTGTATTATAAAGATGTTAGTTGTTTTGAAGCCCTTGAGAAGGCTTTAAAGGCTATAAATTATGAAGAGCTTAAGAAGGAGCAAGAAGAGCTGAGAAAAAAAGGAGTTTATAGAGGAATAGGAATAGCCTGCCTAATAGAACCAACAGCCTTTGGAGCAAGGTTTATAGAACCTATGGGGGTTCCAGGCTATGATGCAGCAAGTATTAGGATAGAGCCTGATGGTAAAGTAATAGTCTTAGTATCTTCATCTCCTCATGGTCAAAGCCTAGAAACCACTTATGCTCAAGTTGTGGCTGATGAATTAGGTGTAAGCTTTGAAGATGTTCATGTAATATACGGTGATACTTCCGTTACACCTTATGGTATGGGTACCTCTGGTAGTAGAAGTGGGGCAGTAGGGGGAAGTACCTGTATAGTAGCAGCTAGAAAGGTTAAGGAAAAGGTTCTAAAGTTGGCATCTCATGTTTTAGAAGCGAGAATAGAGGATTTAGAGATTAAAGATGCTAAAGTATCTGTGAAGGGAGTTCCTTCTAGGGGAGTTACCCTAAAGGAGCTTGCTACACTTGCTCTATTAAATTCAGATAAACTTCCTAAAGGAATTGAAGCTGGATTGGAAGCTACCGTTAGATTTCAGTGCGATGAGCCTATAACCTGGAGCAATTCTACTCATATAGCAATAGTTGATGTAGATGCAGAGACAGGTCAAGTAAAGCTACTTAAGTATTTGGTTGTTGAAGATTGTGGGAATATGATAAACCCCTTGGTTGTGGAGGGGCAAGTTCATGGTGGCGTAGCCCATGGAATAGGACAGGCCCTCTATGAAAATATAGTGTATAACGAAGATGGTCAAATTTTAAATCCAAGCTTTATGGATTATCTTTTGCCATCAGCTGTAGAAATACCTGATATAGAGGTTCTTCATGTGGTTACACCTTCATCAACAAATCCAGGGGGCTTTAAGGGCTTAGGAGAAGGAGGAGCTATAGTATCTCCAGCCGCTATCGCTAATGCAGTGGAAGATGCCTTAGAACCCTTTGGGGTCAAGGTTACAGAGCTTCCTATATCTCCCGAAAGAGTGTTGAAGTGGATAAAGGTCTCAAAGAGATAGGTTAAATTTATAAACTAAAAATATTTTGCTTTGTGGCTTAATTCGCTTTTTTCTCATTCACATTAATATTTTCGTACAAATGCTTGATGCTATTTTCCGAAAGATTTAATCTAAATGAGTATAAAGGAACAAGGAATCCGAACTTTATAATTAAGCCACAAATCTAAGATTACAGAAAATTGAATAGAAGCTACTCCTTTATTATAGCATAGTTTACTATCAGGGTATTAAAAGAGCCCTTCCAACTATTTCTCCCCTTTTAAGTCTTAAAAGAACATCATTAGCCTCAGTAAGATTGTAAGCTTTCCATTTAGTCCTAATTTTACCCAAAGATGCTAACCTTAAAGTTTCTTTCATATCCTTTCTTGTCCCCATAACACTACCAATTATAGTGTATTCCTCTGCAAAACTGAACCTTAAATTTCCTAAAACAGCCATCAAAACTAATCCTCCCCTCTTCAAAATTTTGAAGGATAAATCTATGGCATCTTTAGAGGGTGCATGAAGCATAACTACATCAACCTTTCCTTCTTTAGATAGATAAGCCTCTGCATCTCTTGCTAAAAGAATCTGCTCAGCTCCCAACTCTTCTGCCAATTTAAGTTGCTTATCATACTTATCAATAGCTATTACTTCAGCTCCCGCTAACTTAGCCAACTGTAAAGCCATGTGACCAACACCTCCTATTCCTACTATGGCAACCCTTTGGCCAAAGGTAATACTTGCCCTTTTTACAGCTCTGTAGGCTGTAACACCTGCACAGAAGAGAGGGGTTGCCTCTTCAAAGCTTAAGTTATCAGGTAATGAGTAAATAAAATCGTAAGGAGCAACTATATACTCTGCATAACCCCCATCACATCTTTCCCCTGTTGTCTTCTTACTTAAGCATAGATTCTCCCTTCCGGTAGTACAATACTCGCACTTTCTACAGCTTTCGTAAAGAACTTGAACTCCTACTCTCTGATTTACTTCTAAACCTTCTACATCTTTACCTTTTTCTTCTATGATACCTGTTATCTCATGACCGGGTATTATGGGCAACTTACTAGGTATACCAAATTCTTGAAATTCCCCCTCTATCATATGAATATTTGAATGGCATACCCCACAGGCTTTAATCCTTATTAATACTTCATTAGACTTTACTTCAGGGGTAGGGACCTCTTGATAAATAAGAGGGTTAGTTTCTATGCTTCCAATTTTTGTTAATAGTTGAGCCTTCATGAATTATTCTTTTAAATAAAACCTAAGATATAAGTGTTATTAACAAGTAGTAAAGGCTTTTACTCATCTCTAAAATACCATAATACTAATATCATAAGCTTAAGAAATATGTAGTGTTAAAAATGGTTAAAGAAAAGAAGCTATCAGGAAACGAAGCTATTGCTGCATACTTTATAAAATCCCTTCTAGGTAAAGGCTTTACTATAGGCAAAGGTTGAGTGGGCTTTGGAGGAGGAATTTGCTTAACTATTCTTGGAACCACTATTCTTGCTGGAGAAGTTAAAGGCTTAGCTAAAGTAGAGGCTGAAGGTTTAATTCGTTTTTCAGTTAATGTTTCTTCTTCGTTGGACATACTAAGCCCCTCAGTTCGTAAAAGCTAGCAGCAATGTCCACCAGAATGGTGATGGGAACTCTCTTTATGTCTCATCTCTAAATATTTTACTGGATCCTTTTCAAATACATTTTTACACTCAGCAGAGCAGAAATAGTACATGCTTTCATTATATTCGCTTTTAAACTCAGCCTTCTTTATTTCTAAGCTCATTCCACATACAGGATCTTTAGCTTTTCTCTTCCAAAACAAATAAATTCACCGATAAGGTTAAGATTAATACATAGATTAAATTACTTCTTTACAAATGAAAATATATTCTTTACTTAGGGTGATACCTTCTGAAGCTTAGAGATTCTTGACCCATACTTCTCCTTATAGGCTTCTAAACAGGTTTTACAGCATAAATATCTCACACTTTCTCCAACCCTAAGTTTAAAGGGTGCTCCTTTTATTTCTCCCCCACAATAATCGCATATTAACTGAATTCTAATTTCAGGTTTAATTGAGAAACCTTGCTCATCTTTAATGGTTTTTGTTATCACACAGCTATCTACAAAGCTTATACCCGCTCTATTATAGATCTTTGTATCAAGAAAGCTTTGTAATTCATCAGTAGAAGAGCAAGCAACCCTTAGAAGCAGATTTGAATCTCCTGTAGTTAAAAAAAGGTTTCTAACCTCATCTAAAGAGGAAAGGTAAGATGTGAACTCATTTATAAGGGAGGGGTCAACCTTTAAGCGCAAAATGGCTGAAACACCTTGGCTAACTTTCTCAAAATCAAAGATAGGACTTATCTTTCTTATAAACCCCGTGCTTAACATTCTTTTAATTCTCGCTTCAGCCGTTGGTGTGCTTACCTTTGCTATCTTTGCCAATCGTCTATAGGAAAGCCTACCATCTTCCAGTAGAGCCTTTATAAGTATCATATCGATTTTATCAAGAACTAAAGGCAAAGACTATCATAAAATATATAGTAATTTAGTAAATAAGCTTTACATATGTAAATAGCAAATATAATCCCTAGCTTTCTAAAAGACGCCATAATTGAGTAGGAAGAGGATTTTATTAATTAGCGTAGGGTTTGTAATTATAGGTATAACAGTAATATGGAGGTTACCCATTAGTAAAGAGGAGACAATAAGGAAGAATTGAGTGAGTATCAATCTTGATATAAAATATGACCTCTTTTTCTCGTTTCCTTAAGCTTTATAAGATAAGTTAAAATTAATTCAAAGGACTAAAAATCTTACTATAAGACTTAGACATTTAACTATTAAGCTATATATTAAACCATTAGGAACTTTTTTAGGTAATCCTAAAAGCAGATAGTTAAAGTTAACTCACTATGATAAAATTTGATAGCTAATAGGGGCCATTTATCCCGATATCCCTCTTTAATAAAGGCTATTTAAAAGTTTACAGTAATATTTGGAAAAAGTATCTACAAGTAAAGCATATCTTAGCCAAGCTATTATACCTCATATCTTTTTATCTCTCCCAGCATTTGGTAGCTTAAATGCTTGAAAAAGTTTTTAACCTTTCCTCTTATTAGCTCATCAATACTTCTCTCCAGATACTTTAACAACTCTCTCCTCTTCCAATCCAACCCTATTGGTTTCAAAATTTACTTATCTATTCAATTTTAGATGCGAGGTTTGTTGTATAAAAAGTGAAAATATCTCGATTATTATAGCACTCATCACACAAACATTTAGATGAAATCTCCTTTCTATCACATACCTCTCTATAAGCACAGATATCACAGGGAGTAACCAACTCATCTATAGCACACTTCGGATAGAACTCAACCTCTTCTCTTAAAGCCTCCTTTATTACCGATGAGAAGGATAGCAAATTTGTGCCTTCATTTACTAAAAAGCCCTTAGTCTTATCATATTTGACACCTATGCTCATAAGCTTGATAAAAGTTTCCTTTCCTAATCTTGGTAGCTTGAACCATTCGTTTAAAACTATCTTCAACTAATCTACCTCTAAACTCTTAGCCTCCTTATTTATAGCTTTAATCATATTTTCAGTTAATCCTAAGGCTCTAAACATATCCTCTAAGCGCTTCTTCTTGAACAAAACTATCATAAGGGGGAGATAGAAAGCTAGGAAATCCTTGCTAGATACATGAAATTGCTTTGAAAGGTATAGGGCTAAATCCCTCAAATTTTTAGAATCGTTCCAGATTCTCAGCTTTAAAGGCCAGGATAGGCTATCTTCTCTATAGCTTAAAGTATAACCCTTCAAAAGGTTATTTAATCCGAAGGCTAAAAGCCTATCGAGGTATTTTAGCTGCCTCCATTCTTGGGTCTTTAAAATTCTGTTCAAAAGTTCATCAGCGTAACTTAATACCTTTAAAGATTCAAGCTTTAAATCCAAAGGAAGCTCACTTACAATCAGAGTATTATATAAAGCTCTGAGCTTATCCATAGGTTCTGCCTTAATGCTAGATAAAATTTCATAAGCCTCATAAATATCTTTAGCCTGAAAGAACTTTGTTATACCTTCCTCTAAAGGAAATTGAACTGAAGGAGTTAAAAGTCCTTCAGTACTCTTGTTAGCCATAGCTAACTGTAAATTGTTTAAAGCACTTCTCAAATCACCTTCACAACTCTTTACCACCTCTCTTATTAGCCCATCATCACCCTCCAATCCTTCTCTCTTTAATACATGCCTCAAGTAAATTTCTATGAGCCTAGGAGCAATCTTCTTCATTCGAAAGACTTCACAATGGCTTGCTAACTTCTTTATTCTCTCATCCTCTTTATTAGCTGCAAAAACCATAGGAACCTTACTGAACTTTAGAGCCTCTAAAAGAAATTCTAAACCACCATAATCCTGCTTACCATATATTCCATCTACCTCATCTAGAAAGGCAAAAGCTTTTTCTCCGAAAAGGTTTGAGTAAATTAAGCCTGGCTTCAAAAAAATTTCCAATTTACCTTTGGTTCTAACATCACTGGCATTAAGCTCCAGAACCTTATATTTAAGAAATTTTGCACAGGCATAAACTAAGGTAGTTTTACCTATTCCAGGGGGGCCTATTAATAAAGCTGCCTTAGAATTCTCCTTCCAATTTTTAAGCCATTTAATAAATTCTAATCTAACTTCTTCATTACCCACTAACTGAAAGGGATTATCTGGTCTATACTTCTCAGCCCAAAGCATTACTTTACCAAACCTCCTATTATGAAGGCTAAAAGCCCCAAAGCCATTCCTAAAAGGGCTAAATTCTTAACCCTCTTAGTATTATTAACACTAAAATCCCTGAATATGGATAGGGATAAATAGATGAATAGCAAATTGGGTATCATAACCATCACCAAAAATACTATTCCTACTAAATTAAAGATTAAGGGGAAAGAGGTTGATAAAATGGCAAGAAGAAAGAAAGAGATTCCAAGTCTTGAAGCAAACCTTTCACCTTTAACCCTTGCAATAGAATTTATATTTCTTAAGGTATCTCCCTTAACATCATTTATACCCTTTATAACCTCTCTTCCCATACTTGCTAAAAAGGATGTTAGAGCTAAGAACCATAAAAGTTTATTGTCAAAGGTATTAACGGCTATTCCTCCATAAATATAAGGTATAGCAACTGATAGAGAAACTATAGAGTTTCCAAAAAGACCAAATTTTTTAACCTTCCAATTGTATAGCCAAGCCAAAAGAGCAAATAATGAAGCTAGGATAAGGGTCTCAACGCTTATTAGAAGAGAAGATAAAATACCTAAGATTAATAGCACCATACCAAATGCAATACCTTCTATTCTACTAACTTTACCCCTTGGGAAGGGTCTATTGGGATTATTTACTTTATCCACTTCAAAATCATAGTAATCATTTATAACCATAGAGTAAGAAGAAATTAGAAAGCCTGTTAAAAAACCCAAAACCAAATTTTTTAAAGATAGGTTAAAGGGGTTAGCTATTAAAGCCCCCACTATAACTGCAAAGCCCACCATTACTGAATTGATGGGTCTCATCAAGCTTATAAAAGCCTTTATATCCAACTTCTCTTCTAATCTTACTTCTTCTATAGCTTATTTAACTTTCTTAAAGATAATGTCAGGATAAGGGTTTGAACAAAGACCGTGATGGCAAAGGAATGTAAAGCTTAACTGGATCCTTCTTAAAAATCTATAGGTTTTTAAGTTTCTTTTTGTAAGAAAAAATGTGAGTCTTTCTGATATAATTTATTTACTTCAAGAAAGATACCCAGGTCCAGCCATAACCTTTAATGTTTTTCATATAATAAAGGCTCTCCTCCTCTTAGGAGATAAAGTTTACCTTAGCAGAAGCAAGTTAGCTAAGGAGCTTAGTATAGGAGATGGGGCTGTTAGAACTTTAATAGATAGGATGAGAAAAGCTGAATGGATAGAGATAGATAAGAAAGGATGTAAGCTTAAAGATAAAGGTTTTAAAATATACAAGAAGATAAAGGCAAAAATTCCTAAAATGAGTTTTATTAAGGGAGGAAAGTTAGCATTAGATAAGCAAAATTTTGCTTTGCTAATTAGAAAGGCTTCCTCAAAGATTAGCTTAGGCTTAGAACAAAGAGATGCTGCTGTTAGAGCTGGAGCTACAGGGGCTATTACACTAGTTTATAAAGGGGATAAATTTTACATGGCAGGAGAAAAGGAGGATTGTGAGAAGAGATACCCAAACGGTATATGGATAAAATTAAGAGAAATTCTTTCTCCCAAAGAAGATGATGTGATAATCATAGCTGGTGGGAGAGATAGTAAAGATGCAGAATATGGAGCTTTAGCTGCTGCTTGGTCTACCCTAAGTGAGAAGAAAAAGAGTAAAGTTATTCGTTAGTATTATATATTGTAACTACCATAAGGTAGGTGACTCTTCTATCTTCCTTCACTCCTATCTTTACTCACCTTTATTACAACAATATCATCAAAAATTTTCTCTAAAACAAAACAATTCTTCCTTAAGAGGAGGATTACAGAAGCGCATTTCTTCTAATATAACCCAACCCTTTGTATTCCTCTTAGCCTTCCTTAAAACTTCACTTATATGCTTTCCAAAGGGTTCAATTCTAGAAATTTCCCTCTCCCCTCTATCCAAAATCTTTTTCAAATTTCCAAATCAACTAATACCTCTTCCTTTTGGCTTAGCTTTTACCAGATAGTGGACCATAGGTAGGGCATCATCGATCTTTCTCAACAGATGTATGTTCTTTTTCTTTCTGATTGGTAATAACCCCTCTTAACAACATCTATCTTAACCCATAGCTGATTACAGATTAGATTCTGACTTTATGAATTGCTTGACCCTTAGCATCCAATAGGGCTTCTTTGAGGGCTTCCCCTAAAGTAGGATGAGGATAAATGGCTTCTGATATAAAATCTGAATCTTTACCAATTCTCATGAGTAAAGATACCTGTATTATCAACTCTGAAACTCTTGCTCCTAGCATATGGACCCCTAAAATCTCTTCCCTATCCCTATCTAATATAACCTTAACAAAACCCTCCCTTTCGCCCATGGTTGAAGCCCTACCATTGGCCGAAAAACTGAATCTACCAAGGGAAATATTGTAGCCTTTAGCCTTAGCATCTTCCTCTCTTAAGCCTATGGATGCTACTTCTGGGATCGTATAAATACATCTTGGTATTAAGGCATGGTCCATTTTACCGTCTTTATTCATTATGTTTTTTACAGCAATTATACCTTCTTCCATGGCCTCATGGGCAAAGCCTCCCCCTGTAACATCCCCTATGGCATAGATTCCCTTTACATTTGTTTCCATTTTATCATTTACCACTATTCTACCCTTAAGAGTTTGTATACCCAAATTCTCTAAACCTAAAGAATCACTATTTGGCTTTCTTCCTAAGCCTAATATAACCAATTCGCCCTTTATCTCCCTCCCATCTTCAATTATCACCTTCTTTTCCCCTTCCTTCCCTTCAATTTTTTGAATCTTTGAGTTTGTTAACACTTTAACCCCCTTTCTCTCTAAAAGGGCCTTTAACCTCAATCCTATTTCTCTATCCTCATTCGGTAATAAATTAGGAAGCATTTCAATTATTGTAACATCGACCCCTAGGCTCGAATATATAGTAGCAAACTCGCAACCTTCTGCTCCCCCCCCAGCTATAATTATGCTATTAGGGAGCTTTTCTAAACTCAAAGCTTCTTCACTAGTTATTACACCTTTTTCATCTATTCCTTTAATAGGAGGCTTAAAGGGTGAAGAGCCTGAAGCTATCACCATGCTCTTACCCTCAAAGGTCTTTTCCTCACCCTTTGAAGAAACCTTAACAGTATGATTATCCTTAATCCTACCTAAACCGTAAACCAGATGAACTTGATTAGCCTTAAGCAAGTACTCTATACCATTCCTTAATTTTGAGACGATTTCCTCTTTCTTTTTCATGAGTGAAGAATAATCAAAACTTAAATTGGCCACTATTCCAAATTCCTTAGCTTTATGAATCTCATGAATAATTTCTGCTGCATGCAATAAGGTCTTTGTAGGTATGCACCCCATATTTGTGCAAACTCCCCCCACTTTATCCTTTTCAATTAATAGGACCTTTGCTCCCAATTGAGAAGCTTTTAAGGCTGATACATAACCTCCAGGTCCAGCCCCTATGATGATAAGGTCATACATGCTTACCCTTACATAATCTTAGGATATAAATTTGAAAATTGATTTCTAGGTAAAAATTAAATGGTTCCTTTTCTATCCTATAGTGTATGGCTGCTCATATAGCCCACGAAGATCATTTTGAAGATGTCTTAACTCACTGCACTTACTGTGGGATTGCTATATTAGCCTACTCAAAGGACACTGTATGGAAAAATGGCTTACCCTATCATAAAGAATGTGCAGAAAGGTTGGAAATTTAGTAAAAGGAGCAAAATTCTTCAAAATTTTCATAAAAAAGGTAAGAAAGATGATAAAGAATAGAGATGAACTCATAAAAAATGCTTTGAACGATAAAGATAGGTTAGCAAGAGAATTGGTTCTTGATGCTTTAGTGGAAGCCTTTAAGGCTGCTGACCCCAAATCTATTGTGAAGAATAGTGTTAAGCTTCAGAACAATAAGCTTATAGTCCAGGATAAAGAGTTCTCCCTTTTTGATTTTGATAGGATAGTAGTGATTGGTGGAGGAAAGGCATCAGGGGCCATGGCTGAAGCTTTAGAGCAAATTTTGGGGGATAAGATTGAAGCAGGCTATATTAATGTTCCTGAAGGAATTATAAATAAGTTTACCACAAAAAGGATTAGGCTTTTAGAAGCTACTCATCCAAAAGCTACTGAAAAAGGGGTTAAAGGAGTTAGACTTATGTTAAAGCTTCTAAAGGATTTAACTCCTAGGGATTTGGTGGTATGCCTTATATCTGGGGGAGGTTCTAGCCTTTTACCCATGCCCATAGAAGGCTTAAGTATCGAAGAAAAAGGAAATTTAACTTTAGAGCTCATGGAGAGAGGGGCAAATATATATGAGTTAAATACCGTTAGAAAGCATCTCTCACAAATTAAAGGAGGCTGGCTAGCAAAAAGAGCTTATCCAGCTACCGTAATATCCCTTATAATCTCCGATGTTGTGGGAGATAGATTAGATACGATAGCTTCAGGTCCTACCAGCCCTGATAGAACCACCTTTCAGGATGCCATAAACGTATTGAAAAAATATAAGATGTGGGATGGTGTTCATGAGAAAGTGAAGGATATATTTATTAGAGGCTTAAGAGGGGAAATAGAAGAAACACCAAAGGAAGAGGATGAGTGCTTTAAGAAAGTTCACAACATTATAATTGGAAATAACAGAATTTCATTGTTAAAGGCAAAGAGTTTCTTACAAAGTAAAGGTATAAAGACCGAACTATTAACCTCTTCAATGAAGGGGGAGGCAAGGGAGATAGGGACCTTTATAGGCTCTTTAATTCAAGAAGCATCACCGAAGAGACCCTTTGCCCTCTTGTTGGGAGGAGAAACCACAGTAACGGTAAAAGGTAAAGGAAAGGGAGGGAGAAATCAGGAGTTAGCCTTATCCTGTAGCTTTGAAATTGATGGTATGGATGGTATGGCTTTAGCATCTATGGGGAGCGATGGTATAGATGGTTCCAGTGATGCTGCTGGAGCCATGATAGATGGTAAAACACTTCTAAGAGCCAATAAATTAGGTTTAGAACCCTTAGAATATCTAAATAATAACGATTCCTATACCTTCTTTAAAAGGTTAGGGGATTGCATCTTTACTGGACCTACAGGTACTAATGTTAACGACTTTGTGATTGCTCTGATGATTTAATCCCCCACTATCTGAACTATTATTCTCCTTCTTCTAGCTCTTACGTCAAGCTCTAAAAAGACTATTTGCTGCCAAGTTCCTAAAGTAAGATTCCCATTAACAAAGGGTATAGTTAAGCATGGGCCAATTATAGAGGCTCTAACATGACTATGTCCATTTCCATCATGCCACATCTTCTCATGCTCATAGTAAGCCTCCCTTGGAGCAATCTTTTCTAAAGCTCTTGGTAAATCCTTTAACAATCCTGGTTCGTATTCGATGGTAGTTAGGGCTCCTGTGGAACCTGGAACAAATAAGCATACTATACCATCCTTCAAGCCACAATCCTTTATAATCCTCTGTACATAATCGGTAATGTTAATTATATGGGTTTCACCCTCAGTTTCAAGGTAAAATTCTTTTGTTAGTACAGGCATCAGAAGAAAAAGGAAAGGAAAGATAAAAAATTTATCTGTTAAGATATGGGCTCACTAGAGGAGCTTAACTTTCAAGGCTTTAGAGCTTTTTAAAGATCCAAATGCTGTACTATATAGTGCTTTTTATCTTTGCATATACATGCATACAAACATCTAAAACTTTCCCTCCTATCTGATTGACAATTGATTGAAAATTAAGAGCATAGTTATAAGAGCTAACATGAGGATGAGCAGCTAACAGAGGTTTAAGAATATTAAATAGATAAGATTGTAAACTTTAACCCTTATTCTCCTTTATCTCTTTAATCAATTCTACACAGGAAGAGATAAGATAATCTATATCCTCTTTGGTATGAGCAGAGCAGATAGAAGCAGTATGTCCAGGTAAGAAGTAGAGCCTATATTTAGCCATTAAGCTGAAGAAGAATCTTTCGGTTAGCTCCCTATTTGATAAAGCAAAATCTTTGGCTGATTTTATAGCCTGCTGATCATCCTTTAAGAAGTGAAATAAAAATAAAGAGGTTAATCCTGTAGCTTCAGCCTTTAATCCTTCATCTTCAAAGACCTTTTTTATATCTTTTCTAATTTTATTTCCATAACCATTCAATTTATCATAAACTTCACCATTTTCCTTTAGATACTCTAAAGTCTTTGCTCCAGCAATCATGCTAAAAGGATTTTCTGAAAAGGTTCCTCCCCCTATTTTGCAGAAGCTTTTCCCTCTCTTTAAAGTTGGATCAGCTAAATTCATAATCTCTTTTTTTCCCACTATGGCTCCTATGGGGAATCCTCCTCCCAAGATCTTGCCTAAAGTGGCTAAATCTGGCTTAATACCATAGTATTCTTGAGCACCTCCTAAAGAAAGTCTAAAACCTGTTATAACTTCATCAAAGATAAGTAGCGAATCTAATCTTTCTGTTTCCTCCCTTAAAGCCTTTAGGTACTCTTTATCAGCTGGTATACAACCATTTCCCAGTAAGGGTTCAACAATTACACAAGCTATATCATCCTTAAAGCTCCTTAGGATTCTTAGACTCTCATCTATACTGTTAAAGGGTATGCTAACTACATACTTTATCTCTTCATTCAAAAGGCCCAAGCTCTCCTTCTCCTCAAAGGGATAGCTAACGTTTTTAAGAAGGTTTGTGTTAAATCCATGCCATCCTCCTTCAATCTTAACAATCATTTTCTTGTTTGTATAAGCCCTTGCTAATCTTGTAGCATACATGGTAGCTTCACTACCAGTATTGGTGAACCTTACCATTTCAGCACAAGGCACTAACCTATTAACTAATTCAGCTAACTCTAAAGCGTATCTATTAACTGTTCCTAAATGGGTTCCATTATCAAGTTGCTCTTTGAGAGCATCCACTACAATTTTAGGACTATGTCCTAGTATAAGAGCCATATGCCCTAACCAAAAGTCAACATATTTATTTTCATCTTCATCCCAAAGATATTGATCTTTAGCTTTCTTGATGAATAAAGGGTAAGGATGGAAGTATCTTACATTATGTGATACTCCCCCAGCTAACAAATTTTTAATCCTCAAATATAGCTCTTGAGATTTTGGTGTATACTCTTTATAATACTCCAAGCATTTATCTATCATATAATCAAATTGATGTAGAGAAGGGGAATATTTAAAGATGATGTTAAACACAATCTTATAGAAAAAGCTTATATTTACCTAATACTAATTACTATTTGCGCACTAAAGGCGGCGTTTACACCAAGCTAAAGGATATAATCCTAGCTGTGAGGTGTATACCTCCAGGTGCGCATACATTGTATGCGGATTCAACTAATAAAGTTGAATCTTAGGAGGTTATGAGTTCTATAAAGTGCGGTCGTGCTCTCTGACTCCGGTTGATCCTGCCGGACCTGACTGCTATCAGAGTGAGACTAAGCCATGCGAGTCGCACATCCCAAGCCATGCTGGGGTGTGGCGGACGGCTCAGTAACACGTAGTCAACCTATCCTAGGGATGTGGATAACCCCGGGAAACTGGGATTAAACCACAATAGGTCAAGATTTCTGGAAGGAGTCTTGACCGAAAGAAATAGATTGGCATGCTCAATCTATTTGCCCTAGGGTGGGACTGCGGCCGATCAGGTAGTTGGTGGTGTAATGGACCACCAAGCCTATAACCGGTACGGGCTCTGAGAGGAGTAGCCCGGAGATGGACACTGAGATAAGGGTCCAGGCCCTATGGGGCGCAGCAGGCGCGAAACCTCCGCAATGCGCGAAAGCGTGACGGGGTTACTCTGAGTGTCACCCGCTAAGGGTGACTTTTCCTAGGTGTAAAAAGCCTAGGGAATAAGGGGAGGGCAAGTCTGGTGTCAGCCGCCGCGGTAATACCAGCTCCCCGAGTGGTCAGGACGATTATTTGGCCTAAAGCATCCGTAGCCGTCCTGGTAGGTCTCCTGTTAAATCCAATGGCCCAACCATTGGACTGCAGGAGATACCGCTAGGATAGGAGGCGGGAGAGGCTGACGGTACTCCATGGGTAGGGGTAAAATCCTATAATCCATGGAAGACCACCAGTGGCGAAGGCGGTCAGCCAGAACGCGCTCGACGGTGAGGGATGAAAGCTGGGGGAGCGAACCGGATTAGATACCCGGGTAGTCCCAGCCGTAAACGATGCAGGCTAGGTGCTGGAATGGCTACGGGCTATTCCAGTGCCGCAGGGAAGCCATTAAGCCTGCCGCCTGGGGAGTACGGCCGCAAGGCTGAAACTTAAAGGAATTGGCGGGGGAGCACCACAAGGGGTGAAGCCTGCGGTTTAATTGGAGTCAACGCCGGGAACCTTACCAGGGGAGACAGCAGGATGAAGGTCAAGCTAAAGACTTTACCAGACGAGCTGAGAGGAGGTGCATGGCCGTCGCCAGCTCGTGCCGTGAGGTGTCCTGTTAAGTCAGGCAACGAGCGAGACCCTCGCTCTTAGTTGCCTGCATAGCAGGCTAACTAGGAGGACTGCCGTCGCTAAGACGGAGGAAGGTGAGGGCTACGGCAGGTCAGTATGCCCCGAAACCCCTGGGCCACACGCGGGCTGCAATGGTAGGGACAATGGGTTCCGAACCCGAAAGGGGGAGGTAATCCCCAAACCCTACCTCAGTTGTGATTGAGGGTTGCAACCCACCCTCATGAAT
This sequence comes from Nitrososphaeria archaeon, assembly GCA_029775995.1. Classification (GTDB taxonomy): domain Archaea; phylum Thermoproteota; class Nitrososphaeria; order Nitrososphaerales; family JARVJX01; genus JARVJX01. The sequence continues at coordinate 11,575 of JARVJX010000006.1, read as the reverse complement.
CTGGAATCCCTAGTAATCGCGCGTCACCATCGCGCGGTGAATACGTCCCTGCTCCTTGCACACACCGCCCGTCGCTTCACCCGAATTGGGTCTAGGTGAGGTAACCTCAAGTTGGGGTTATCGAATCTAGGCTCAGTGAGGGGGGAGAAGTCGTAACAAGGTGGCCGTACGGGAACGTGCGGCCGGATCACCTCCTAAGTAAGGCATGACCGCACTTAGAAAAACTCATAACCTCCCTTCTAATGCAGCCCAATAAGGAAACTTATTGGGTGAAGGGCCTAGTAATTAGCTTTGGCTAATTACGATGATTGCCGTGCACATTCGCGTAAGCATTTACTATAGCCTAATAAGACAACGACGCCAGCTGGGGGATGGCTAGGTTTTGGGGGCGAGGAAGGGCGTGGCAAGCTGCGATAAGCCTCGGGTAGGCGCAGGCGGCCTTTGATCCGAGGATACCCGAATGGGACTTCCCAATGGGAAGTTTTTCCCATTGCTCCCTTTGGGAGCGCGAACCTTCCGAAAGGAAACATCTGAGTAGGAAGAGGAAAAGAAATCAATTGAGATCCGGTTAGTAGCGGCGAGCGAAAACCGGAGAGCCCAAACCGAATCCGTTAGGGAAACCTAATGGAGATGTAGGGTATGCTAATAGCTCCCTTTAATGGGGACCTTCCGCACTCTCTCAGTTGAAGTGGCTTGGAATAGCCCACCATAGAGGGTGAAAGTCCCGTAAATGAAGGAGAGTAGGAAGGTGCTATTAGCTAGAGTACCTGGCCTTGGCAGTGGCTAGGGAAGATGGGGGAAAGCAGCCTCTAAGGCTAAATACCCCCAAAAACCGATAGCGCACTAGTACCGTGAGGGAAAGCTGAAAAGAACCCCGGAAGGGGGGTGAAAAGAGCCTGAAACCAGCTGGTTACAGACGTGCCTTGCCTGAAAGGGACAAAAGGTTGATGAAAACCTTCACTTCGAAAGAAGTGGGGGTGAGTAGTTAACCTAATAGTCCCAGGGTAAGGCGCTCCGTCTAGAAACACGGGCCAGGGAGTTTACCATCACGGCAAGCTTAAGGGTTAAAAGCCCGTAGGCGAAGGGAAACCAAAATCCCGCAGCCTCGTAAGAGGTGAGGGGAGGGGTCTGAAAGGGCCCTTTAGTCGTGGTGGTAAGACTAGAAACCAGACGATCTTGCCCTGAGCAGGACGAAGCCAGGCGAAAGCCTGGTGGAGGTCCGAAAGGGTCCTAACGTGCAATTTGGTCCCCTGACTTGGGGCAAGGAGCCAAAAGCTAATCTAGTCTGGTGATAGCTAGTTCCCACCGAAGCTGGCCGTAGTCAGGCCCAGGTTGAGGTTGCTGACGCTGTAGAGCACCGATGAGAAGGCAAGGGGTGGAAACACCCCACCTTCTTTTCGAACTCCGAAGGTGTCAGCTCCTAAGAAGCCTGGAGACGGGTTTGTGTGGGGTAAGCCTCACAACCGAGAGGGGATTAACCCAGACTGAGGTTAAGGTCCCTAAATATGGGCTAAGTGTCAAACCAAAGAGCGTTCAAGAGCTAAGACAGCAGGGAGGTAGGCTTAGAAGCAGCCATCCTTTAAAGAGTGCGTAACAGCTCACCTGCATAGCTCTTGAGCCTCAAAAATGGACGGGGCTAAGCCCATTACCGATACCTCAGGCTACAAGCGTAAGGCTTGTATGCGGTAGGTGGGCGTAGAGATCGGGTAGAAGTAGGGCCGTGAGGTCCTATGGACCGATCTCTATTGCAGATCCTGGCGGTAGTAGCAGCGAAGCCGGGTGGGAATCCCGGTCGCCTAAAGGGCCAGGTTTTCCTGGCAATGCGTCGTCAGCCAGGAGTTAGCCGGTCCTAAGGATAACCCCAAGGGAGTTATCCGAAGAAGGGAAACTGGTTAATAATCCAGTGCCTTAAAGGCATCCTTGAACTTTTGGGTCTGCTTCCAGCTAAGAGGAGAAGGGTTTTCGCCCTTTTTAACCTACCAAGCTAGAGGGAGTGTCGTAATGACGAGAACTCTAGCGAGGAGGGAATAGCCCTCCCTTAGGAGGGTTCCTTTGATGCTGGGAGACCATGAAAGCCCAAAGGGGAGATGCCTTTAAGACCGTACCTAGAACCGACACAGGTGTCCCTAGCTGAGAAGGCTCAGGCGTATCGGGTATACCGTAGGCGAGGGAACTCGGCAAATTGGCCCCGTAACTTCGGGAGAAGGGGTGCCTGCAGTTTTCATGAGGAGTGGGAACTGCAGGTCGCAGAGACTAGGGGGTCCTGACTGTTTAATAAAAACATAGGAGGCTGCTAGCCCGAAAGGGTGAGTACAGCCTTTGAATCCTGGCCACTGGCGGTACCTAAAACCTCCTTACAAGGAGGCTAAGGGCCGCTAAACGCCGGGAGTAACTCTGACTCTCTTAAGGTAGCCAAATGCCTTGTCGGGTAAGTTCCGACGTGCATGAATGGATCAACGAGGGCCCCACTGTCCCCGCCTACAACCCGGCGAACCCACCTGGTGGACGAACAGTCCATCAACTCCCAGCGGGAAGAGAAGTCCCTGTGGAGCTTTACTGCAGCCTGTTGCTGCGACGTGACAGTAGATGCAGAGAGTAGCTGGGAGCCTTTGAAGGTAACCTCTCGGGGTTACCGGAGGCGAAAGTGTAACACCAGCCTTTTACTGTTACGTTGCTAACCTCTTTGAGGGACAACAGCAGGTGGGCAGTTCGGCTGGGGCGGCACCCCCTTGAAAAGGTATCGAGGGGGCCCAAAGGTCGGCTCAGGCGGGTCAGAACTCCGCCGACGAGGGCAAGGCCAAAAGCCGGCCTGACTGGATCCTTAAAAGCAAGGGATTCAGGGGCGAAAGCCGGGCCTAGCGATCCTTCGTATCCCCACTGTTGGGGGTCGGAGGTGACAGAAAAGTTACCCCAGGGGTAACAGGCTTGTCGCGGGCGAGAGCTCCCATCGACCTCGCGGTTTGGTACCTCGATGTCGGCTCTTCCCATCCTGGTCCTGCAGCAGGGGCCAAGGGTGAGGCTGCTCGCCTATTAAAGGGGAACGTGAGCTGGGTTTAGACCGTCGTGAGACAGGTCGGACTCTATCTGCTGGGAGCGGAGGATATCTGAGGGGAAGCTGCCCTTAGTACGAGAGGAACTGGGCAGCGCGGCCTCTGGTGTACCGGTTGTCCGAAAGGGCAAAGCCGGGCAGCTAAGCCGTTGGAGATAAGAGCTGAAAGCATCTAAGCTCGAAGCTCCTCCCGAGAAGAGATATCCTTCCATTACCTTATTCCTCAAGGGATAAGGTAATGGACGAGAGCGGCCATAAAATATGGCGTTGATGGGGTGGAGGTGTAAGCCTCAAGCTTCGGCGAGAGGTTCAGCCTGCCACTCCCAATAGCTCAAGGTCTTATTAGGTTATAGTAAAGGCGTAAAGAATGTGCACGGAAAATTTTTATATTTTATTATGTAAGCTCTTTTGTGAATAATGAGATAAGAATAAAAAAAGAGGTTATGCCAGAGTTAATTAATGGTGTAGAAGAGACAAATTTGGGCTTTAAAAAAGGTTCTAAAAAACAGTATCGCTATGGAGATGGCATACACATTAGAGAGTATGATGAATTTTTTACTCTTCATATAGATAAATACGATCCTAGAAAAGAGCCCTTAAAGCATCTCTTATCAGATACTCCTGAGTTGGTTATAAGTACAGGCATAGGAGGGTTAGTAGCATCAAGACAAAAGGGTTTGCTAGCTGCTTTTCTCACCTTTATAGTTACAAGTTTTTTATCCTATAGGCTTTTTAACTTTATAAAGAAGCTCTTTGAGAAATAAATATAAATTACAAATTTCACTATAAGTTAGCTTGTTAAAGGAAGAGAATTTAAGGCTTATAAAAATAGCCTTAAAGTTAGCGCCGATAATTTATCGCTATAGGAGAGTTAGAAGAAAGCTCCTTAAAGGTAAAGATAGGGAAATAGATTATGAAAAAGTAAGAAAGGAGGCAAGTAAAGCCGTTAAAACCTTTATAGAATTAGGTCCCTCTTTTATAAAGTTAGGTCAATTACTCTCAGCTCGACCTGATATATTGCCTCAGGCTTACCTAGATGAATTTTCTAAACTGCAAGATGAAGTGCCTGCTGATGATTTTAGTAAAGTAAAGCCAATAATTGAAGAGGACCTAGGCAAAATTGAAGATATCTTTGAATCCTTTAATGAAGATGCAATAGCGGGTGCAAGCTTAGCTCAAGTTTATAGGGCAAAGCTAAAAGGTAAGGATGTAGTTGTTAAGGTGAATAGGCCCAATATAAGGGAAACTGTAGAAAGGGACATTAGGGTTATGAAGAGGGCTTTACCCTTACTTAAAAGATTTCTTGATCCTTCAATTCTCTTCTCCCTTGAATCGGTTTTAGATCAATTCTCTGAAACCATCTTTGAGGAGATGGATTACTTAAAAGAAGCTTCAAATTTGGAGAGGATAAGAGCCTTTTTAAGGGATAAGGATGTGATTATACCAAAGGTATACCATGAATATACTACTAAAAGGGTCATTATAATGGAATATATAAAAGGGATAAAAATAACTGACCTAGAAAGTTTGAAGAATTTGGGCTTAGATCCAAGAGAATTGGCTGTAAAAGTAGATAAGCTCTTTTTGAAGATGCTTTTAACTCAGGATATTTTTCATGCTGATCCCCATCCTGGTAACATCTCAGTTACAGAAGATAATAAGATAATACTTTATGATTTTGGAATGGTGGGAAGTTTAGATGCAACTACGAGGCTTAGATTAGTAAGATTATATTTAGCCTTAACTGAGAAGAACCCATCTCAAGTGGTGAATATGCTCTTAGAGTTAGAGGCTTTACAGCCTGATGCTAATCGCTTTGTAATTGAGAAAGGGGTTGAGTTGGCTATAAGAAGCATGTACGGTAAAAAGGTTGAAGAGATGGAAGTTAAGGCTTTAATGCAGATAGCTAATAGAACCATCTACCAATTTCCCTTCAAATTGCCTAAACATCTTGTACTATATATGAGAATGAGCACCATTTTAGAGGGATTATGTTTGACCTTAGACCCCAAATTTCAGTTTATTAAAGTTTTGCAGACCCTTCTTGAAGAGGAGGGTTTAGTTAGAGAAGCTTATATGGAAGAGATAAAGCAAAGCTTTAACAAATTCACAAAGGCTCTTTCATCAAGTATTGAGGTTTTTCCCATGCTAAAGTCCTTTCTTGAGGTTTCTCAAATAAGTAATGTTAAGAGAGGTTCAAATCCCTCAACAGACCCTCTACTAATAGGTTCCATAATATCAGCTTCAAGCCTAATAGCATCAGCCTTAATTTACACTCAAAGTCCTCTGTTATCTCAAATTGGCCTTTTTATCTCTATTCTTAGCTTTATGGTAGGATTTAAAAGGAGGAAAAAAGCTTAATTTTTGTTTATTTATATTTCCTCACGTGTGTAACATAAATATATATGAGAAATGGAATTGTAAGCCTACAAAACCATTATGTGCTATATTATGGTTAGATCTTCCATGAGTGCTGAGATAGCTAAGGATAATCTTAAAAAGCAAAGCCTTTCTGATATTAAAGATGGTTAAATGGATAAGATACGTAAGGGATAATGAAGAGGATTATGGGATTTTATATGAAGATAAAATTATCCCAAAGGGCACTTTGGAAAAAATTCTAAAATTATCTTTCCCAAAGAATTTGGAGCAGTTGATAGAAAGCTGGGAAAATTATCAACAAAAATTTCTAGATCTTCAAGGTTACAAAGATGAGGAGGGTATCCTTTTAAGCGATGTTAGTAAAGTCTTACCTCCTCTCTTAGATCCTCCTAAGATTATATGCCTAGGATTAAACTACTACGATCATGCTAAAGAGTCGAATATGCCTATTCCAGATGAACCTCCTATCTTTCTAAAGCCTAGAACCTGTATAAATGGACCTTACGATGATGTTATAGTGCCTCCAATAACAAAGCAGGTGGATTATGAGGTTGAATTAGCTATAATAATAGGTAAGAAGGCTAAGAGAGTTTCAGAGGAAAGAGCATTGGGTTATGTATTTGGATACATTTGCTTTAATGATATTTCTGCAAGAGATTTACAGTTTAAGGATAAGCAGTGGACAAGAGGTAAGAGCTTAGATACCTTCGCCCCTATAGGACCTTGGATTGTTACCAAGGATGAGCTTAATCCTGATAACTTGACTCTTAGCTGCAAAGTTAATGGAGAATTGAGGCAAAACTCTTCAACTAAATTTATGATTTATAAATCATCAAAGATAGTATCCTGGTTATCTCAAGGAATAACCCTAGAGCCTGGAGATATAATAGCTACTGGAACTCCAAGCGGTGTTGGAGCTTTCTATAAGCCAGAGCCAAAATATTTGGAAGATGGGGATATAGTAGAGTGCTTTGTGGAGGGGATAGGAAGTTTAAGAAATAGGATTGTATTTAAATGAAGGAGATAAGGGTAATAGGATTAAGGATTTCTAGGGATATAAAGGAAGGGGATAATTTATCAGAGATCATTTTGGAAGCCCTTAAAGAAGAAAATTTGGAGCTTTTGGATGGTGATATTCTCGTTATTACCCAAAAGATAGTATCAAAGGCCGAAGGAAATTTGGTGAATTTAAAGGAAGTTAAACCTTCAGAATTTGCTAAAAAAATATCTAAGCTTCTTGATAAAGATGAAAGGTTAGTTGAGGTAATTCTAAGAGAAACAAAGAGGATAGTTAAAATGGATAGAGGTATAATCATATGTGAAACTCATCAGGGCTTTATATGCGCTAATGCAGGGGTTGATCAATCTAATGTGGGTAATGAAAGAGTTAGCTTACTTCCTAAGAATCCTGATTTTTCAGCTAAAGCTCTTAGAAGGGAGATAAAGGATTTAACAGGAAAGGATATCGCTATTATAATATCAGATACCTTTGGTAGACCTTGGAGGGAAGGTCAAGTGAATTTTGCTATAGGAATAGCTGGATTAGAACCCCTATTAAATTACAGAGGGAGAGTAGATAGTCATGGTTACGAATTGAAGGCCACTGTGATAGCTGTGGCTGATGAGTTAGCTTCTTCAGCAGAATTGGTTATGGGAAAATTAGATAATACCCCCATAGCTCTGATAAGAGGTTATCCTTACTTAAGGGGAAGAGCAAGCATCAAGAAGATGATTAGAAGGGCGGAGAAGGATCTCTTTCGATGATAGTGGTTTTAGCTGGAGGTACTGGATCTGTAAAGTTAGTTAGAGGCTTATCAAAGCTTCTAGAACCAAAGGATTTAAAAATAATAGGGAATGTGGGGGATAACTTTTGGTATCATGGATTGTATATTTGCCCTGATTTAGACACCATAATGTATGGGCTAAGTGAGAATTTAGATTTGCAAAGAGGTTGGGGAGTAAGAGATGATACTTTCATGTTTAATGAACAGCTTTCCCAATTAGGTTATGAGAATTGGTTTTTATTAGGTGATAGAGATTTAGCTACTCATATTATAAGAACAAAACTTCTGAAGGAAGGAAAAAGGTTAGATGAGATAACAAAAATTCTATGTAAGAAATATAAAGTTAGGCAAGAGATATTACCTTGCACCAATGATAGATTAGAAACTTGGATAATTACCAATAAGGGACCTATGCACTTACAAGAATTTTGGGTCAAGAATAAAGCCAAAGATAAAGTTTTAGATATTATATACAAAGGGAAAGAGAGGGCTAAAGCCCTTCCTAAAGCTTTAGAATACATAGAGAGGGCTAAATTCATCCTGGTATGTCCAGGGAATCCTTTAAGTAGCATTTCTCCCATTTTAAGCCTTAAAAAGCTTAGAGAAGCTTTAAGAGGTAAGAGGGTCATAGCTGTTAGCCCCATAATAGGAAAAAATCCGCTGAGTGGACCTGCTGGAAAGATGATGGAGGGTTTAGGGTTAGAAGTTTCACCATTAACAGTAGCTAAACTTTACTCCGACTTTTTAGAGTTCTTTGTTATGCATTCTAGTGATGCTTCCCTTTTAGATGAAGTAAAGAATTTAGGTATAAAGCCCTTATTTGAAGACATTATAATAAAAAATAGTAAGGATGAAGTTAGGCTTTCTTCCTTCCTCTTATCTCTTTTTAAGTAACCTTAAGTAGCCTCAGCTTCCTTTACCAAATTGGATGAAGAAGGCTCAGGTATTCTAGTTCTAAGCTTCAATTCGGCAATAGAGGCAGCTTCTTCAACGATCTTAGCTGCTTCATCGCTATTAGTGGATAAATCCATGTTAAAGGTTTCGCTTTGAGTTGCTGCAGTGAGTATGTTACTTAAGTTAGTGGTAATTTCTCCAAAAGTGCTATCAGCTTCAGGAGATACTATAGCCATATCCTTCCTTACATTCTTTAAAGCTCTTACTGCTGGAGCTAGGGTATAGGTCACATCTCCGAGATCTGTAACTGTCCCAATTCTAAGGATTATCTGCTCTAGAGCCATCTTAGATTTTAATAGCATATTCTGAACCTTTCTCAGTTGAGATAATTCAACAGCAATTACATTGGCTTTATCTTTATTATTTTGTTCTAAATGTTTAATCAGCTCTGAAAAGAGCTTATGATCCCTTGATACCACATCAGCCATAATCATATCTAATCTATTTATCTGAATCTTTAACTTGTTTTGAGCCTCTGTTAGAATTTCTTTTAAGGCTGTGCTATTAAACCTTACATTTCCTAACTTCTTTGGAGGGGCATCCCATTGAGAACTAAACTTGGACATACATTATGCTATCTTAACTTGCTATCTAAGACAATAATATCTATAAAATTTGACAAAGTGCTATAAAAAATTCATTTCTTCTACTATCAAAAGATAACTATTAACTTTCGGGTTAAGAAAATCGATGATGCCAAGATAAGGTTTTTACTCTTTTGTCTAAGATGCTTGAGTGTTATATTTTATCTTGACTGCCCTATATGGGCTTATGCCTGCCCTTGATCTTCTGCTGGAAAGGGTTAGAGCATCAAAGTATTTAGGAGGAATAAAGTCTCCTTAGAGACCAATCCTTAAAGCCTTGATCTACTTCTCTGGATCATCCTATAGGAAGGTCTCTTGGGTCTTCTCTATGAAGCCTTCAATCTGTGGTATAAAGCCTTGAAAGATTCTTACCAAAGCCTAGAGAAAGCCTAGAAAGTGCATAGCTTTAGATGAGAGTAAGACAAGCTGGGTAAGGAGCATCTATTCATTTGGGCTGCTAGATATGGATAGCGGGAGCTTCTAACGAGCAGGATCCTTTACTGGTTCAAGCTAGATGAAGAGCCATCCTTTGGTATGCTCTTCAATATGTGATAATAAACCTATCATCCCTGTATACAAGGAATGGTATAAAGTATTGAAGAGCCTTGTATTAAACATTAGCATAAAAATTTGGTGAAAGGAGCTGAACCGAGAGTTAGTTTAAGAACCGAGAGTTAGTTTAAGAACCGAGAGTTAGTTTAAGAATAATCAAAGCTAAGCTCAAAAAATTATAAACTGCTTTACAGTCAATTTAACCATAGCATCCATAGCAAGATTCCTTAAGGCCTTTATAGCTATATATAATTGGGTGCTCATCAATGGCTATCTTGACACCATCCAAACCTAGAAGTGAAATAGCTTTAATACGCAAAAACCAAGAAAGATTTTAGCGTCTTTTAGCCAAAAAGAACTCAATTTTGGCTCATTTTGGGCTTTGAGTATGGTGCGGGGGATGGGATTTGAACCCACGAACCCCTAAGGGACAGGATCTTAAGTCCTGCGCATCCAAGAGCCCTCTTTGGCCAGGCTAGGCTACCCCCGCAAACTATCTAATAATCAAAGAACAGTTTATATTTAATAAAACTTACTATACTTAAACTTTTTAATAGGTCTTTTAGATAGTGCTAGGGAAGAATTTGAAGCCCTTTGATAGAATAAAGGAAGGAATAACCTTTGATGATGTACTCCTAATTCCAAAGAGATCAAGTGTAGAATCTAGAAAAAATATAAGTACTAAAAGCATTCTCTCAAGAAATATTGAGCTAAATATCCCCATAGTTAGCGCCAATATGGATACTGTTACAGAATCAGCTATGGCAATAGCTATGGCTAGACTGGGAGGAATAGGAATAGTTCACAGATTTTTATCCATTGAGCAGCAAGTTAGGGAGATAGTTAGGGTTAAGAGGTCAGAGAGCATACTGATTGAGAAGCCCATAACCATCTCTCCAGATAGAAGCTTGGAAGAAGCAAAGGAATTGATGGCTCAATATGGAATTGGGGGAATAGTGGTAATTGATGAGAATAGTAGAGTAGTGGGTATAATAACAACTAGGGATATTAAATTTGAAGAAAGAGACCAATTGTTGGTAAAGGATGTAATGACTAAGGATGTAATTACTGCACCAGAAGGTACGAGTATATATGAGGCTAAGGAAATTTTAAAAGCTAATAAAATTGAAAAATTGCCCATAGTAGATGAATTTGGTAAGCTTAAAGGTTTGATTACAGCAAAGGACATAGTTAAAAGGGAAGAATATCCAGAAGCCTGTAAGGATTCTAAAGGGAGGTTAAGGGTAGGGGCTGCTATAGGGGTAAAAGGTGATTATTTTGAAAGGGCAGAAGCTCTAATTCAAGTAGATTGTGATGTTTTAGTTATTGATATAGCCCATGGACACTCCGATTTAGCCATAAAAGCTGCATCAAAGATAAAAGAGAAGTTTAGTAAAGTGGAGGTTATTGCTGGGAATGTAGCAACACCACAAGGGGTGAAGGATCTTATAGATGCTGGAGTAGATGCTGTAAAAGTAGGGGTTGGTTCAGGCTCCATATGTATCACGAGAATAGTTACAGGAGCAGGGGTTCCTCAGCTTACCGCCATTTTAAATTGTGCAAAGATAGCCCATGAATACAATATACCCATAATTGCTGATGGAGGTATAAGAAATTCTGGAGATATAACTAAAGCTTTAGCAGCTGGAGCATCAAGTGTAATGATAGGAAGTTTGTTGGCTGGAACCGATGAGAGCCCAGGTATAACTATCATAAGACCTGATGGTAGATATAAAATGAGTAGAGGTATGGCATCTCTTGCTGCTGCTATAGATAGAAAGATTAGAGAGAAAGGCTTAGAGGAAATTGACGAATCGGAGCTTCTTGAGTATGTTCCTGAAGGAGTGGAAGCCATGGTACCCTATAAAGGGAAGACTACTGAAGTAATAGCTAAATTGGTAGGAGGATTGCGTTCTGGAATGAGCTATTGTGGGGCATCAACTATAAGGGAGCTCCAAGAAAAGGCTGAATTCATTTTAATATCAGAAGCTAGTATAAGGGAAAATTTGCCTCACGATGTTAAGCTTCTCTATTAGCCTTTGGATTTAAGATAGGCTGTTAGTGAAGTTACAGGAGATGTATTAAGTGGGTTGGTGCATAACTAACTATTTGCTCAATCTTTTTCGACATACTTTTTCTTATGAGCATTCTGTACCTCCTTGATGGAATGAACTGGAAAGAGATAGATGCCAAGTATGTCAGGCAGGGCGAGCTCCTCTTGGATCTTGAGTTTGTCAAGAGTTGGAGGAGGGAGGTCAGCAAGATGAACT
>JARVJX010000069.1 GCA_029775995.1 Nitrososphaeria archaeon | reverse complement strand
GAGCTAAAAATAAAAGCATTCATATACAACACAATCATAAACCTATAAACACAATCCAACACTAAAAACAAAGAGCAAACACACAACAATAATTAAGCCACAAAGCTAAAGAATTTTTTAGGATACTTTTCCCAGTTTGCCATACCTTCCTACCACATTTCAAAGACAGGTTTAAAACCCTTTAAAAAAATTCTATCCCTCTTTGCCCCCAAAGATGATAGGTTAAAAAGATTCCCATTATGGCCCACCTTAACCTTGGGCCATTTTTATAACATTATCCACATCTTCTACAGTAGCAATTCCTTTATTTACCAAATCTACCGCTTCTCTCCATAGGGCTGATAACCTATTACCAATCATTCCAACTACTTCTTTCCTAAGTAAGGCAGGCTTTTTACCAATCTCCTTCATTAGCTTAATAGTCTCATCTATAACCTCTTTACTGGTCTTCTTTCTTGGAACAATTTCTACTAAGGGCATCAGATGAGGAGGATTCCAAGGATGGGCTATAACACATCTTTCAGGATGATTTTTAACAGCCCTTTGAATCTTTGACATAAGCAAGCCAGAGGTGCTACTTGCCAAAATGGTTTTAGCATCAGCTATTTCACTCATCTCCTTAAATAAGGGTTTTTTAACATCATAGCTTTCGAATACAGATTCTTGAAGGTAAAATACATCTTTTAAGGCTTCATTTAAGCTTGAAGCCTTTTTTTCTTTACTTAAAGCTTCTTCCCCTTTCTTAAGGGGCTCTCTATATATCTCCAAAGAATCTTCAGATTCGATTTAATTAAATTAAAGGCTTTATCTAAAGCTTCTTCATCTTCATCATACAAATTTACTTCAAGACCATGCCAAGAGAATAAAGTGGCCCAACTATGCCCTATGGTTCCAGCACCTATACATGAAACTTTTCTATTAATCAATCTAAGTTTAAATGAGTTTTTAAGCTTATTTAAAGCTTTTACAACTTTGATATTATTACTTAAACTCCAAAATGTAAATATATATGAATCTTTTTAAAGGGTTAAACAAATAAAAATAGCATCTATTTATTATCTTTTTATATTCAAACTCTCATTTGTTAAAAAATCTTTTTATATTTCTTATCCATATTATTAGTTGATGGGAAATTTATCTTGTGTTATTATGGCTGGGGGTGAAGGCTCAAGGTTAAGACCTTTAACAGCAAATAGACCAAAACCCATGATCCCCATAGTTAATACTCCTATCCTTGAATATACAGTGAAGCTTTTAAAGGGCTTTAATTTTAAAAATTTAATCTTTACCTTACATTATTTACCTCGTTTTGTAATGGATTATTTTGATGATGGCTCCAAATGGGGGGTTAAGATAAACCATAGCCTTGAAGATAAGCCCTTAGGTACTGCAGGAGGGGTTAAAGCTGTATGTGAAGCTCATAGCCTAGATAGAATGTTAGTTTGGAGTGGGGATGTATTAGCTTCCGCTGATGTTAATGAGTTAATAAAAGATCATCAGAAAAGTGGTTCAGCTGTAACTATGGTTGTTACAAAAGTTGAAGATCCCAGTGAGTTTGGTGTAGTGGTATATGATGATAATTATAGAGTAGTTAAATTTCAGGAAAAACCTAGCAAGTATGAAGCTTTAAGCAATACTATAAACTGTGGAATTTATCTTTTAGAGAAGGAAGCTTTAGATCTTATACCAAGCAATAGAGAGTTTGATTTCTCTAAAGATCTCTTTCCCTTACTTTTGAAGAAGGATATTCCTATTAGTGTATGGCTATTAAAGGGTTTTTGGTCCGATATTGGTACCCATGCTCAATACCATAAGACGAATATGGATCTTCTCAACAATAGGGTTTTGGAGTTTCAGCCTGAAGGTAAGAGAATCTTAGAAGGAGTAGTAGTAAGAGATGATGTAGATATAAGAGAAAACGTTGAACTAATTCCCCCAGTATATATAGGCCATAGAACAAGAATAGGAAGAAATTCAAAATTAGGACCTAACACAATAATAGGAGACGGTTGCACCATCGAAAGTGACGTTAAGATAACTAACTCTATATTATGGAATAATACTTGGGTGGGTAATAGTGTAAATATTGAAGAAGCAATAATAGGGGAGAAATGCCTAATTTGGGATGGAACTCAAATACTCAATGGGGCCATTGTGGGAGATGAATGTAAAATAAGGAAATACTCAACCATTAAACCCAACGTTAAAATATGGCCTGGAAAGATTATTGAACCCTATTCTATAGTAAGCTCTAACTTAAAATATGGCATAAAGTGGCCCAACTATCTATTCTTATATAATGGAATAGTTGGTCAAGTAAATTTAGAAATAACTCCTGAAATGGCTACAAAGATAGGTGGAGCCATAGGTTCCTGGTTAGGATACAATAAGATTGTTGCCATTGGTAGAGACAATACCCTTCAATCTAGAATCGTTAAAAGGGCTATAATATCTGGACTTTTAGCCTCTGGAGTTAAAGTTGAGGATTTGAAGGATTTACCCTTACCTGCTCAAATAAGCCATCTCTTAAATAGATCCTTAAATGCTGGGATTTATGTATCATCAAATATAAATCAACCTGAACAAGTTGCTATTAGAGTTTTTGACTATGATGGCTTTGATATAGATTCAAAGGATCAGAGAAAGATAGAGAGCATATTCTTCAGAGAGGAGCTTCATAGAGCACCTTTAGAGTATATGGGCTCTTTAATCTATCCTGAAAGTAACTTAGAGTTTTACCTTAGAGAGCTCTTCAAAAGGTTCTCTTACTTAAGAGGTTTAAAGGATATAAGAATGGTTATAGATGTTAATGAAGGTTCAGCCTACTCAATCCTTCCAAGCCTGATAGACTTTTTTGAAATGGATGCCATAGTATTAAACTCAAGAAGCCAAAGAAGTCCCTTAAGACCCCCTTGGTCCTTAGATAATTTAATCAAGATGCCAAAGATTCTTAATTCTATAGATGCAGATTGTGGAATAATTTTAGATGAGAATTGTGAGAGGATAGCCATAGTAACTAAAGATGGAAAAGTTTATTCAGGAGAGAAAATCTTAGCTCTAATATCCTATCATCTCTTAAGAAGGAATAAGAAGAGGATAGTTACAGCTACAAGCGTATCTAAATGGATAGTTGAGGCTTTACAGGAATTAGGGGCTGAGGTATTCAAAGTTAGTAGAAATTTAGGTGACATAGCTAGGAGGACTATATCCATGGATGCTCTATTAGGAGGGGATGAGATGGGTAGAATCTTTATACCATCTAAAGCTCATACCTTCGATGGAATTGCTACCATGCTTACTGCTTTAGAAGCAATTAGAGAAGAAACTCATAAAGAAGTGTATGAACTTATTAAGCTAAATAAGTTAGTTAGTAGGGTAAGTGTACCTCAAAATCTTAGGGCTGAAATACTCTCTCATTTAGTTAGAGAGGCTAAAGGTCATACCTTTGAACTTCTTGATGGGGTAAAAATTGAAGAGGAAATAGGCTCCTTGAGCATAGTTTTGGACCCTAAAGAACCCTTAATTGAACTTAATGCTGAGGCTAAGAGTGAGGATCAGGCTGAAAAGCTCCTTAGAAATTACACACAAAGCATAATGGAAATGGTAAAAAAATTGTCAGAGGGATGAGAATATTTATTTTAAGCTGGGAGTATCCTCCTAGAATAGTGGGAGGAATATCAAGGCACGTGGAAGGTATAGCTGAGGCTTTAAATAAGATGAAAAACGAGGTTCACATAATAACCCTTGATTTCCCAAATACTCCAGATTTTGAAGATAGAGGAGCCCTTATACATAGGGTTAAGGTTGAGATACCTTCTCAAGATTTTTATCGATGGGTCTTTCTATTCAATCACTTTTTTGAGAAGAGAGTTGGGTACATAATAAATAAATATGGGAAGCCTAATATTATACACGCCCATGATTGGTTAACGGCTATAGCTGGGATAAATTTAAAGCACTTATTAAGAGTACCTTTAGTTTTTACCTTTCACAGTACAGAGAGTAAAAGAGCTATGGGAATAAAATCTGAAGAATCTCGAATGATATATTCAATTGAGTGGTGGGCAAGCTTTGAAGCTACCAGAGTTATTACGGTGAGCCATTCTATGAAGGATGAAATTATTTATTTATATAATGTACCTCCTGAAAAGGTAAAGGTTATTCCTAATGGAATAAATTTAAGCAAATTTAATTTTTCTTTAGATAGAAGCGCTGTGAGAAAGTATTTCGGTTTATCGGATAATGAAATTGTTCTTTTGGCTGTAGGGAGATTAACTTGGCAGAAAGGTTTTGATAACTTGATTAAAGCTATGCCCTTAATACTCCAAAGGTTTTATAATACTAAATTAATAATCGTGGGAGAAGGACATTTGAGAAGGGATTTAAAAACCTTAGCCTATCAGTTGGGGGTAGGAGATAAAGTAAGGTTTTATGGATTTTTAAATGATGATGATTTACTTAAGATGTATAAGGTTACCGATATTTTAACCATTCCATCTAACTATGAGCCCTTTGGTATAGTAGCTTTAGAAGGTATGGCATCAGGCTTACCCATTATTGTTTCCGGGGTTGATGGATTAAAGGAAATCGTTCAAAATGATATAAATGGGGTGGTGGTTTATCCTAACGATCCTAATAATTTAGCCAATGCCATAATTAAGGTGATAAGTGATAGAGAATACTACAATTGGTTGGTAAAAAATGCCCACGAACGGGTTAAGAAGTTCTCCTGGGAAAGCTTATGTAATGAGCTTTTAAAAGCATATGAGGAGGCAATAAAAAATGCGAGGTTTGAATAACAAATTTAAACTTCTTTCCTTGCTTTTAACCCTAAATGCCACAAACATAGATAAAGCTGTAGAAGTAGATAAGCTTCTAAACTTAGGTTTAGCTTTATCAGAGCTTGAGTCTCTTACTAAAGAACTTTTGAAGGACAATCTAATCCTTTCCAAGGATGGAGCCTACTATCTATCCCCTTCAGGTCTATTAGCAGCCCTTTCGATCTTTTCATAAAATGCAACTAGAATTAAGAAAAGATTATCTAATAGATAGATGGGTAGCTATCTCTCCTGAGAGGGGAAAAAGACCACTAGTCTTTAAGGAAGATGTGGAAGTAGTAGAAAAAGAAAGATGTCCTTTTTGTCCAGGTAATGAAGATAAAACGCCTCCAGCTCTGCTTATAGCTAAAAGAGATAGGGATAATATTTTATGGTTTGAAAGGGATGATAAAGAATGGTTGGTTAGATGCTTTAAAAATCTTTATCCAGCCTTTTCCACCGAAGCTGAAGCTAAATTTTATGGGACCGTTAATGTAAAGCCTTCCTATGGATATCACGAGATTATAGTGGAAACTCGTGAACATGAAGGGGAGCTTTGGAATATGGAACCTGAAGCCTTCTTCTTAGCTCTTAAAGCCTCTCTACTTAGGGCTAATTTTTTCCTTTCTGATTCTAGAATAAAATACGTTCACCTCTTCAAGAATAGAGGTAGAGAAGCTGGAGCGAGTATAAGACATCCTCATTTGCAGATAATAGCTTTAGATTTAGAGCCTCCCTCTATAACTGAGAAGGCTTCCTCCCTTGGTAAAGAGTGTAAACTTTGCAAAATATTAGAGAAGGAAAAGGGTAAGGAAAGGTACATTATGAGTACAGAGAATATAATAGCTCTTTGTCCTTGGGCTAGCAGAGTTCCTTATGAAATTTTAATTGCCCCTAAAAAGCATGAAAAGAATTTCTTTTCCCTTAAAGAAGAAGAGTTGGGAGAACTTTCCTTCATGCTCTGTAAGCTCTTTAAGGCTTTAAATGCTATTATAGGCCCTTTCCCCTTTAACTTTTGGTTTTATAGCCTTTATAAAGGCTTAGAGGATTTTCATTGGCACCTGGAAATCTTTCCAAGACTCACTTACCTTGCAGGAATGGAGTTAGGAGCAGGAGTATATGTGAATATCTTAGCTCCAGAGGATGCCTGTAAAAATATAAAGGATAAGTTATAATGCTTTGATGAGCTTAAAGGTTCCTCCTATAGAAGAGGATTTTCGTTACTGTAAAAGGGTCTTTCTAAGATGGAAAGGGAGTGAATGGAGTTCTTCGGTTTTTTCGGTGAAGGTAAATTTTGATGGTAAGGAATTCATAGGGCCCAACAGGGATAGCCCCTATGAAGGTTTAACTTCTTTAAATAAAGGTTTGCCTTGGAAGTTCATAGATGGAATCTTCTTTGGAATAGATGAGGCAAAGGCCCTAGAGCTGAATGTTTCTCCTTTAATAGCCACTTACAATTACGAAGGGAAGGATGGTAGATTTAGTATTACCTATGAACTTTTAGCAAGGAAAGAAAACTTTATCCTTTCTCTAACTTGTAATAGGCCCATAGAATTCTTTCCTTTTTTAGATATGAGGCATATATACGGTGAATCTAAGCATGATTATCAGCTCTTAGATAAATTTATTGAAGGTAAGCTTTTTGTTCAGATTAAGGGTAAAGAATCACAGATAATTTTAGGACCCCTAAAGGAATATTATAAAATTAACTTTAGAGTAAGCTGGTACTATAAATATGGAGATGGCTTTAGAACTTTAAAGGAAGGAAGAATATCATTTGCAGGTAGAAGCCAAGAAGTCTTTGCTCCTTTTATAGCTAAAATTGAAAACAAATTTTACATAAGCAATTACCTAGAGGATAATTTCTATAGATTTTTAGGAAAATTAGTGGAAGAAAGAAGGGAAAAGGTAAATAGGATCGTTAGCAAGTTTAAAGCTAAAAATTATGAGGAGGCTTTGCTAAGTAGGGTTATAGGCCTAGAGAGCTTTGGTCTTTCCTTTAATTCTCTAGAGTTTCCTGAAGCTGGAGCCTGGTGGTTTAAGAATATATGGTTCAGAGATGTTTTAGAGGGAATAAGATGGAATCTTTTAACTTACGTTGAAATTTTGGATAAAAAGAAATGGGTAGAGAAAGTTTTAAATTACCTTACAAAGCTATGCTTAAAGAAGGGTTTACTGCCTAACCTTTTATCCCCTTCAACTGGAGAGTTAGAGAGCTTTAGTTCAGATGCTACTTTAATCCTCTTAAATTTATGGATAGAATTGGGGGAAAAGTTCAATATTTCTAATGAGCCCTTAAGGGAGCTTTTTGAACATTTAATAAAGGTATTTAAAAACTATCCTAAGATGAATGAGCAAGGTTTAATTCTAACTAAAGCCTTTGATTCTTGGGTAGATAGCTTTAAGTATATTGAAGGAATCGGAAAGTTTCCCTCTAGGGTTCCTGAGCTTTGGGCTAGAGAATTAGGCTCTTATAGAGCTATAGAGGAGTTATACTTTTTACCTGAAATCAACTCCTTATGGATAAAAGCCTTAAAGGGTATGGAAGAGTTAGGCATTAAGCATAAATTTAATTTAGATAGCTTGCTGAAAAACTTCTTAAATACCTTTTGGGATGATGAAATCAACTTTTTATGTAATATGGTGGATTCAAAGGGTAGAAAGGATAAAACCATAACTTCCATGGGTTTAGAAGCCTTAGCTAACTTAGATTTTTTAGAAGACGAGCTTATGGGTAAAGCTTGGAAAGTTGTTAAAGAGCAACTCTTAACTTATAGGGTTCCTAAGCTTTTCTCTTTAGAGAGAGAACCCTTTTGTGTTAAAACCAAAGCCCTAAAGACCATTTACTTTGGAGATAATGAGTATCATGAGGGAACTTTATGGCCAAGAAATATACCCTATTTGATAAAAATGGCTTTAAGGATGCAAGAGAGGGATTTGGCAAGAAAAGTTCTACTCAATGTTTTAGACCATTCTTTAGGTGAAGGAGCCTTATTTTATAACAGTGAGCTCTTTAGCCTAGACGATGAAAATTTGAACCCTATACCAGTAAAGAATCCGGTGCAATATTGGAGCCATTTTTTAGACCCTTTTCTTTGGATTAACTTTAAACTTAATGATAGGAATTTATAACTTGAGAATAGACCTCTAAAGTTCTCTTTGCAGCTCTATCCCAAGTAAAGTGCTCTAAAACCCTCTCTCTACCATTATCACCCATAATCCTCATCTTCTTCTTATCTTCTAATAGGGCATTTATCCCCCATGCTATATCAGTAGGATCATAAGGATTCACATGTATTCCAGTTTGGGAAGGACCTGAAGGGATAACTATTTCTTTTAAACCACTTATGCCCCTTGCTCCAACCACTACAGGTTTCTTCATGCTCATAGCCTCTAAAGCTACTATACCAAAGGGCTCATACAAGCTGGGAAATACACATAAATCTGAAGCAGCATAATGTAAAATTCTATCTTTTTCAGGGAGGAACTCATCAACAAAAATTACCTTTTCCTTTAATCTAAGACTTTCTATAAGATGGTTTATATAGTCTTTCATCTCTCCCTTTCCTACCAATACTAACTTAGTATTGGGAAAATCTCTAAGAACTATAGGCATGGCTTGGATAAGCCTATCAGCCCCTTTAATAGGTGTTAATCTGCCTAGGAATAAAATTAAATTTGTTTCTTCATTAACTCCATACTTTTCCCTTAACTTCATTATCTTTTCTTGGGGAACATTTTCAGGATTATACTTCTCAGGATCAACCCCATTATAAACCACTTCAACCTTTTGGGTAGGAAAAGTATACATACCTAATTCTTCTTTCATGGCTTCTGATACCGTGATTATTCTGTCAGCTGCTTCTGCCATGCTTTTTTCTAAATCGCTAACTAAAGAAGAACCCATACCTTGAGTTCTCCCCCTTTCTGTGGAATGTATATGGAACACTATGGGTAGCTTTGTATTTGAGCGAAGGATTAAACCAGCCGTAGAGGATAGCCAATCGTGAATAGCAATAACATCGAACCTGTAATCTTCTTGAGGTATGAGTTTATTTATTATCTTTCCAGCACTCAAAATATTGTAAATGTAGATGTCAGAGAAGAATTTTAAACCTGCTCCCCAATGCCTTAATTCATCTTTAACTATATTTGGGAATATGGATGAAACATCCACTAAACGAGGTCTATGGACTTCAATTCCTTCCATTATTTCTCTTGTTTTGAGTTTTCCATCATTTAAGCTAAATACATAAACATTATGACCCATCTTTACAAACTGTCTTGTAATTTCCCAGGAATAAGTACCTAAACCTCCTACTATCTTTGGAGGAAATTCCCATGTTAAAAAGCCTACGTTCATTGCTCTTTTGTCCTCTCTAATCTACATATATATTTATACACTCCCCTTAAAAAAATTTTATTGATTTGCCAAGAATTTTTAATCAAAGTTTCTTAGATTATTAGATTAAAATAAGATGTATATCTTGAGCCCTGCAGCCTTGGCTTTAAGTTTACCCTATGCTTTTTTATCCTTTTATAAAGAAAGCTTTTTCCCACAACTTATACTATATATTAAATTATATTTCATACTATATATTAATAAAGTATATAAAATATACAGAGGTCTTTAAAGGTTCAAAATATTTTCATCCATCCTTAAGTATAATAAAAGGTTTCATCTTATGTTGTTTAATAAACCCTTTATTTTATAGCCTTTATCCTTTACCTTTAAGCTATCTAAATCTATAATTTCTTTCCAAAAATTTGTAAAGCTCTGGACTACATATTAAAGGAAATTTAGGCTTACCTTCTATCTTTATCCTATTGTTTATAATTATAGTAGGAAAAACCTTTACATCGTACTCTTTAACCTTCTCCAAATCCTCCTCCCTTTTTTCTCTAACATCCCTAACTACTAACTCACAACCCAAGCATTTGCCCAACTCTACCATGCTCAAAACTTCTTTACAGAGTTCACAACCTTTAATAAATATCTCTATTTGATTCTTCATTAAAAATTTTAAGCAATTTAAGAATTTAAACTTAATGGCTCAATCTCTATAATGCCTAATTGAACTAATCAAGGTAAACCTCCTAGAGCTTGGGAAGCATAAGATAAATTTTAAGGTAATAAATGGGAAGCTAGGAGCTGAGTTTGGGAGGCTATTTTTAAGTATGATATCTACACTTCAGATGCTATCCATGTTACAAAATTCAAATATTCAATTTTGAAGCTCAGCTAGATGGTTTGTTGATAATATAAGTACTTTAAGATATAAGTACTTAAGAGATTGAGAAAATTTGCTAAGTTGGTGAGGCTCAAAGAAATTCATATTAAGAGAAGGATATTTTTTAATTTACGCTCTTGCCTCCTTAGTGAATGATAAGTTATTTACTTCCTCTTCCGATTTTCATATATGGTTGGGAGTATACGTTTATCCTTAACCATTATGGATGGTGAGGTTGTTGAGCTTATCCTTAGACGTA
>JARVJX010000068.1 GCA_029775995.1 Nitrososphaeria archaeon | reverse complement strand
ATAAAGAAAGAATGCAGGCAAGAGCACGTAAGGAATTGGATAAGGCTCTTCCACCTACATAAGCAACCAGAGTACCTTAAACTCCTAGAGTTAGCAAAGGAGGTGATCGGCTTAAGGTAACAGCACCGGTAATGGCAATAAAAATATTAATAAAGGCTAAAGGAAGTTTATAGCATGAGTAAAGATAAAAAGATCCAAGATCTATTAGAAGATATTCCTTTAATCTCTCCTAACACCGAAGTTTCAAGGATCATAGGTTTAATGAAAGAAAAGGGTTACTATGAAGTATTTATTCAAGAAGGAGATAAGGTAGCCTGTGTTAATGCGAGAGAGCTCTTAAAGGTTAGAGACCTATCAACAAAAGCGTCAACCCTTAAGTTTTATATCCCAGCTTTAAGCTTAAAGGATACAGTAAGCAGAGCTGCAAGTTTAATGAGCCAATATAGGTTGAGAGCTTTACCTATTAAGGAAGAAAGGAATATAATAGGAATGGTAAGCGCCTTTAAACTTTGTGAGGTAGTAAAATCTACTCCTATGAGCAACTATTTAATAAAGAGTATAATGACCAGTAATCCTATTTCTTTAGATATAGACGATAAAGTGAGTAAGGCAAGAAGTTTAATGCTAAGAAGGAAGATAGATCATTTACCCATAACACAGGAAGGAAAATTAGTTGGTATTTTAACCTCATCTCTACTGCTTTCCTATTTACTTCCATCTCAAAAGATAGGTCCAAGGGAAAGGGGAGCTGAAAAGGAAGTAAGGTTTGATTTTCCAGTGAAAAGAATTTATCAACCCAACCCAAATACCTGTGACATTAAAGATAAAGTAGGTAAAGTAATCGACAATTTTTTGAAAGAAAAGTTTACCTATTCTATAGTTGTATTTGGCCAGGAAATTCAAGGAATAGTTACCTTAAGGGATGTAATTTCTCTTTTAGAAGAGAAGGCCATAGAGGATATAGGCTCTTATATAGTAGGATTACCTTCAGACCCCTTTGAAGCTGAAATGGCTAAAATGAAATTTCAAAGAATTATAAACTTCTTTACTAAAATTTTTCCAAATCTTCTTGAAGCTAGGGCAGTAATTAAGAGTAATAAGATGGGCCAAGGTAGGAATAGATACGAAGTTTCTGTTAATTTGGTTACTACTTCTAACAGTTACACCTTTTCATCCTTAGGCTACGATTTATCGGTAATCTTTGATACCTTAATAAATAGGGTTAAAAGAATACCTATAAAAGAAAAGAGCGATAGAAAAGGAATATCCTATAGAAAGGTTGAATAAATTAATTTAAATACCCTTAAGGAGAAAAGGAGAGAGAATGAGCAAGAGTGTAGAAAACTTAACCAAGAGAAAAGCTTCTGGGGGAAGAAGGAAAGCCTACAGGGGGAGGAGAGCCTATGAAATCGATAGATATGCTTTGGAGCCTATTTTAGGACCTCAGCAAACCGTAAAGAGGAAGGTAAGGGGAGGAAATTTTAAAGTTGGTTTTAAAAGGGTAGAATACGCAAATGTTACCAATTTAGATAAAAGAACAACAAAGAAGGTTAAAATCTTAAAAGTATTATCAAATCCTGCCAATAGAGAATATGAGAGGAGAGGAGTAATCACTAAAGGTGCCATAATAGAGACAGAGATGGGTAAAGCAAAGGTAACCTCAAGACCTTCTCAAGATGGAGTAGTAAATGCCATACTCATAAGCTGAAATGAAAGAGTATGGTAAATTAGTCCTTTGGTTAGATTATTTTGATTCAAACTTAAGTAGAAAGCAGGGTAGAAAATTACCCTTAAGCAAATGTGTTAGAAACCCTAGCTTTGAAGAGCTTATAAAAGCTTTAGAGCAGTTAGGATATAGAGTAGAAGCCTTTAGGGCAAAACATCCCAAAAGGAACCAATTACCTTCAGGCTATGTAGTAATTGATAAAAAGAAGAGGAAAGGGGAAGTTTTGAAGGAAGTTGCTATATCCCTAGCTAAGGTTAGGGGAGAGGAAAAGAAACTTTAACTTTGGAAACTTTTTTACAGCTATTTTAGGCTCTATTAGATAGGGAGTTAGTTCACTTAAATCCTTACCCTTTAAAAGGGGAGATAAAAGCTCCCTTGATGGGACCTCATTAATATCTAAACCTAAAGCTAAGGGTGAAACTGAAGGTAAAACCGTGATTCTTCTACCTTCCACTTCCCCATCTAAAAAGGCTTTATATCTATGCTTAACTCCTAAATCGTCCTTAATGGTTATTACAGGGTGCTCATGCCCCATAATTATATGCCTTACTTTTTGGTCGAAGGGTAGATGACCATGTATCAAAGTGAATCTATCTAATTCGATTTTCTCCTCATAAAGTTTCACATTCATCTCCTTTAAAATGATTGCAATATAGTTATCGTGGTTACCTTTAACTACTTCTGGTTCAGCTCCTATATCCCTTATCATCTTAAAGAGTCTCTTCGTTGTGAACCACTCAAGCTCCAAAGGCTTAGCAAATTCATGCTTAACATCTCCCAATATAATCAACCTTTTGCAGTTTAAAGCTTCACAAGGATTTAAAACTAATTCAGTAATCTTTGGAAAGGTTGTAAAGGGTATGTGAATGCCTTTGCTTTCTTGCTCTTCCTCTAAACCCAAATGAAGGTCAGCCACTATGAGGGCTTCTTCCCTTTCCAGATAAAGGGAAGGGTATGGTGATGCTATACTTAAGCCCTTTGCTACCTTTATTAATTCAAATTTGCTTTTTCTTTTCATCTTTCCTTACTCTACTCATAACAAAATCGTAAAGGTTCTCTAATAGGGTCTTTTTATCCTCCATTAAGACCACATCACTATAGCCTAAGAGGATAAGATCATGGGTAAAAGGAGAGGGAATATCGCTCTTAGGAGCTATAATGAAACTTCTTTCCCCCTTCTCAAAATCTTCTAGGACTTTAATGGCATTGTTAAGGTCCATCATATCTTCCAGGATTTCTCTATAGGTCTCCTCAAGGATGGGAAATTTATCTAATTCTTCACATAGGCTTATCAACACTTGGGAGTTAGCTTGCTGTCTAGAAACCTTTATTTCATGCCCTCTATAATTTCTTAAGACCATTAAAGCCCTTGTAGCACAATGCCTGAATCGCCTCTTAACCAATTCGGTTCTTTTGATGGCATCTATAAGTAATTCCTTTATATTAGAAGAAGAAACCTGATTAACTAAATTTTTTGGATTATAATAGTATCCTCTAGGTAAGGTGAGCATAAATCCACTATCGCTAACAGTAACCTTTATACTTCTCCCAATTTTTCTCGTTATAATTTGGGCATAGGCTCTAGCTAAAGCATCATGAACCCTTCTACCAAATACGCAATCAAATATTATGTTCTGATTATTTTCATTATCTATAAAATCTTCCACTATAACCCTTTTATTATCGGGAAAAGAATTTATGCCTAAATGCTTTAAAAAATCTCTTTCAGCCTTAATGTATACCAATATAGCTTTACTGGCTTTAGAATCACAACCCGTTTCTTTTGCTATAAAATCTAAGATTTCCTCTTCCCTCTCTCCCTTCTCTAACTTTTCAAAAACCTCTCTCCTAAATTCTCCTATAGCCTCCCCTAAATCAAAGCTTAAAGGTAGCATCTCGCTGAACCAAGTAGGTACTGTGGGCTTTTCACCTTGTATAGGTTGAACGAAGGCTCTAAACTCTCTAGCATATTTGAATAGATAGGTCTTACCTCCCAATATGAAAATATCTCCTGGAGATAGTCTTTCTAAAAATTCCTCTTCTATAGAGCCTACCCATCTATTATTAAGAGTGTAAACCTTAACGGCTACTTCGTCAGGTATGGTACCTATATTAGTTGAATATATAACCCTTAGTAAAGCCCCTCTCCTTCCAAACTCCTGATTTTCTATATCATACCATATCTTACCGTAAACCCTAAAGTCTTCTAAGCTCTTATAAGCTCCACTTAAATATCTCAAAACCCTTTCAAAGCTTTCAAAGCTTAAATCCCTATAGCAATAGCTCCTCTTAACTAACTCGTAGGCTTCCTTCACCTTCCACTTTCTTTCAATGGCCATACCTACTATATGCTGGGCTAAAACATCTAGGCAATTTTTTGGGATATAAGCTCTATCCAATCTACCCTTTAGGGCTTCCCTAACAATTAAAGCATCCTCAAGAAGATCGTCTCTCTCTAAAGGTATCAAATACCCCCTCGATACTCTATCTAAAGTATGGCCACTTCTCCCTACCCTTTGTAAGCATCTAGATATAGATTTTGGGGAGCCTATCTGAACAACAAGATCGATGCTCCCAATATCTATTCCCAATTCTAGGCTTGTGCTAGTAACAACTGCCTTCATCTTACCCTCTTTTAACCTATCCTCCACATCCTTTCTAATTTCTCTTGATAAAGAGCTATGATGGGCTGCTAATTCATCAGCATCCACTATGCCTAACTTTGAGAGATGGTAGACTACTCTTTCTGTCCCTGATCTTGTGTTAGTGAATATCAAAGTAGTTTTTTGCTTTTTAACCAAAGTTTTAATGGCTCTATACATCCTATCTGTTACCTCTTGAGCTGCTGTATGCACCAAATCACTAACAGGGGTAGAAACCTTAAGCTCCAAGGGTTTAACAAATCTCGTATCAACTATTAAACAATCCCTCTCTCTTTTTCCATTGTAACCTACTAAGAATTTAGCTATTTCATTTAAAGGATGAATGGTAGCACTCAACCCAATTCTTGTAAAGTCTCCACAGAGCTCTTGTAAACGCTCAAGGCTTAAGGTTAAATGAACCCCTCTCTTTGAGCTACATAACTCATGTATCTCATCTATTATAACCCACTTTACACCCCTTAACTTTTCCCTAAATTTTGGTGCGCACAAAATAATGGCTAAGCTCTCAGGAGTGGTAATAAGTATATGAGGAGGCTTTCTTAACATATGGCTCCTTTCACTATTCGTAGTATCTCCCGTTCTAACCCCTACCCTTATTTCAGGTATCTTTTCCCCTTTTCTCTCTCCTAGCTTCTTAATGGAGCTTAAAGGCTCTAAAAGATTTTTGTAAATGTCATTATTGAGGGACCTTAAAGGGCTAACATATACGCAGTAAACCTTATCCTTAAGCTCACTTTTTCTTCCTAGGCTTACCAATTCGCTTATTATACTTAAAAAGGCGCTTAGGGTCTTACCACTTCCAGTCGGGCTAGCTATTAAAGTATTTCTACCTTCATGTATGCTCATCACAGCATACCTTTGAGGTGGAGTTAAATCGGGATAATTTGAGAACCACTCAGCCACTAAAGGGTCCAATAGGGATAAGACTTCATCTTTACTATAGGCTCTTTGAGCTATCTCTAACAAGTTAATCTAAAAATAATCGGTCATACAAGTTTGTACTCCCACTAAAGCTTCAGCATCATGACCTAAAGACCTTAAATGAGATGCAAAATCTGAAGCGTAGCCATGGACCGTATAAATCTTTCTTGGGTTAGCTAACTTAACAAGGGTATTTAACTCATTAAAGTCACAGTGGTCGCTTAAGGGAAAGGCATGATCTAAACCCATCATATACTTATAGGATTTGTTTAAAGCCCATCCTGTAAAACCAATAGATACAGCTTTATACTTTTTCTTTATTTGAGCTAATACACCTTTTTTTAAACTCCTTAGAGGAGCTATAAGAATCCAAGGCTTCCTATTCAGCAGATTTTTCTCTTTAGCTTCAGAATAGCTTTTAAACTCTTTAAGTTCTATGCCTAAATTAATATAAAGCCTGTTCATTTTTCTAACGGATTCGTAAAGGTAGATAGGTTCCCAATTGGAAAAAAGGTAAGATAGGGCTTGAGCCTTCCCTAGGGGATAACCCATCAGTATAACAGGAACCCCTTTTGAGAAAAGATCGGCAATAAGCCTATTTACATCATCTATTATCTTAGCTGTAGAGGGAAAAACAAATTCTTTTCTTCCATAGGTAGATTCTATTATCAAGACATCACAATTCTTCACGATACCCTTTCTTAGGAAGGCTCTATCCCTTAAGCAAAAGTCTCCAGTGTATAAGATCTCACGGTAAATTCTTAGGGCCTTTGAACCTAAAATATGGCCAGAGTTGATAAGCTCAAAACCTTCCAACTCATCCCTAGTGTTTTCCAAATAAAAATTTCTCTCCTTTGCTATGTATTGGGTTTCCTTAGATGTTAAAATTATAGAATTGGAAGCCTTTGATAGATGATCGAAGTGAGCATGAGAGATGAATATTATATCGGCTTTAGGATCTGATAGAGGGTCTAGGGCTACCTTCTTACCTCTATACTTTAATATTATTCCATTACCCCCTCCTATCTCAAGCCCTTGCATCCTTTAGTTAATACATAGAAGCAAATTTAAATTTAAAGTCTATGATTAGTAATTGATGGTAATCAGAATAGGTATAATTGGGAAGACAAATACAGGGAAGACTACCTTCTTCAATTCAGCTACCATGCAAAGTTCTGAGGTTTCTACCTATCCTTTTACAACTAAGAAGCCTAATGTAGGAAGAGCCTACGTAATTAGTCTCTGTGTTCATAGGGAATTTAGAGTCAAAGATAATCCTCAAAATTCTTTATGTATAGAAGGATGGAGGTATATACCTATAGAGCTTATAGATCTGCCTGGATTGATAAAGGGAGCTTGGTTAGGTAAAGGTTTGGGAAATCAGTTTTTAAGTGTTGCTGCCCAATCTGATGCTTTAATTCATGTAGTTGATTCCTCTGGTAGTATAGATGCTGAAGGTAGGATAACTAGTCCAGGAACAGGAGATCCCTTAGCCGATTTGGCTGATATTGAGGAAGAGGTTATAATGTGGTATCTCAAGCTTCTTGAAGGGAACTTTGATAAGATTGTTAGGAACATTAAAACTGGTACAAATATTACTCAGGCTATGGTAGAAATCTTTGGTGGAATAGGAGTTAAAGAGAATCATGTTAAAATAAGTTTGAAGGAAACAGATTTAGAAGGTAAGGATATAGAAAATTGGAATATGGATGATAAAAAGAAATTTGTAACCAATCTTAGGGAAATTTCTAAGCCTACCCTTATAGTGGCTAATAAGATGGATTTGCCCTATGCTGAGGATAACTTTAAAAGAATTGTAGAGAAGTATAAGGATATCATTATAGTACCTGCAAGTGCTGAAGCTGAGCTTACCTTAAGAAAGGCTGAGCAAGCTAAGCTAATAAAATATCATCCTAGTGATGAGAGATTTGAAATTGTTAAAGGTGCAAAACTAAATGAAAGGCAGAGATGGGCTCTAAACTACATTAAGAGTTTTGTATTTGAAAAGTACCTGAGAACAGGAGTTCAATTCGCCTTAAATGTTGCAGTATTCAAGCTTTTAAGAATGAATGTAGTTTATCCAGTTTACGACCCTAATAAGCTAAGCGATAAGAAGGGTAACATCTTGCCTGATGCCTTTTTATTACCCGCTGGAAGCCAAGTAAAGGATTTAGCTCATATAATACATTCAGATTTAGCTAAAGGATTAATTTATGCTATAGATGCAAAGACAGGTTTAAGGCTTCCCGTAAACTATGAAATTAAAGATAGAGATGTTCTATCCTTAGTTTCTACAACCATAAAAAGAAGTTAATAAAAAAGAAGGGGGGAATTATCTTAAGCTTTCCCCATTCTGTATATGGTTTTGCCACAAACTGGACAGGTACCCTTTAAGGCTTGTCTCTTATTTTTTAAAGTCACTGTTTGAGGATTTTTTATCTCCCTTTTAGCTTTGCATTTAACGCAGAAAGCTTCGACCATAGCTATCACACACTCTGGGTAGTAAGGACTCGTATTTAAGTCTCACGGGTAAAGTTTGCTTCTTTCTAACCTTCACTTTTTATGTTTAATTGAGACACTTTTCCAACAGGGCTTACTCCTTATATGGCTTAGAAAAGCAAGCCATGGCAGCAGGTAATAGATGAGACATTGGGAAAGAACAAAATATACTGGGCAACTACGTTTTACTTTCCAAAAGAATTAGCAGACGACCTAAGGCAAAACACTTTAGCAATTAAACACTCTAAATCTATTCACGTCTAACTTATATACTCTAATCCTGAGACCCAACGCCATAGGAAGGCAATTAGAAGGGCTCGTCCAATACTAACCAAGGGTCAAAGGCTTTAACATCATAGGAGCAAACAAACACAGCCAACTACAAGGATAAAGAATGGGCAAAAACAGCTCATAATTTAGACTAGGTAGCTGAGCATAAAAGTGGCTGCCTCAACATAGGAGTAGAAGTTAAGAACACGATAAGCGTTATGCCAACAGATGAGATCGATATCAAAATAGAGATCTGCGATCACCTAGGATTAACACCAGTGTTTGCGGTAAGATGGATAAAACCATACACCGAAGAAATACGCAGAAGAGGAGGCTTTTCATGGGTCTTTAAGACTCAGATTTATCCACGTGAATATGAGAGATTGACAAAGGAAATATGTGATAGGTTACAGTTGCCAGTTATCGTTAGAACTGAACCTCCAGAAAAGACTATAGAGATTTTTGTTCAATGGGTAGTTAACAAAAAATCTTAGTAGAGTATGGCAATTTTGATCTTGGTTATCCTATCATAAGAGATCGTAGAGGAGCTAAGTAGCAGTAGGTTCACCATAAGGAAAGGAGGCCTATTAATCTTGGAGTTGTTAACTCTGATAACATTTAGAATTCATTACAAAATTAAGTCAAGTTCCATAAAGATGTAGAGATAATTTTTACCTCTCTATAAAGAAGGCTGGATGATATAGCGTAAACCTACAAATCTCAATGCTGAAATCTTAGATGTTAATGAAGAAGCGTTTAGGGGGAGAGTAGGCTCTACGTCAGACTCCTTTTTTTATAATAAAATTTTTATATTAAAAATTCGTATTATTTGTGAATATGGCAAAAATAGAGGAAGATAGATTCTGGAAAGATTTTTTGAGCATGGCTGATTACTTCTCTCCTGCTATAAACCCTATTCAGAAATTTTTAGGGGTAAGCTCAAAGGAAATAATATATATCCTAGGAAAAACTTTAGGGAATAGATGTGCTGAAAGGCTATCATCCCTAGAATTAAAAGATATTCTTTCTGAACTTTCAAAGCTTTGGAAAGATAGAGAAATTGGAAGGCTAGAGGTTAAAAATACAAAACCTTTAACTCTGGTTATATATAATTGCGCCATATGTGGCCAGCTTCCTGGAACTGGAAATATGTTTAATTGCGCCTTCCACGAAGGATTCTTTGAAGGGTTATTAAGTACCTATTTAAAGAAAGAAATTAAAGTATACCAAGAAACAAATTTTGAAGGACCAGCTGGTACTTGGTGTAGAAGATATATAGCTGATATAAGCCTTTAATTGATATACTTGAATGGTTCAATTAGTATGAAAGCTATTTTGTTTGCTAAATTCTATATCTTAAAAGCTTTATAAAAGTATAAAATGAAAGGCCTAAACTCCTTTAAGGTTTTTTAACTTTTCTTATAATTAAGATTATAAGTATTGCTAACAAAATAATTACGGCTAAAGTTACTATAGGAAGATTGAATCCTATTATCTGAGAACCAGTCCAACCTAATAAGAATGTTCTTGGGATTGTTCCTATAAAGGTGAATATTAAAAATTTCTTTAAATCATAACCTAATATCCCTGAGGTTAAGGAAAATACTTTGTATGGTATAATAGGGATTAGCCTACTTATTATAATGGCTAAGCCACCCCACTTATTGAACCAATTCTCAGCCCTGGTAATATCTTCCTCATGGATAAATACATACTTACCGAACCTTTTTACTATTGGATTTCCGCCGTAAAACCCAATCAACCAACCAAATAAGGAGCCTATGGTTGAACCTAGGGAGCCATAAATTACAATACTTAAAAGGTCGATTCCAGCAGCTCCAGCTGCTATCAAAACTAACTCTGAGGGTATTGGAACTATGCTAGATTCTAAAACCATACCAAGGAATACTCCTAAACTTCCAAAGTTGTAAATTAAATTTAGTATATCTTTAGAGAGGTTATCAAGGGCTTCTATTACACTTTCAAATTGCTGAATTATCAATCATTTAAGCTATAATTAAAGGGTTTATAGAGTTTCCTTTTTCTAATTTTACTAGATGTAAGCTTTAGTCAAGTTAGTGATAATATTAAATTAACGCTCTTGTCTCCTTAGTGAATGGTTATCGTTATTAACCATTTGTATGCTGATCTAGATCTTTCCACTATGTTCTAGCGTAAGCTGAGGCTCCAATGCTTGGAGGAGGCTTTTCTCCTAGATATTCCTCGCTTAGGTCTTAGGAAGGTTCTTAGGTGCCAGTTGTAGCTCTCACACCCATTAACGTG
>JARVJX010000067.1 GCA_029775995.1 Nitrososphaeria archaeon | reverse complement strand
CTTGAAAAAGATTCATCGAAGGGGATAGCGCCCAGATCACCTCCAGTAGAGTCAAGCCCTACAGGATGGGGTGGACGTCACCCCTCTTAAGTTGACAACCTCCTCCTAAAGGCTTTGGAGAATTTGAGGTTAAGGATGATTTTAATGAAAAGAATGTTAAAGCGTTAATGGAAAAATGGAGTTCTCCAATTTGAGATTGGGAATGTAAACTATGCATATATAATTCCATATGTTTAGGATAAACAACGTTAAAAATGACACTAGCGTAAGGCCGATTTTACCCAACAATAAATTTTCTTAAGTAGCATTCGCGTCGGAGCCTACAATTCTTCAATAATCTTCTCAATTAAGCACTTTTCCATAATCTTGAGCTGGAAAGAAAAGACATTTGTAATCAACACTCTTCTTCATTTAAAACATTTTAACTTCGGTGATCAGTTTCTTGCTCCATTCACGTTCCTTCATGTACTTTTCAACTTTGTTTATTTTTCGCAAAACTAATCCTGGTAGGAAATTAAGTTAGCTCCATTTTCACGATACAAATAGTCCTGCAACATTGCCTTTTACAAATTCATACTAAATCTTTTCTTCTTTTCCAATTCTCTGAATACTTTGTTCACATCTTTTTAATAAAATTTTTAATGGGATTTGACTTCCCCTTCAATCATTTCTTCAATACACTTTACTGCTTCTCTCACTAATGTATTTGTTTCCCTTCTCATTTTTTGAATCTCTTTAACTTTATTCTTTATTTCTTTTTGAATTTCAGGTGGCGGAATTGGAATTTTTAAGTTTCTAAGCTCCTTTTCGTTAATAGCTGCCATAATTGCCCCTGAAGCTAACTGTTCTAATTGTCTTTGGCATACGTCTGTTCTTAATACCCACCATAAAGATTCCTTGTTTATTATCTCTTCATAAGGTTGAAGAACAAAAAACCAGTAGTACCTACGCTTCCCTCTAACTCTTCTGGAACGATAGCAATGGACTTTATAGAACCTTTTAAGCTTGAGAGTACAATGTTACCTGATTTCAGGAGCATTCTGGCTCTTCCTGGTGCTTCAATGCCTAATATTTCAGACCAGCTTTCTATTTCACCAGTGGCAGGATTTACATCGGCTATCTCTACGTATCTAAATTTTTTATCTGGTTTCTTCTTCGGATTTACTCTTTTTAAAGCAGTCTCAAGCTCATACTCAGAGCAAGCAAGCTTATTCTGTAGAAACTCAAAGCCTACTAAGTCATTAAGTTTAGATGCCTCAATTATCTGGTCTCTTATTATATGAATTCTCTGCATGATTGGACTCGAAGAGGATTTTTCCACGAGCGCAATCTCAGTTTTTTGAACAGCCTCCTATTGCTTTCTCCCTTGGCTTTGAAGAATCAGTTAACGTGATTAGAAATCCTTCTTTGAAAGGAGTTTCTCCGTAGCCTGTTCTATAACCTCGAACATAAATTAAGCCTTTAGACTCAAGCCTTCTAACAGTAGTCATAACATCGCATGGCTTAACTCCCTTATCGCTTAAAACTTCAGCTATCTCCTTTGAAAAGAATGCTTTATCTCTATTCCTTTCTAGAAATTCAAAGATGATTTTTGACTTACTCTCTTTAGGCTTCGTCTTCTCAAATTTTTCCTTGCTAAACTTAATGAACTTGATACCTTCATATTGAAGTGTATCAGAACCTTCAGGCTTCAAAACGTAGAGATGATATTTTCTTAAGTTGTGGCTTATCCCTCTTCTTCCTTTAAAGATCCTCTGAGCTTACATCTTAGGCTTCTAGCTTCTCAGAATTAGCCCCTCTCTCCAGAGCCTGTAAAGAGAGCCTTCAACAGCCTTCTTAGCAAGGTTTGTTTCCTTAACTATCTCCCTATGAGACCTTGGCTTTCCATCAGTAAGCAATCCAAGTATTCTTTGTTTAGTGTGGTCCTTCCTTTCCTTGCTCAACTTTTATTCGCCCAGGACAGGAATACGTAACCTCCCTTATAAATGTGAGGGTTCAAACCCTAAAGTAAATTAGGTCTAACGTGCAAAAATAGAGCAAATATTTTAGCGACTTTTAGCCGAAAAGAGCTCAATTTTGGCTAATTTTGAATCTAGGAAATAGTGCGGGGGGTGGGATTTGAACCCACGAATGCCTAAGCAAGTGGATCTTGAGTTTAGGTGCTTTAGCTCCACCCCCTTTGACCTAACTCGGGAACCCCCGCAAGATTTTTAATTAAAAATGAAGATATAAACCTTTAAATGAATATTCATCTAACCAATTTTAAATCTCTTCTTCCTTTAAAAGCCTTAAAGTCTATATAAAGGATATTTTTAAATATATGTTAAAGTATCACCGCTATAGGTTATATTTCCTTAAACATAAATACATTCATATGAACTTCCCAATTTTATTCTTATATGTTTATATATGACCTTTTTTATCCCTTAAAAGGTCTCAAGAGTGAAAAGCGATGGGGGTATCAAGGCTTCTTAAAGTAACTTTAATAGTGCCCAAGGTAGAGTTGAACGAAGTTCTTAGAGAGCTTTCTTACTTTGAATATTTTCACCCTCTTCAGAAAGAGATTAATCCTCAAGAATCTCTATTAGCTTCTATTAACTTAAGGGCTCTAAAGCTTGAACAGGAGTTATCAGAAATAATTAATCAATTAGAA
Organism: Nitrososphaeria archaeon; assembly: GCA_029775995.1. Classification (GTDB taxonomy): domain Archaea; phylum Thermoproteota; class Nitrososphaeria; order Nitrososphaerales; family JARVJX01; genus JARVJX01. The sequence continues at coordinate 7,822 of JARVJX010000067.1, read as the reverse complement.
CTAAAAAAAGGCTCTGGTTTATCCAGCCTATTGGCTAAGAAAGAGGAAATAAAGGAAAAAAGAAAAGCTAGGGATTGGGAAGATTTTGTTAAAAACTTGGAATTAGAGGCTAGACCTATAATAAATGAAGTTAAAGAAGTATTAAAGAAGAGAGAAGAGGCTGAAAAAAGACATGGAGAATTAACCACCTTAAAGGGTGCTTTAGAATTAATAAGCAACTTTAAAATCGACCTAACTGAAATTAAAATTTTAAAGTATTTTAAGGCTTTTTTTGCCATCACTAAAAGAAGGAACCTTCAAGAAATAAGAGCCAGCTTGCCTGATGCCCTTCTCTTTGAAACTCCTATAGGTGAAGAGGATAGTGCCTTTCTCATAGTTGTAGCTAAGGAAGAAGAGTCTAGAGTAGATAAAACCTTTAAGAGCTTTGAAATTGAGCCTTTCTCTCTACCAAAGGACTTACCTCAAACCCCCTATGAGGGATATAAAAAGGTTCAAGAAGAATTGGAAAATTTAGAAATAAAATTAAAAGAAATAGAAGGAGCCATAGAAACTTTAAAGGAAAAGTTATCGGATAGGCTTCTTATCTTAAAGGAATCTGCTGAAGTAGTGAAAGAGATTACCGATAAAGTAAAAAGGTTGGAAGGGATGAGGTTTTTCTCAAAGCTTGAAGGTTACATACCTGCGTTTAAAAGGGAAGAATTTAAAAGAATATTTTCAGATAGATGGTTAACCTTCCTTGAAGAATTTACTAATACTCCTCATTCTGTAAAGAGTGAAGATTTACCTATCCTTTTCACCAATGAAGGTTATGTTAAGGACTTTCAAGCAATAACCATGATACAAGGTCCTCCTAAATATACTGAGCCTGATCCTACTCCTCTCATTAGTTTCTTCTTCCCAGTCTTTTACGGTATGATGTTTGGAGATTTTGGTGGAGGGTTGATACTTTTCTTAATAGGCCTAACCATGTTTCTTAGAGGTTCTAGGTTCATCAAAGGTTGGGGAACTATAATCTTTACATCAGGTTTGGTGGCTATGATAACAGGCTTAATCATAGGAGAAGCCTTTGGGGTAAAGGTATCTCAATTTCTACCCTTTTTAGATACTTTAGGTTATCACCCCCTTTTAGAGTTAGTGGAGAGAGAAGCTGGAGGTTCCTTTGCCTTTAACGTTTCTACTATAATGTTATTCCTAAAATTAACCTTCATCATTGGAATATTTCATCTGATCATTGGTTACATCTTATCCATAATAAAGGGCTTTAGAGAAGGAGAGAAGTATGATCTCTTTACCGATAAAATTCCAACTTTAATTCTTTATATAAGCTTTATCATCCTTGGGTTGGCTTTATTTAGTGAACCATCTTCTATAATGAAGCCCTTTGAACTGCTAAAATCTAACAAAAGTATACCTATTCTTAACTTAATTTTTGAGATACCTGTCTCCATTGCCTTCATCATTACTGCACCTTTGATAATTATTTGTGCAGTAATACTTTTAATAAGTAAGCCTTTAGGGATTAAGCTTGGGAAAATTCATGAAGAGGAATCTATGGGAATGATACTCTTTATGGGATTCATCGAAGTTTTTGAAAAGCTCATAGTCTTCCTTTCCAATACTGTAAGCTACACAAGGCTTGCAATACTTCTCTTTGTTCATGCTGCTTTAACCTTAGCCATATGGCTCATCGTATCAATACCACCCTTTAACCTTCTTGCAATACCTATTATCATCATTGGAAATATAGGTATAATAGCCTTAGAAGGATTGATAGTCTATATTCAAGATCTTAGGCTTCACCTCTACGAATGGTTTACAAAGTTTTACGAAGGTACTGGTAGGCTTTTCACAAAGATAATGCCCGATCTAAATTATCTTGAGATAGAGTGGGATAGATCTTAGCGTAAAATCACCAATTTCTTCCTTATATTCTCTAAGCTCATCCCTTGCTCAACACCAAAGGCTATAGCTGATAAATTTCTAACCTCTATCTCCTTAAGTTTAATTATTGCAAAGGCGAAATTAAAACTACCCAAACTACCATACATTAGCATATTATGTGCCCTTCTACAGGTTAAGAGTAAAAAGCCTTTATCTAAATAAGATAAGGAATCTTCGTCACTTAAAGGAGTCGTAGGCACAAGCTCTGAGTAGATGGTTTGATTAAGCATCTTGATAGCTTCTTGTGAAGATTCAGAAAGAATCATTTCATTTAAGAGACCGTAGCTAACAGCAAAGGTAGGCCTAACTATTAGGTTTCTAATCTCTGAGGGGCTTAAGCCCCAAAGCTTTCCCCTTAAAACTGCTAAAGTATTATAGAGATCTATATCTAAAGCCAGTAAAGGAGATACGTCAACTATATCTAAGGCCAAATTAGAAGATATACGATAAGGCTTTAGCTCTGTATCCCCTAAGTTCAATAGTTTATACCTTAGTAAGGCACTCATCATTCTCTTTAAAAAGGCTCCATCTAGGTGAAGGTCAAAGAGCTGTATATTCTTAAACTGATTGTAAGCCTTAATGGATGCTGAAACCTCTTCCCCAAAATCCCCTCCCTTTAACATTTCTCCAGCATCCTCTAAGCTTGAAGCTGTTATTACCCTAACTATCAGGTCCCTTCTACCAATGAGTTCTTCAGCATGCATATCAATCCTTGAAAGTAATTCTTCAAAATCTCTGTTCAAAGCTTTTCCCTTTAGAGCTACCTTCAAGTTTGAAACAATATATTTATAATAGTAGTCTCTTATGAGTTCTCCTCCTGGACTAACTCTCATCAAATTAAAGTGAGAATCAGCTAAATGGGTTCTAAAGGCAAACTCTAGCTTATCAGCTGAATAAGGCTTTTGTAGGTTTGAAATTTGAGGTTGATATATAGTAGCCTGTAACCTTGTGACTAATTCCTCTATATTTTTTGACTCAACAAGGTCCATTAAGGTTGAATAGGATAAAAGGGTACCTCTTAGACTTGAAGCTCTAACAGAAGTATATATCTCATCATTGTAGCCACTTAGTTTACTCATTTTAACCTATAAGCTCCTCTATAGTAATTCTAACCATATCTATATATACACTATCGATTTTATCCTTCACTTTTTTAGTCTTCTCTTCTGCTTCCCTTAAAATCCTTTCCTTCTCCTCTTTAGCCTTTTTCTCCCTTAGCTTTAACTCTTCATCACAAACTCTTCGAACCTCTTCTAAAGCTAAATTCTTAACCTTCTTCGCTTCTTCTTTAGCTAAAGCTATCAATCTTCTCTTTTTTTCTTCAAGGTAAACTTTCAATTCATCTATATCCTTCTCAAGCTTCGTTAAAGTAGTTATGGCCTTTTCCACAGGTGATGTTACGCTCATTTTCATCTCTTAACTAGTCTTAAGGCTCATTATAGCCTTTGCTAAATCTCCATTGGAACCTATTAAAGCTTCCCTTGCCACTGCTTCTGATACGCCAGCTTGTTGAGCTACCAACAAAACGTCTTCTTCAGTAAACTTTGGCTTTTCCCTTTTTACCTCTTCTATATTCTCTCCACTAACTTGAAATACAGTTAGCTCCTTAGTCTTTAATTGGGCTACCTGAGCCCCCTTGATAACTATGTCTTTCTCTTGAGTTCTAATAATAACCTCTTCTACCCCTTTAACCTCTTCAAAATTCACCCCTAGGCGCTCTAACATTCTTCTTGCTTGTCTAACATTAATACCCATCACTTAATTTACCCTCCCTAACCTTTACTGCTAGACCTCTTTTAAAGGATTTCATCATATTAGATGAAAGCTTAGCCTTCCCTATGGCTATAATTTCTCTCTTAGTATTTAGGACAATAACCTCACCATTTATCCTTATCCTATCACCCACATAATTTAAGTGCTTAACAAATATGGACCTTCCCTTTCTTATAGGTTCTTCAGCTAAGTCCTTTACAATCACACAATTTTCTAAAAATCTTTTGCTCTTACTTAAAATTTCTGCTCCATTTAAGGTTAGGGCTAAGCTACCATCTTCCCTAAAGGTTGCTAAAAGTTTGTTTTGGAAGAAAACTCTTTTCAGCCTCTTTGTTCTAGGAGAAAACTCAAAGTTTAACTCATCTAAGGGAAAGGCTAAAGAAGAACCCTCACCAAAAAGGTAATCTAAGGTTTGAGCAAACTTTTCCCTAGCCAACTCTTTATCCAATTCGTAAAGATTAATAGAGGCGCTTCCTTAAATATATTGATATGCCTGATGTTTGTGAGGTCTGTGGAAATGTGATATATGGTAAAAAATTCCAAGTTAATATTGATGGGGCTCTAATGAACGTTTGTAGCTCTTGCTCAAAGCTTGGGAAGCCAGTTACTGTAACAACGAAACTTCCTTTTAAAGCCCAAAAAATCCCATTAGTGAAAATGGATGATTCCTTTAGTGATTTAGGAAGTTTGGTTCTTCGAAAGGAATATCCTGTGATAATTAAGAGGGCAAGAGAAAGGCTTGGCATATCTCAAGAGGATTTAGGTCTAAAGATTAAAGAAAAATCATCGGTTATTAAACTATTGGAAACAGGTAAGCTAGAACCTGATTATAATTTGGCGAAGAAACTGGAAAGGTTTTTGAAAGTTCAACTTTATGAAGAGTTAGAGGATGAACTCAAATAGAAAAAACGTTATAGTGATAACCTCTAAAGATCCCTATTCAATAAAGGAAATTCTAACCTTAGTTGAGAGCTTAGATTACAATGTAGCTAAAATCATAACTCAAAAAAGATTAGGTTATGGTAAGTATGGTATAGGTTACGGTAAGCTTTTGGAGCTTAAGGAATGGTTAAAGAACAATAAAGTTGATTTTATCATATTCGACGAGAAATTAAGTGTGAGTAAAACTTACAATTTGGCTAAGGTTACACAGATTCTTGTAATGGATAGGGAAAGACTGATTCTCAATATCTTTAATGAAAGGGCTTTTACTGAGGAGGCTAAATTGCAGGTTAAGCTGGCCGAATTAAAATATGAGATTCCTAGAGCTAGGGAAAAGGTTAGGCTTGCAAAATTGGGAGAGCAGCCTGGCTTTTATGGATTAGGTAAATATGAGGTAGATGTTTACTTCAGGGATTTGAAGAGAAGAATAAGTATAATAACGAAGAAGTTAAAAAAGGTTAGCAAGAGAAGAAATTTGTATAGGGAAAGAAGGGAAAGCTTAGGTTTAAGGACTCTAGCTTTAGCTGGCTATACTGGCTCAGGTAAAACCACCCTCTTTAATTTATTAGCTAAGGAGTATAAAGATACTCATAGAGGTGTTTTTACTACTTTATCTCCTGTAACTCGCTCCATAATGATAAATGCAAAAAAAGTCCTTCTCTTAGATACCGTAGGGTTCATAGAGAGATTACCTCCCTATATGATTGAAGCCTTCAAATCCACTCTAGAAGAGCTAATTTACTCAAACCTTATCCTACTTTTAATAGATATAAGTGAGGATAATTCAGTAATTATGAGAAAGTATAAGACCTGCCAAGAAATTCTAAACGAGTTAAACGTTTCAAATTCTAAGATTCTCTTAGTATTTAATAAAGCCGATCTTTTACCTAAGGAGGAATTAGAGCTTAAAGTTAAGCTATTAAGGAAATATGAACCAAGGGTAATTATATCTGCAAAAAGTGGATTCGGTTTAGGAACTTTAATGGAAGAATTAGAGAAGCGTTTAATAGGGGAGAAAATTCTTGAAGAAATCAAGGATAGGAGTCCTTAGATTAGGCTATAGGTTGGTAAGGGATGATAGGATAACTACTCATCTAGGCTTGGTAGCTAGGGCCTTTGGGGCAGATATAATTTACCTTTATGATTGTGATAAGAGCGTTAAAGAGAGTATAGATAAGGTTACTAAGCGCTGGGGTGGAAGTTTTGAATCGCTTATAGTGGATAGATGGAGAGACGTTATTAGGGAATGGAAGGATAAAGGGAGCTTAATAATTCATCTAACCATGTATGGCTTACCTTTGCAGGATGTGATAGATACAATAAAAAATTTTGAGAAAGACCTTCTTATCATAGTTGGCGCAGAAAAAGTGCAAAAAGAAGTTTATATGTTAAGCGATTACAATGTAGCTATAGGCAATCAGCCTCATTCAGAGGTAGCAGCCTTGGCTTTATTTTTAGATAGATACTTTGAAGGAAAGGAGTTGAATAGGGAATTTGAGGGTGCAAAATTAAAGATAATTCCACAATTAAAGGGAAAAAAGGTAATTAGGCTCTAATACATCTTTCAAAATAAAAACTAAAGAAAAAATTAGATAGATTAATTAATTGGATTTATAGAAAATTATTAATGATTTTAACTTTTACCCTTTCTCTCCTTATAACCTCTGCCTGATTAATGTCTGAGGTAACTAATTCTATTCCTAGACTCTTTGTCAAATATGAATAAGGCATCATAAATTGTTATTTTGTTTCCTACAGCCCTTTTAAAGGCTCTAATTATGTAATTATTTGATTCATTATCTTTACATGTTTCCCTTAACAATATCTCCAATTATTCTCTCTGAGTCATTTATATTAATTTCACCTTCTAAAACTCTTCCCCATAAGAGCTGGCAACTTCTTTGATTAAAAAGTCTAGGCTTATAAACTCCTCTCTTAGTCTCTCTAACCTCTTACCTTATGAGGTATTCCACTAAGGAAGATGAGTCAATGAGTATCGATCTTCCCTCACCATTTTAACTGCAAGACCTTCTTGCTAGTTTTCCTTTAGAAGGAATCTGATGCTATGTAGCAAATGCTTATAATATGAGTAGTTGAATTACTCAGTTTTACTTTATAGATAAACCCTAGTTCCCATCAAATCTCCCCACTGATTGGAGTATATTGAAGGCTAATATCGATAGGGTTATCTTTATGGCCAGCCCTTTCCTTGTAATGGCTCTTACGAACCTGAGTAAGGTCCTACAGCCTGGAGAAGATGGTCTCTATCATTCTCACCCTCGATAGGGATCTTTAGTATGCCCTCCCCTCCTAATTCTTTATCATGTTATACCTCTTTATCGCTATGTACTCCACGCCTCTCCTCTCCTCTCCTATCCTATCCTATCCTCCTCATCTCTCCTCATCTCATCCTAGAAGGGTCCATCTATGTAGGCCTTATCCAAGATGAGCCTCTTGCCCTTGAATTTCTCTGTAAAGTCCTCCCTCTCCTTTAGGATGGTTAAATCGTGCTCGTTGGCTGTTTCAACGTATAATAGGGTGAAGTATTTGCAGTAAATTGCTCATGTAACCTTATAGCCTAAGTAAAAACCCTTTTAAAGGGTTAAAACCAAACCTATCCTCTCCCTTATGAGCTCTGACTCTCCTCTTCCTATACTTGCTATACCTTACCAGCCCTTTGGTCTCCAAGGGCTTAGAATCGACTATCACTTGAACCTCCAGCCTAAATATCCTTAAATTCTATAAGAAGGCTTCATCTCATCTATTCAGCCTCTCAACGACCTTGTTATACCTCACACCCTGAAAAAGCTTAAGCTCCTCTACGAAGAGCCCTAGGCCTTCTCGTATAAGCATAGAAGGCTATAGGAGCCATCACACCTAAATGGGGTCGTAGAGGCTCATCCTCTCACGGTTAGCCTTTCTAGGTTAGCTTGCCCTAACTAATGAGAAGATCGCCCTCTTTAATAGCTATCATATCGCTATAGCTCGTAACTAAAACCAAGAAAAGCCAAAGCTTTAAGTTTGATGGGAAGTAGGTGGGTTGGTCCATAACTGGATAGTTACCATGCTTCCCCTAATTGGCATTCTTCTGATGGGCCCTTTGTATGTAAGACCTTCAGCCTAACTTCTTGGATCATGTTACGAAGCTTCTTAGCTTACGTATTCT
>JARVJX010000066.1 GCA_029775995.1 Nitrososphaeria archaeon | reverse complement strand
AAGAGCTAAAAATAAAAGCATTCATATACAACACAATCATAAACCTATAAACACAACCCAACACTAAAAACAAAGAGCAAACACACAACAATAATTAAGCCACAAAGCTGCTTTTCTTGTAGATAGGTCTTCCTGAGCATCCACTTTACTAGTTGCCAAGGCGACAACAAAATTAGCTATTTTTACAGCTTCCATTATACCTTTTCCTTCCGTTAGTGAGACAGCCAAAGCTGCATTGAAAGCATCCCAAGCCCCGGTAGTATCCGTAACATGAACTTTAATCCCTTTAACACGGTATACTTCTTTCTCATCAACAACTAGTGCTCCTCTTCCCCCTAGGGTCACTATCACTGTTTTAACCCAAAATCTATTAAACCCCTTTACCTTCTCAAATTCCTTCAAATCCAATGAATTAATTTTAAGACCTGTCAAAGTTTCTAGCTCAACTTCATTGGGAGTTAAAATATCAATATACTTCATTAAAGTTTTAGGTGAAAGGGTTGCAGAGGCAGGATTAAGAATTACATTTACACCAAAGCTCTTAGCTTTCTTTAAAGCGTACTCAACTTTTGAAATAGGAATTTCAAGTTGAGTTAATAGCACATCAGAGTCCTTAATGATCTCTAAACTATTTTCTACATCTTTCTTTGATACCTTACTATCAGCTCTTGGTCCCACAGCAATCATATTTCTACCTTTAGAATTAACCAATATTTGAGCTATATTAGTATTAGAATTCTTATCAATTTTAACGTAATCTCTATTTACTCTATTCTTATCAAGATTTTTTAAAAGTATACCCCCAATAAAATCGCCCCCCAACTCGGCTAATCATATAGGTTTATGCATTAAGCCTAGAAGAAGCAGCTCAATTTGCTCCCTTTCCTCCTGGAGAAATCTTAAATTTAAGACCCATCACGGTTTCTCCAAGCTTAGGAAGCCTAAATAAAAGAACAGTAAAGTCCATATGTGTACTTCCCAATACAACTATCTTTTCACACCTTTTGAGTAAATTGAAAGAAATTTGACTTTATCTAAAGCTAAAGCAAGGTAAAGTATCTCTGTTAAAAGGAGGAAAAAGAAAGGGAGAATTATTCTTGTAAAAAATAGGGTATTATCTAAATAAATTAAATGGAAGAGTTGATGGATAAGAGAGTAATAGGATGTATAGCTTTAACCTTAGCCCCATGCTCAATCTGCATTTTGCACACACTACTTTCCGTTAGTATATAATCTGGACCTATTTCTTTTATCTTATTGAAGAGCTCTTCTCCTACCCTCATGGAAACCTCATAGCCTTCGTAACCCTTCTTGAAACCATAAGAACCAGCTATACCACAGCAAGTAACATGAATAGGTTCTACCTTTAAGGATAATCTTTTAAGAAGCTCCATAACTGGCCATTGAAAGAATAGGGATTTTGTGTGGCAAGGAGCATGATAAGCCAATCTTTTATTCCTATATTCTTCCCTTACTTTAATTCTCAAGCCTTTCTTTTCTATAAGATGGTTCAAGTATTCAAAAAATTCAAAGGAATTCTTAGTTAGTATTTCAGTATCTTCATTAGGATAAATTTCATGGTAAAGGAGCTTTAAACAAAAAGCAGCTGTTGGTTCAGAGCTAACAACTTTATAACCCTTTTTAACCCATTCAGCAAAGCTCTTAGAATTGAGCTTTATATTTTTTAATGCAGGTTTAATATTTCCATAGGCTAGCATTTGCATGCCTGCACTCATCTGTTTTGGAAAGACCACTTCCACATCTAAACCTTCCAAAAGCTCAGTAACCTTAATCCCTAATTCAGGTTCATTATAATTGGCATAAATATCAGCAAAGTAAGCCACTTTATCTATAGGGTTATTAACCTTTGATTTTCTATTCTTAAACCATTCTTCTAAAGGGGTAGAAGCGTATTTGGGAAAGGGTCTCCTATGATCTAAATGGGTAAAGTACTCCATGAGAATTCTAAAGCTCTTCTTATCCATTAACCAATTTAATATAGGAGCAAATTTACAGGCTAATCTTGCTGAAGAATCTAGTCTTGCTATGAATCTGTTAGCTATAGGTAAACTATCCTTCTCTATAGCTTTTTCCTTTATCCACATGATCATTTCCGGTATCTTTATCTTAGCTGGGCATACCCCTTCACATAAACCACAGCTTACACATAAAGGAGAAATGCTAACGGCTTTTTCTTCGTTTGTAGTTAGATAGGTCCAAGGTATGCCAATGGGTCCAGTGTATATGTCTCCAAATAATTTTCCTCCAACCAATCTGTAGGTAGGGCAGGTATTTAAACAAGCACCACACCTTATACAGAGGAGAGCATCTGAAAACCTCTCATCCTTTAGGGCTTTACTCCTACCATTATCCACTATTACTACATGGAAATCTTTATACGAATCTGAAAAGTTACCAATTGCCCCATAAATAATGCTAACATATACTGGGAGCTTCTGACCTGTTGCACTTCTCCCTAAGAGCTTCAAAACCTTAAAGGCATCTTCTAAGGTTGGGACTATCTTTTCAATACCCATTACCACTACTTGTACTTTGGCCAAGCTCAAACCTAATCTAGCATTTCCTTCATTACTTACTATAAAGAGAGCCCCATTTTCAGCTACAGCAATATTAATTCCACTTATATTCATATCAGCACTTAAAAATTCGTTCCTTAGGCTCTTCCTCACATGTTTAACCAATTCTTCAGGATCTCTAGGAACAGGATAGCCCAAATCCTTTGTGAAAAGATCTACAAGCTCATCTAAACTTTTATGAAGGGCTGGGGCTATTAAATGGTCTGGTTTCTCTTTAGCCAACTGAAGTATCCTTTCTCCTAAATCAGTTTCAAATACTTCAATGCCTTCCTGCTCCAAAGCTTCCCTTATATGTATTTCTTCACTTACCATAGATTTGCTCTTTACAACCTTTTTTACCCCTTTTTCTTTAGCCAAGTTTAAAATATAATTTAGGGCTTCAAACCTATCTTTAGCAAGAAAGACTTTAATATTCTTACTTTCCAGATTATACCTTAATCTTCCCAAATAGTAATCTAGGTTTTTTATCACTTTCTGTTTAGCTTCCCTTATCTTCTCTCTCAGCTCCTGATAATTTTCAAGGGCTTCAGCTTCTCTTCTTAATGCTAACCTTTTATGAGTAGTGGATATTAACCTTGCTTCATAATCTCTTTTGTTAAGAATTTCTCTTACCTGATCAGCTAATTTATAGTAACTTCCCATCCATTCTACTTTTACACTAAAGTATAAAATCTTAATCTAATACAAGGGCAAGGACCTTTCTAGGTCCGTGAGCTCCCTTTACTAACTGACCAAGAATATCAGCCGTTTTACTTGGCCCAGATATAAAGGTAATTGATAGAGGATATTCTTCCAGTATTCTTGAAAAGAATTCAAGGGTATCTTCTAAATCTTTAACTATTTTATCCTTATTAAAGATAACCAAATGTATAGTAGGGAGAGCTGTAACTAACCTTTCTAATTCATTTCTACAAGAGAGTATTATAGTTCCTGTGTTGGCTAAGGCTAAATCACAATCAGTTATGCCTAGATCAACTTTATCTAAAACTTCTTTAAAATTTTCTTTAAGCTCTAAAGCCCTAATCACCTCTACACTATCTTTTAAACCATCATATAGTAAATTTTCTATTTTTTTCTCTAACCTTGCTAGAGCTACTTTTTTAATCCCATTTTCAGCAATTAACTTTTTTATGAATCTTACAGCTTCATCAATACTTTGAATACTATAAACATTTCCACCCAAATTTTCCAATTCTTCCTTAAACTTTTGATATAAATTCACTTCAGTTCACCTTATATCTCAATAAAGCTGCTATTCCACCAAAGCTTCTTAACATCAAAGAATCTTCGGTCTTAGAGGATATAACTTCTAAATTTACATTATGATCTAAAGCAAGATCCGATAGATAGTCAACCACATCATACTCTTCAATTTGAAAATTTTGAGAATCACAAGAACAAGGTTTAGATACTAATTCCTGTTTAGCGCTAATATATTCTTCCTTATTTACCACTTTTTCTTGAATTTCGTTACAATCCTTACAGACCTTCTTCAACATAATTAAATTTAGGTCTTCCAACACCAAAACTGTATCGGCACTTTCATTTTTAATTGAATTTAATACCTCTTTTATACCATAAAGGGCTAAACCACTACTGGTAATCTCTCTCAAAAATCTTTGAATAAGTTTCCTTTCTTCCATTACCCTAACATCCTTTAAAAAACCTTCAGCTTTATTGAAAGCTTCTCTGACCCCTTCAGCTCCAGCGTAAGAACTGTCAAGGGTGGCTAAGAGACTGTTCTGTAATCTATAATCCAGATACCCTCCATTAACGAAATCTTCCTTTGTTGGTCCAGGACCAGCAACTATTAAGCCTTGAACTCTATAAATATCAATAAAGATTTCCTTAGCCTTCTTCCCTACTCTATTGAAGTAGTGGGTTAACTCCATTTCCCTTAACCTTTCATACCTCCTTGCCGATTGCCCCCCCTTTTTAGTCTTTCCAGAAACTCCAGATGTTTCTACTTCTACAACTTCGAATCTTGAGCCTGATATGATACCAAAACCAGCTTCTGTAGAATCTAAAGAAATTATTCCTATAACCTTTTCTTCTTGAAGCATAGCTTCTAAAGGTTCAGTATGAAAGTGGTCATCACATCGGTAGAGAGACACTTCTAAGGGTTTTAGAGGCTCTATCTCATAAAGCTGGATTACTTCACTACCAAGGGGAGCATCTTCATAAGGAGGCAAAGCTCCACAAAATATAACCAAACCATTTTCAGGGGTTGTTTTATACATCTTCAACCTCTGCATAACTTTAGTTAGGGCATCTTGAACATTCTTTCTAGTAGTTGTAGATTTGATGTTAGAAGCGGTTCCATACTCTTCTCTTAAAGAGGCTGCTACATCATATATGCTTCTTCCTTTTGGTATGTATAGGCTTATAAGCTCTGTACCTCTCCCCTTCTTCTTCTTAAGTTCTCTAAGAATTTTTTTAGTCTTATAAAGATATATGGATTTTGATAGTTTGCTCTTACTCATTGTTTAATCCCTATTAGGCTTGAACCTTAAACCTGAATAAGAAAGCCATCCTTCCTAACCTCCTTTAACTTTTTTAGATTTAAACTTTAGGGTAAGATATAACATTAAATTTGTACATTTGCTAACACTTTTGTAAGAATAAAGGTGCGAATATGAATAGAAAAGGTTATTTCAAGAAAGTGCTATCTTATCCTTAGGATTTTTCCTATTTTCTGGGACCTCTTCCTAAAGCAGAAAAAGCACCATTATTTTATTTAAGCCACATCTTAACCGTATAATAACAAAACCTTAAAAATGGTCTAATAGAATCAAACCTGAGTAACATTTAACCATTATAGGCTGCTTTTTATCATCTGGAGGCGGGTTTTCTTCGAGTCCCTTTACCTTGGCCTGTAAAACAGTCACTTGCTGAACCAACTCAAGGCGCTTCTCTAAACTTTCAAACCTCACATCCATTTTGCTTCCTAAGGTTTCGATCTTTGTGTTCATTTCACCTGCTCTTGTATTTATTTCACTTTGTAAGCTTTGAAACCTTGTATTTATCTTCTCATCTAGTCGCTTAATCTCTGCTACAACAACTTTTTCAAGATTGGAGATCTTGGAATATAAAATTCTCACATCCGCTTTTAAATCCTTTATATCTGCACCTAGAAATCTCTCTAACCCTTGTCTGAACCAACTGGGAATTTTTCAACCATTTAAACTATTCCACCTTCAAATAAGTACCATTAATACTTACTTAAGAATCTTTTCAGCTATCAATCATTTACATATAAAGAAGAGTATCACAATATTTGTAAAATTAAATTTATAAAAGCCAGAAAGAAACAAAGGTTATGATAGGTATTAGAGAGCTATTGCCTATGATAAAAAGGTCAGAATGAGGTATTTGAAAAAGTTAGAAAGTTTATCATGGAAAGAGTTAGTTAAAAATAGAGAAGCAAGTTTCTATTCTATAAGAAATATTTTTCTTCATAAGATTCATGTTCTGCACAGAATAATAGAAAACGTTATCAGAGAAAAAGAAATATTTAAAATAGACTTTGATTCCTTTAAGAACTTTCAAGAAATAAGAGATTATATTGAACAAGTTAATAAGATACTCGATGGGTATCTATCAAGTTTAAATGAAGAGGAATTAAAGAGAATTGTAAAAATTCAAACGAGCTGATGGCTCCTTAGTTGAGATGAGTGTTGAAGAAGCTTTAATTCGATTCAAGCCTTCACTGAGCAACTTTATCATAGAGGAGAAATAATAGCTTTACTATGGCAGATTAATATTGAACGCCCACCTATGCAATGGTTTCTAAATAAACCCCGATTATCTACTTTGAGTAATCCTAAGAAAGCTCTATATTAAACACGACAAAATTAGAGGAGATTCTATAAAAGGTCTAAATACGATAGGCTTTAGCATAAATTAATTTTATACCTTGTTCTTTGTTTATATGATCATCCTTAGTTTAGCTCAGTCTCCTCCTTAATAGAACAAAAAGTATGAGGAGCAATCAGAAGAAATTACGTGCCAACAATAATCTGATAGTAAAACTTTAATTGGTTTCTTGCAAGAAGTAAAATTTTTTCTATAATCTTATATCCTTTTTTTGAAGAAGTAATTGCTCACTGCTTTGCTCATGTTTTCTAATATCTTTTCAGCTACCTTCTCTGTATTGCTCCTTAAACCACAATCAGGGTGATAAAAGCCTATTTTATCTATTCCTAACTTTTCAACCATTTTATCTATCCTTTCTTCAATTCTGCTGACTTCCTCAACTTCCTCCTCTCTCATAGCTAAAACCGATATGCAACCAAAACCCAACTGCTTAAACTCAAAAAGCTCTTTAGATAATAAATTTATATTTCTTCTCTCTTCAGGGCCACTAAAGGCTAAGCTTAAAGTATTCACATTAAGATTAAACAAACTATCAAATACATCCTTTGTTAAGGCTCCACAAACGTGGGCTATCAGATTTCCCTTAGCCTTCCCAAGAGCTTCATTCACAAATTTTATAGCCTGATTAGCTTCCATAACTCTCGTGGATAAGCTAGGTTCATCTATCTGGATATAGCAATCTAATTTTGAAATATACTCTATTATAGGGTTTAGAGCCCTCGCTGTATCTTCATAAATCCTTAAATCTCTAATACTGGAGTAGTTTCCCAAGCCATTTAAAGCTAAACTGAAGCCTAAAGTTATAGGGCCTGTTATGGTTACCTTTACCTTAACATCTTCCCTACTAATTTTCTTAAGATAATCTTTAACAAAATAGTAATCCTTCAGTTTAACAAATTCTCTAACATTCTCTAAGGATTCAACTTTACTCTCTATTCCTAATCCATGAGGTTTACGAATTAATCCTTTAAGCTGATAAAAATACTCAACCATATCTGCCCTTTGCTCACCATCAGAAATAATATTTATACCATACTTTAACTGTAAATCGACTATCTCTCTTATAGCTTGCTCAATAGTAAGCCCTTTCCTAGTAGGAAAGCTTCCTATTACCGTTTTGTTAATTTTCATCCTTATTTTTATCTTTCTTCTATCCTTGGAGCTAGATAAAAGCTTATGTTACCTCCTTGCTCCGTTAGTTGGAATTGTAATCTTAAAGGCATTTTATTAGAAAATTCATAGGATATAGTTTCTGAAATATCCTTTGCAGCTCTACTTATACTAGTTAAATAGTTTACATTGTAAGTGGCTTTACTATCTTCCTTTATCTCAAGGAGCTTTAAGGCTGGAGAACTACTTATCAGCTCTACCGCAACATTTCCTGTATCACTTTTTCCACTAAAGACTATCTTCTCCTTTGTAGCAGATATGGTTACATGATCGGCTAAAGTTGATATATCTTCAAGTATCTTTCTGAAGGTTTTTAGGTCTATAATAGCTTTCGCATTAAAACTCAATTTTGGTAAAGGGGTAGGACCATAGGTGCTTTCTATTAGATGTATAGAAAACTCGCTGCTATAATCGCTTATTATCCTAACTATAAGGGAACTTTCATCCTTCATGCTAATTTCAATGGTATCTTTACTCCCTGCTCTATCCATTAGCTTTTTAAAATCGCTTATTCTAACTGAGAATTTAACATCTTTATCACATTCAAAGTTATCGAAGGCTGTGTTAGGCCAATAGAGATCAATTAAAGCTACATGAGAAGGATCCATGGCTCGAAAGGATAAAGCTGAAGGATTAACTTCAAAAGTAGCCTCTTCAACAAGAGTAGCTATTGCATCCACTACAACTTTCCAGTATACAGAATTAGAGGTCTTTGCTAAAAATACCATTCTTATCCCTTCTTACTTACTAAAAATACGTAATTTAAGCTTTTAAGAATACTGTCTCCAAGTATGGTTACACTTTAAGCATCTGTAAAATTGGGTAGGAGGTTCATCACTACTTCTAGTCTGAAGAAGCCACCAAGCAGCTTGGTTATTTCCACATTTTGAGCAAGTTACATTTACTATTGGCATGGTTGTGATTTCGTTCACTGTATCTTCCATAACCTTTATAGATTCCGATCCAATTAAATTTTCCCTAACTTTACCTGTAGCCTCTGGTATGGTTTCAAAACCACATCTTTCACAAAGGGCTATTACTACTATGGAATCTCCCTTCTTTACTTGCTTAATCTTTAGTCTTGTCCCACAATTATCACAAAACTTCACTTTATTACCTCCTCAGCCTTACTAGAAATTTCTTTAACTCTTTTAAGAGCTTTTTCTATAGCTATAAGCAAAGACTCTTTAGGATTTGGAGACTCAACCCTCATAGAAATGTTCCTTATTAGGGGATGGGTATCATAAAAGCCTGCAAAACTAACCTTTTCATCTTGAAGGAGTTCATGTCTGATAATATCTCCTATTGAGTAATCCACATCCTCCATCTCAAGCTCTAAAGCCTTTTTTTCTTTTTCTTTCACTTTAAGCTTCATTGGTAAGTCCATCATGGGATGGAAAGGCTAGCTTAATAAAATTTCCTTTTAACTGCGAGTTAAAGTAATACAGGAGATAAAAATTACTTTGACATCAAGTCAAGATGACAAAATCTCCGTCAAGTTCCCAAAGTATTTGGATAGTTTTCTAACCTCAACATTCCCACATTTTACACATTTAATAGCTCTATCACCTATTCTCTTAACTTTTCCCCCGCAAAGGCTACAGAGGGTGTGTATAACTCCATCATCTTTCTCTATAGATAGATGAATTATACCATTTTCTAAGCTTATAACTTTAGCTTTGATTATATCACTAACTTTAATCAATTCTTTATCTTCATTTTTATTTTGGAATAAAGCTAGACCTATAAAGCCCTTGTTGGACCTCTGACCATTTATATATTTGATTCTTACATGAATGATAGGACCCTGTACCATCTCCACAGACCCTAAAACCACATCACCCTCAGAGGGCATCAAAAGTCTTTTGCTCAAAGGCTCAAGTTTAACCACCCTTGCCTTAAGATCATAAATGGCTTTGCCGACTATACTTGCTCTAACCTTATCTCCATCAGAGTAAGTACCATAGCCCACATCAAACTCTTCTATGGTTGCTAACTCTTCCCCAGGCAAAAAGGCTCTTTTATTCCTCAATCAATAAGGTAAATAGGGGCTTAATGATAAACTTTTCATATTTAGGTTCTTTAGAGTAGATGGTATGGAGCTAGATAAAAAATCTGCCTTAATAATAGTAGATGTTCAGAGGGATTTTTGCCCAGGGGGAGCCTTACCAGTGCCAGAAGGAGATAAGATCATACCTGCTCTAAATGAATATATTAAAAGGTTTAAGAAAAAAGGCTTACCCATCTTTGCTACTAGAGATTGGCATCCTGAGGATCACATATCCTTTAAGCCAAGAGGCATATGGCCTCCTCATTGCATAAAAAATACTAATGGTGCTACTTTTCACCCTGATTTAAAGCTACCCAAGGATGTTATAATAATATCAAAAGCTTATGATAGGGACAAAGAGGCTTACTCAAGCTTTCAGGATACAGAATTGGATAAAATTTTAAGAGAAAAAGGTGTAAAGAGGCTCTTTATTGGAGGTTTAGCTACAGATTACTGTGTTAAGAATACCATTTTAGACGCTTTAAAGCATAATTATGAAACTTATTTTCTTGAAGATGCATCTAAGGGTATAGATGCTGTAAAAGGTGATGTAGAGGGAGCTATTAAAGAGATGGTCGAAAAAGGGGCAAAAAAAATCACTTTAAAGGATATAAAATAGAGTCTATAAGAAATAAGTTTAAAACCTTACGCTCTTGTCTCCTTAGTGAATGGTTATCGTTATTAACCATTTGTATGCTGATCTAGATCTTTCCACTATGTTCTAGCGTAAGCTGAGGCTCCAATGCTTGGAGGAGGCTTTTCTCCTAGATATTCCTCGCTTAGGTCTTAGGAAGGTTCTTAGGTGCCAGTTGTAGCTCTCACACCCATTAACGTG
>JARVJX010000065.1 GCA_029775995.1 Nitrososphaeria archaeon | reverse complement strand
AACAGCGTTCTCAACATTCAAGCGTATCTTCGGCGATTACTGCTTGGCTAAGGAGCTGCCAAACATAGCCAAAGAGCTAAAAATAAAAGCATTCATATACAACACAATCATAAACCTATAAACACAACCCAACACTAAAAACAAAGAGCAAACACACAACAATAATTAAGCCACAAAGCTGAAAAAGTAAAAGAAAAAAGCGCTTTCTTAATACAAACCTTAGTAGCTTTATCAAAAAAATCGTCTCAAGAAGGTCCAGATAACTCAGCTAAATTTAAGATAATTCAAGGAAGAAGAAAGACCATTAAGCTAATTAAGCAGATCTATAAGAGAGCTAAATATGAAATTAATAAAGTGAATACTCCTAACGGTTTAGTAAGATGTGTAAATAGTGGATTAGATGAAATCAATGAAGAGTGTGCAAAGAGAGGTGTAAAGCTAAGATGGATTGCAGAAGTAAACTCTAGTAATATAGAGGAAACTAAGAGACTATGTGAATTTGCTGAGGTAAGGCATATTAAAATTCCTGGCACAATTAGATTTATCGTTGTTGATGGTTCTGAAACTTTAATTTCATCAATTTATGACGATACTCTTAGCCTTACTACAGGAGGGGATGTAACTTTTTGGACCAGAGACAAAAATATATCAACCTTTATGAATTACCTTTTTAACCTTCTTTGGAAGGAAGCGAAACCTGTTAGCAAATTAATAAGTAAGCTATCGTAATATAGGGAGCATAGTACTTAATAGTAGAGAGGTGTTGCCCTAAAAGCTCTTTACAGGAGCTTCTTTGCCCTATAAAAGTTCCTTCTGCTGATCCTGCCTTCTTAATAAATTCAATATCATCGTTAACAGGCTCTAATCCAGCCTTGAACAAAATTTCATTTATCACTCTTTTAATTATTTTATGGGAAACATGATTAATCCAACTCCTTTAATAATTTTAGAATCTCATCTACATTCAGTACCTTTATCCCTTTGAATTCACCTAATGATCGCAGGTGCTTATCTCCTGACACTATGTAGTCGGCTCTACCATCCTTGGCGGTCCTCAGTATTACGTCATCTTCGGGATCTTCCTTTATAACCTTGAACTTAGACCTTACCCTTACCATTTTTAGAGATGGCTCCCAAAACCCTGAGAAAGGCGATTACGTCATCCTCATCAACGTCCCTTCTTATCTTTGGATGTTCTGTGACTTCGAGGAGCTCCTCTAGAGTACCTCTGGACAAAACTAGCCGATCTTTTCCTTCAGCTATCTTTAAGATAAGTTCCCTCGGCTTTCCAGTCTTGATCAGAGCAGATACTAAGACGTTTGCGTCTAAGACAAGCTTCACTCCACGACCTCCATCAGGAACTTCCCTTCTTCCTCCTGTACTCTTGGATTACCTCCTCTATCTCCTTACAAGTCAGCTCGCCGTACTTGGCTATTCTTGCATCAACCTTTTTATAGATCTCCTCCAACTCCTTTGCCACATCTGGTATCTCCAGCTTCTTCAATATCACCACATCTTGATAGCTGTAAACGAGTAGCTTTGTCTTGGGTCCTATGCCCAGCTTCTCCCTTATGCCTTAAGGTATCACCACCTGTCCTTTATCGCTAACTACTGTGATGTCGGGCTTCTCGTACCTAGCCATGAAATCACCAAATATATTCTTACTTTCTTACTTAAATGATTATCTAAGACAAGCTTAGGAGAAAATTAACGTGGAACTCTTTCATTTTCTCACTTATATCATTAGCTAACAGTTCTTTAAATTTATTCTGAGTCAAACTGATCACATATTACCTTATCAAAAGTTAATTTATCCATGCCCATGAAGATTGTTTCCTTCAAAATCGAAAGAGTAAGCCTAGGATCCTTTAAGTCAAAAGGATTAACTTTAAGGTTATATTCTGAATCATAGAAAACCGTTTCCTTTTTAAGCTTTGGAATTATTTTCTCCACTCGCCTTCAAGAAGCGTTGAAGATCCTAAGCGAATACCTCAAAGAAGGGAGGAGCAGCAGAAGGACCTACTATAGGGTAAAGAAGCTCCTAATAAAGAGCTTTTAGGGTAACACCTAGCAGAGAGTAAAGTTTAAAGCTCTGAGAAGAGATACTTTAAAGATTTATATGTATACTTTATTAAATAGTTATAGTTAAAATTTTGGGATGATCGATTTGCCTGAAAGTAGTATAGTAAAATACTTGATTAAGTTAAGGTTTGAAGTAGGGGGTTTAGTAGAAAAAGCAGATTTGATTGGTGCTATCTTTGGTCAGACTGAAGGATTATTTGGACCTGATTTAAATTTGAATGAGCTTCAGAAAAGTGGAAAGATTGGAAGGATAGATATTAACCTAAGTGCTAAGGATAATAAAACACATGGAGAAGTATTGATACCTTCTTCTCTTGATATAAACACATCGGCTTTGATAGCTTCAGCTGTAGAGCATGTGGATAAAGTTGGACCTTACACAGCAAATTTCTACCTTCAAAGCATAGAGGATGTTAGATCTACAAAGAGAAAGCTCATAGTAGAAAGGGCTAAAGAAATAGTTAAACTTTGGTCCACTAAAGTTAGCAGTGAAAGCGAAGATTATCTTAGGGAGATTATGGAAGCAACAAAGAAGAGGATAGTAAATTACGGTAAAGAGGGTTTGCCAGCAGGTCCTGGTATCTTTGATTCTGAAGAAGTCTATGTAGTTGAGGGTAGAGCCGATGTAATAAATCTTCTTAGAGCAGGGATTGATAATGTTATCGCTTTAGATGGGGTCCGTATTCCAGAAAGTATAATTAAGCTATCAAATGAGAAAAAGTTGGTAGCCTTTCTAGATGGTGATAGAGTGGGGGATTTGATAGTTAAAGAGCTAATGAACGTGGCTAAAATTTATAAAGTTTACAGGGCACCTCCAGGAAGAGAGGTAGAAGAACTAACACCTTTAGAAATAGTGGAAATTCTAAAAGCCCCTCCTATGGAAGTTAAAGTAAAGGAGGAGGGAGAAGGGATGGTAATTCCAAAGGATTTAGAAGATAAGGTTAGAGAGCTTTATCCTAATTTGAACGGAACCCTTGAAGCTGAAGCTTTAGATGAGCAACTAAATACAAAGGCGAGATTTCCAGTTAGTGAGCTTATAGGAAAGCTTAGCGAATTAAAAGATGTAAGCTATTTAATCTTTGATGGAATAATTACCCAAAGGTTAATAGATGCATCTTTAAAGGCAAAGATTAAAGGAATCATTGGACATAGAGTAGGTGAATTGAATAATAGGCCTAAAGAATTGTTAATAGCTACCTTTAAAGACCTAAAGTTAGATTAAGGGTTGATAGTATCTGCTTTTTCTAAGAACCAAGGATTCCTAGAGCTCATACCCGAGGATTTAGAAGACCTTTGGGTCTTAAGGAGAGTTTTAAAGCCAAACGATCTGGTATCAGGTAAAACTACAAGGGTAATAAAGAGGAAGGGAATTTTTTCTAGACCTGAAAAGGAAAGGATAAAGGTTAGCGTTAAGCTGAGAGTAGATAAGGTAATGTTAGATGGAACCTTAGCAAGGCTAAGGATAAGTGGTAAGATCCTAGAATCTTCTAATGAGAAGCTCATAAGCGAGGGGTACCATTCTTTAAATGTATCCCCAAGATACAAGCTCTCTATAATTAAGGAAAGGTGGGAAAAGAATCACCTTGATTTGATCTTTCTTAGGAAGAACGTAAGCAAAAGCTTTTTGATAGTAGCTTTAGACCATAGAGAGGTAGCTTTAGCCCTATTAGCAGGAACCCATTTAAAGCTCCTAAAGAATTTCACATCAGATTTTGAAGGTAAACTTTACCCTAAAAGGGGCTTTAATAAGCAAAGCTACTTTAATACTATAGCTAAAGCCCTAATGGAAGATGATTTTGAAATAGTTATAGTGGGGCCTGGAAATTTAAAGAGAGAGCTTTCCAATTATTTGAAGGAGAAAATAAATAATCCCATCCACGTTATAGAGGGGGTAGATATCGCAGGTGAAGAAGGAATCCTACAAA
Organism: Nitrososphaeria archaeon; assembly: GCA_029775995.1. Lineage (GTDB taxonomy): Archaea > Thermoproteota > Nitrososphaeria > Nitrososphaerales > JARVJX01 > JARVJX01. Next base: position 6,566 of record JARVJX010000065.1, on the reverse strand, counting down.
CCTTAAAAAATATTAATTTCAGAAATATTATAAGGGGAAGCAAGTTAGAAAGGGCTTACTTTATCCTTGAAGAAGCCTTAAAAAGGTTGGCTAAGAAAGATGAAAAAATCGTATTTTCCTTAGATTCTTGCTTAAAGGCTTCTGAGCTTGGAGCCATAAACTCTTTACTAATTTCTGATAAAGTCTTTCAAAAGGCAGATGAAGAGGTTTTAGTGAAGATGATAGATATGGTTGAAAGAAATAGGGGGGAAGTTTACTTTTTGGATAATACTACAGATTTAGGGATTCATTTAGATTCCCTAGGAGGAGCTTTAGCCCTTTTGCGCTTTCCTATAAATTGATTCCTTCAACCATTTTAAATAGGCTCTATTAACTCTATTAACCCTTAACTCCACTATTTCAGGAACTTCATAGCTATGTTTAGCCTCAATCTCCTTCATGAGCTTCTTGGAATTTAAAGTAGTTGTTTTGTGTAAGGCTAATACTTCTTCAGCTTCTTCAGTTTTTTCCTTCCAGATGTAAAAAGATTTAATAGGTATAAGACTAACACAGGCTACTAACTTCCTATCGATGAACTCTTTTGCTAACCTTTCAGCTTCCTCTCTATTCCCATAGGTAGTTATTACAAATCTCAAGCTCATAGCATAAGATAAAAACAAGAAGTATTAAAGTTATTATTTAGAAGAATAGAAGATATTAAAGATGAGTATAAAAAAAGTCAGCTGCTTCAATTGTAAGAGAGATGCCTTCTACTTTAGAAAGTATTCTGGAGAGTACCTATGTAAAGAATGCTTCAAAAAATCCATTATAACAAAGACAAGGAGAACCATCTCAAAGTATAAGATGATAAGATATGGAGATAGAGTAGGGGTAGCTGTATCAGGGGGTAAGGACTCTCTATCTTTATTACAGGTTTTAAGCAAATTGGCTAAAGAGCATAGTAATGAGTTATATGCCATTACTGTAGATGAAGGAATAGCTAACTATAGAGAGGAATCAATTAGCTTTGTTAAAGAATTTACAGATAATTTAAGAGTCCCCTTAAAGATAGTTAGCTATGAAGATCTTTACGGCTTCTCCTTAGATGAAGCTATGAAGGAAAGAAAAATCAAACTGACTTCTTGTACCTTTTGCGGAGTATTGAGAAGAAGAGCTTTAGACCTTGCTGCTAAAGAGCTTAAGGTTAACGTTTTATGCACAGCTCACAATTTGGATGACATAATCCAAAGCTTTATGATCAATCTCTTAGTGGGTGAGATGGATAGGATAAAGTGGGTAGACCCTAGGTTGGAGCCTAAAAGCGAATTTGCTATAAGAAGGGTAAAGCCCTTTATGGAGCTTTACGAAGAAGAGATAAGCCTTTATGCATATCTTAATAATATACCCTTTCAGAGCATACCCTGTCCCTATAGTGGAGAAGGTATAAGGGGAGAGATAAGAAGATTTCTGAATAGCTTAGAGGCTAAACATGCAGGAGCGAAATATGGTATATTAAAAACAGCTTTAAAGATGGCCCAAAATCTTAATGTAGAAGGGAGAAAGCAGATAAAGTTTTGTGTGCTTTGTGGCAATCTATCATCCTCTTCTATATGCCAAGTCTGTAAAATGCTAGGTTTGGTTAATTTGTCTCCAATCCTACCATAGCTAATTAAATGAATATATACATTCAATAGTCTATACCATGGTTATGAATATGAACTTTCTTACAAATTCCTTTATAAATTTAAAGGTCTCTTTAGAGAATACTTCATAACTAAGCAACCACAAACTAGCCAAAGAACTCGTAATAAAAATATCCATATATAACATAACCATAAACCTTTAAAAACCAACATACAAAAAGGAAAACAAGCCACAATGATTAATACACGGAGCAATTTTTCTTACACACTTAACCTTGCTTTTGTATCAGTATGGATAAATTTATGCTACAACTTTGATTACAGATACGCCTTCTTAAATCTAAAGTCAAACTTAACCCTAAATGCTCAAATAAGAACAACTTGTTGTACTTTGATGTAGTGGCAGGAGAAACTTATCATATTTAAATTAGGCGCTATTCTTTAAGCCCAAAAATAGAAGCTACCATGCTTAATGAGCCTTTCATCAATAACATTTCAATTTATAAATTAAGAAAAGATAAATGAGAGATATAACTCAAACCACAAAGAAATATTTGGTATTCTACTATATGTTATAAAATCTTTATAAGGATTCAATTTATAACTTTAGGTAACCTTGAAAGGGGAAGAAGCTATTGCAAGAATCTTAAAGTTAGAAGGGATAGAATTCGTAACCTGCTTCCCTTTAGCCCCTATAACAAACGCTTGTGATGAGGTAGGAATAAGGAATATAATGGCTAGAAGTGAAAGGGTAGCCATTAACATGGCTGATGCCTACAGTAGGGTTTCTAATGGAAGGAAGATAGGAGTAGCAACAGTTCAAGAATCAGCTGGAATTGAGAATTCCTTCTCCGCCATAGCGCATGCCTATTCTGATTCTTCACCTATTTTAGTAATTACTGGAGGGATAAATAGAGAAGGAATAGGTCTAAAAGTATTTGATGCTGTTAAGAATTATCAATATATTACAAAGTTTTCAGAGAGAATAAATTTGGCAAAAAGGAGTTCCGAGATTATGAGAAGGGCTTTTCATAATCTAAAGAATGGAAAGCCTTCTCCAGTATTAGTTGAGTTACCTTCTGATGTAGCAGGAGAAGATTTGGGGGAATTTGATTATGATTATGATTATAATCCCACGAAAAGATTTCTATCAATGGCTAATCAAGAGGATGTAGAGAAGGTTGTAAGGGCTTTACTAGATTCAAAGTTTCCTTTAATTTACGTTGGTGAGGGAGTATTTTACGCTGATGCTTGTAAAGAGCTTTTAGATTTTATAGAGCTACTAAAGGCTCCTGTTATAACTACCATGAAGGGGAAGAGTGCCTTTCCTGAAGACCATCCTCTCTCTGTTGGTTTTATAGTAGGAAGACCAGTGGCATATTTTTTAGGAAAGGCTGATCTAATCTTAGCCATTGGTAGTAGCTTAAGCGTTGATAAAAAGTTCATGAATTATGCCTTGCCTCCAAGTAAAAACATCATTCAAGTTACAAATGATATAAGTGATGTGGATAAGTATCAAAGGGTAGATTATGCCCTTATAGGAGATGCAAAGGTTATTTTAACTCAACTTATAAAAGAAGTTCAAAGGCAAGGAAAGTTTAGGGATTCAAAAAAGATTCAAGAAGAGTTAGAAAGGGTAAAAGAAGAATGGATAAAGGAATGGATACCTTATTTTACTTCTAATGAGGTACCAATCAATCCCTATAGGGTTTTATGGGATTTTATGCATACCGTTGATAGAAGGAATACCATTGTAACTCATGATTCAGGTAACCCAAGGGATCAGATATCCTCCTTTTACCAAGCTATCATACCAAGGGGATATTTGGGTTGGGGAGATTACTGGAGAGGACATACTACAACATTAGGTTTCTCTTTAGGTGCTGCTATGGGGGCAAAGCTTGCTAAACCTGATAGATTAGTTGTAAACTTTATGGGTGATGCAGCCATTGGAATGGTAGGTATGGATTTAGATACAGCTTTGAGGGAGAAGATCCCTATACTTACAATAATACTAAATAACTCTTGCTTTGGAGGCTATAGCAAAAGGGTTCCAACAACTAGTAAATTGCTATCCCATACCATAACAAATTATTCAAAGGTAGCTGAAGGCTTAGGATGGTATAGTGAGAGGATAGAAAAACCTGATGAGATAATCCCGGCTTTAAAAAGAGGTATGAGAGAAGTAGAAAATGGTAAGCCAGCTTTATTAGAATTTATAACTAAAGAGTTTCCTATCTATCCAACTTGGAATTATACTAGTTATTGGTAATTATTCTATTCGAATCTTTCTTCTCTCTTCTGCTTTTTTAAGTATAGAGATCTCTAATACCCCATTTTTGTATCTTGCCCTTACCTTTTCAGGCTCTATGGGCTCTGTAAGCTCTATGGCTAACTTATAACAGTTACCTCTACCTGAAGGTAATTTTATATTACAAGGACCCTCTAATATTAGCTTATCTTTCTGTAATTCCAGATTTATATCCTCTTTATTTACTCCAGGTATATCGATGGAAATAATATATTCTCTTTCATTTTCCCTTATATTATATAAGGGTATTATATAATTTCTTCTTAATTCCTCCTCTTTTATTTCTCTAAATAATTCCTCGGTAGCTCTATCTATCTCCTCTTCTATTTCCCTTATCCTACTAAAGAATCTTTTTCTCCAAAGAGACAAATTTACCACCTTTTATACATAAACAGGAGGTACCTCCATTTCCTTTGATTTTTGTAGTCTTATTAAGTTTTCATTCGTTCTTCTCATCAAATCTCTCATCTGAACCTTTAACATTTCAGCACTCTTTAAAAGAGGAGTTACATCTATCTTTCTATCGAATAGTTTAGAGAGGCTTAAAATCATTTGAGCAGCTGCCCCTGGATCAGGGTAATTAAAATGAGCTTGCGCAAGAAGTAGAGCCACATTAAAGTTTCTCTTTGCCCCTTCTTTTAACAGCTCAGCCTTAAAGCCCGTTAGATAACCCTCATCAAACTTTTCTATACCTATCTTGTGAGTTAGATAATCTAAAAAATCTTTATTACTTGCAATTGCCAAAACCTTTGGAACATCTATATCTAATCTATTTGGTTCAGCAATACCGCTTATAGATATAACTTCTTTTATTTCCTTGCCTTTACACCAATCTATTAAAGAATTTCCTAAAGGTCTAATTAAGGGTAAAGGGATAGGTATTTCAGATATTAAAGCAGCTATATCATCTTTATGATAAAGCCTTATGATGTTCCTAACTTTAGAATCGTTTATAACTACTAAGGGGGGAAGTAATTCTGAATCTATATAGCCTATTTCTTTCATCTCTAACTTTTCTATCATGTAAGAAACAGATATAAAACCAACCAAACCCACATCTGGAAACCCTTCTAAAAGAATCCTTGCACCTCCTTTTGGTAAATCTTCAACTATATTTATCAAATCTTGGTCCATGACCACTTTCTCTACCCTATTGCATCCTATAAACTTTTAATAGAGATAGGCTCAGTTCACAACTCCTCTGATTGAATCGTATCCGATGAACATGGTAGGCGCCAATTGTTAAGATTACACGAACAGGAGAAAAATTCAGTTATGGGACTAAACCATAAAGATAGCTACATCTCGTTCATTTCACTTCTAAAAGTTGAAGGATGATGTTTTATACTGCAACAAAGGGTAGTTTAAGAAGCTTCTAAATCTATTCTTTAGCTTTTGGTATAGATTATCTTAAAGAGAAGGATGTTAGCATCTTTAGTTGAGGATGAGCAAGAATTACCTAATTGGTTTAAGATAAAATAGATGAAATGGCAAGGAACATGGTTGAGCTGGCTGGTCAGAGAGTTAGCTGCTTATGTGTTGAAGGAGGGCTAGAGAGGATATTTAGAGGTCTGTTCCTTAAACCTCTAAATATACTGAAGATACTTTTGCTTAGTGTTTAAAGCATAGATAACTGAGTAATTAGTTAATTTCAGCCTTCCTTGGTAATTGGTTAAGCTGTTCTTTTAAAGCTTTTTAAAGCTAACAACTTAGGGTAATCTCAAAGAATCTTTACATATTATGGTAGTTTATTTGCTCCAATTAAAGTTTTTTAGCTTTTTTTAAGATTAGCTAGTGGTGGGGCACGTATTTGTAAAGGTAAGAGTGTGAGGAAATAAAGGAGAGGAGACCCTAGAAAATGTTTTAGTAGATTCAGGTGCTACCTTTACAGTTTTACCCATTAACACAATTCAAAGGGTTAGAGCATGGGGGAAAGACCTGAGCCCCTAGAGCTAACTCTTGGTGATGGGAGAATCATAAAAGCAAAATTCTATCTAGTTGACCTAGAGCTAGAGGGAAGAATTTGGCCTGTAAGGGTTGCCTCCTTTGAAGGAGCAGTCCCGGTGGTAGGAGTAGCTACCCTTGAAGGGCATGGTTTTACTTTAGACCTAGACAAAAAGAAGCTTACTCCAAGTAGAGGAAACTACGCTTTATACGTTTAAAAGATCCTCCTATTTAGGTGTTAAGAGTCATGCTAAGAAGGAGTTTTAGTCTTTCAAAAAGAGCCCTTAATCATCCATAAGTGCTTTTATAGTGAATAATATATGAGAGTAAAGTTACTAAAAACAAATTGAGAAAGCTAGATTATATAATACAATACCTTATGATTAAAGGGTTCTGTTAAGTAGGTAATGTGTTAAATATAGTATGTTAATTTTGGTATGATGCATACTTACACTCTACCTTCCTTAACTTCTCAGCATCAGCTGATTGCATCACGCAACACCATAGCTTCCATTGCTGAGCCTTCATATAACCTGCTAACCACACAGGTCTCTTTGAACCGAAACAATATAATTTAACTCTCTTGCCTCCTTAGTGAATGGTTATCGTTATTAACCATTTGTATGCTGATCTAGATCTTTCCACTATGTTCTAGCGTAAGCTGAGGCTCCAATGCTTGGAGGAGGCTT
>JARVJX010000064.1 GCA_029775995.1 Nitrososphaeria archaeon | reverse complement strand
CAAGCATTGGAGCCTCAGCTTACGCTAGAACATAGTGGAAAAATCTAGATCAGCATACAAATGGTTAATAACGATAACCATTCACTAAGGAGACAAGAGCGTAAAATTGAGCCCACCAGCTGGGAGGTTAGTAATATGTATTCTTGTTGATAGGACATATTAGATTGATGGCATTAAAGTGCCTTCCAAAGCTATATACTTTATTAATGTGTGCAAGTGCCTGTCATAAGGAAAGACTTATGAGATATCTAAAGGCTCAATATTGTGATGGATATTATATTTATAATTGGTACCGCAGGCTCAGGAAAATCTCTTCTCACAGCTAACTTAATACCTTGGTATAATGAAAAAGGAAACTATACAATAGGGGTAAATTTAGATCCTGGAGCCATAAATCTTCCTTACGAGCCCGATATAGATATAAGGGATTATATAGACATAAACCTTTTGATGAAAAATTACGGATTGGGTCCAAATGGGGCATTAATCTTAGCCTCTGATCTAATATCCACTAACCTCCCAGAGCTACAAGAGGAATTGAATTCTCTAAATCCTGATATAGCTATTATAGATACACCAGGTCAAATGGAACTCTTTGCCTTCAGATCCAGTGGTCCCTATATAGCTGAAAATATAAAGGGGGATAACAAGGCCCTAATCTTTTTGTTTGATTCTATTTTACTATCAACCCCCTCAAATTTCTTATCTATAGCTTTATTAGCCTCTTCTATACAACTTAGGCTAAAATTACCTCAAGTATCAGCCTTATCAAAGAAAGATTTAGGAGAGCATTGGAAGAAGGCAATGAGTTGGTCTTCTAATGTAAAGTATTTGGAGGAAGAGCTTAGAAGAGATTACTCAGGAAACAATTATCTTTTAAATTTCGGTCTACTTAGAAGTCTTTTAAAGCTTGGCATGGGCTTTGAATTAATTCCCATATCTTCTGTTACAATGGAAGGCTTTGTTGAATTATCTGCTACCTTAACAAGAATATTAAGAGGTGGTGAAGAGGTTCAGGATTAAAAATATATTAGTAGGCTCCACCTTCACCTTGAAGGTTGGTAAAAATTAGTGTTGTTGAGCTTAGTGATAGGAAGATAGTTTTGGAGCTTAGGGAAATCCCTAGAAGCTATGCTAATGCCTTAAGGAGGTTTGCCCTTAGTGAAGTTTACACCATGGCTATAGATGATGTGGTTATAATTGAAAATAGCTCTGTACTTTATGATGAACTTTTAGCCCATAGGCTAGGTTTGTTACCTTTAAAAACAGATCTTGAAAGATATGTGCCTCCTGAAGAATGTGAGTGTAAGAATCCTTTAGGCTGCCCTAAATGTAGGGTAATGTTAGTTTTAGATGCTGAAGGAAAGGATGGTATTAAAACCGTATATTCGGGAGATTTAGTATCTGAAGACCCTGAGATAAGACCTGTTAGCGATAACATACCTATAGTAAAACTGGCTCCAAACCAAAAGATAAAGTTAGAAGCTTATGCTAAGTTGGGCAGAGGTAAAGACCATGCAAAGTGGCAGGCTGCAAATATTGCTGTGCTAAAACCCTTGGATGATACTGAGCAAAATTACCTTTTACATTTAGAATCTACAGGTAACTTAAAACCTGAGGTTATCTTTCTTAAATCTGTTGAACTTTTGGCTAACAAATTGGAAAAGCTTAAAGCTTTTGTAGGTGAAATTTCTTGAAAAGAGGAAAAAATCCCTTAAGATTAAAGTTGATAAAACTTCTGAAGAGAAAAGCCAAGGAAGAAAAGGCCTCCTTATGGAGAAGTGTAAGTGAGTTTCTAGAAAAGCCTAGGTCAAAGGAAATTGTTGTAAATCTGGGGAAAATCTCACGTTTAACCAAAAAAGATGATTTAGTTATAGTTCCTGGGAAAGTTTTGGGTTCAGGCAATTTAGACCATGCGTTAGTTATAGGAGCTTACAGCTTCTCCAAGAAAGCAAGGGAAAAAATAAAGGAAGCTAAAGGAAAAACCTTAAGTTTAGATGAATTTGTTGAAAAGTATCCTAAAGGAAGCGGGGTTTTGATAATTGGAGGGTAAATTGGAGAGGGAATTGGTAATAGATGCTGACGGATTAATAGTGGGTAGGTTAGCATCTTACGCTGCAAAATTTGCTTTGGAAGGAAATAGGGTGAAGATAATTAATGCTGAGAAAGCTCTTATTTCTGGAGATAAGAAAATGATAATAAACGAGTGGCTAGAGAAGTTAGAAATAAAGAGCAAAATACATCCTAGACATACGCCGAGACATTACAGAAGACCTGATAAAGTCTTAAAGAGAATCATAAGAGGCATGCTACCAAGAGAAAAGGCTAAGGGGAGGGAAAGTTTTAAAAGGATTAAGGTCTATTTAGGTGTTCCAAAGGAAATAGAGAAGGTGAAACCTTTAGCTTTAGAGAAGGCAAAGGCTAAAAAACCTAGAGCCTATTACTTGAGCCTTGGAGAGTTAGGAAAGAATTTAGGTTGGGAATATGGTTAAGGAGCAGAAACTTAAGCCTTACTCAGGATCAAGAAAAACCGCTAGAGCTACAGCTATTATAATGGAAGGAAATGGTAGAGTAAGGGTTAATCAAATTCCTATAGAGTTAATTCAACCTGAAATAGCTAGAGAGCGGATGATGCTACCCCTAGAACTTGCAGGCGATTCTATTAGAAACAAGTTTGATATCAATGTTTCTGTAAAGGGAGGTGGATTTATGGGCCAAGCTGAGGCTGTAGCCATGGCTATAGCTAAAGCTTTAGTTGGGACTGTTAAGAGTAAAGAACTTAAAGAGAGAATAATAAATTATGACAGGCATTTACTTGTTGGAGATGCTAGAAGAAAGGAGTCTAAGAAATTTGGAGGCCCTGGGGCTAGGAGGAGAAGACAAAAATCTTATAGGTGATTCAAAATGCTAATACCTATAAGATGCTTTACCTGTGGTAATTTGATAGGGGATAAGTATGAGGAATTTATAAAAAGGGTAAATGAGGGAGAGACGCCTAAAAAAGTGCTAGACGATATGGGTATAGAAAGATATTGCTGTAGGAGAATGCTTTTAACTCATATAGAAGCTATCGACCAGATACTGCCTTACTATGTAGCCATTGCTGAGAGAGAAAAGACCCACCAAAATCTTTAAAGATGAGCGATTTATCAATTAAAGAAATTAAAGCAAGGGTAATATTTAACAGTAGAGGAGTAGAAACCTTAGAAGTTAATATAAGGGTAAATGAGCATTGGGGTAGATGCTCTTACCCGGAGGGTGCAAGTGTAGGTAAGTTTGAAGCTAAGCCCTTTGCAAAAGGTAAACTCGATGAATCCTTAAAGGTTCTTAAGGAGATTGAGACTAAGCTATTGGGTTTTGATGCTCTAGATTATAAAGGTATCAACATATTGTTAAGGGAGTTAGATGGTACTAGTGATTATTCAAGAATAGGGGGAGCTATACCTTTTTGTGTAACCTTTGCTATGCTTGATGCTTCTTCAAAGAATTTGCAGGAACCTCTCTTTAGGCTTATTAACAAAAAAGAAAGTTATCTTTGTCCCTTTCCTTTGGGGAACATCTTGGGAGGAGGAAAGCATGCCGGAGGAAAATCCCCAGATATTCAAGAATTCTTGGTATGCCCTGTAGGGGCTAAAAGTTTCAGAGAGGCTTTAAAGGCTAACTTTAAAGTTCATCAAACTTTAGGAGAAATATTGTTAAAGTTTTTGCCAGATTTTACTAAGGGTAAAGGGGATGAGGGGGCTTGGGCTCCTAAGATGGGTAATCAGGAAGCCCTTGAAAAGGTTAAAGAAGCTATAAATAGGGTTATGGATGAAGTGGGCTTTGAAATTAAGTTAGGTTTAGATGTAGCTTCTTCAACTTTATGGGACCCTAATAAAGGTGTTTATGTATATGAAAGAGAAGGGATAAAGAGAAATAAAGAAGAGCAAAGAAATTACCTTAGAAGCATCATAGAAAAGTATGACCTATTCTATATTGAAGACCCCTTTCAAGAAGAGGATTTTGAAAGTACTGCAAAGCTTACAGAAGAATTTAAATCTCTCTTTATAACGGGTGACGATCTATTTGCCAGCAATCCAGTAAGGTTAGAGTATGCAAGTAGGATTAAAGCTGGAAATTCAGCCATACTAAAGGTTAATCAGGTAGGGGGTTTAGGGGATGCTTGGGGTTTCATAGAGAAGGCAAAAAGTTTAAACTATTCTCTAATAACTTCTCACAGATCTGGAGATGTACCTGAAGGGCATATATCTCATCTTGCCTTAGCATCTGAATCAAAGATGCTTAAAGCTGGAGTATTAGGGGGAGAGAGAATAGCTAAGCTGAATGAGCTTTTAAGGCTTTCAGAAGATTACAATTTAAGAATGGTAAACTTATAGCCTAGTAATATGAGGGGCATATGAGCATGTCAAAAAAGAAAACCAATGAAGAAGAAAGGGATGAGGAAGGTTCTGTAGAGAAATCTTTGGCTGGAGGTCAGCTTACCGAGAAAGCTCTTATAGCTACAGGTATAAGAGTTGGTACTTTACAAAGGACCAAATATATGGAGAATTTTATTCAGAAAGTAAGACCTGAAGGAACTCACATAATAGATATTAATAAAACCTTACAAAGAATCGATATTGCTGGGAAATTCATTGCTAGGCATGACCCAAAAAGGGTTGTACTATATTCATCTAAAGAGCATGGAAAGATGCCTGTTACGAAATTTTGTGAACTTACTGGAGCCATACCTTTGTTGGGTAGATTTATGCCAGGAACCTTTACAAATCCTTTATTTCCTGGGCATTTAGACCCAGAGCTATTAATAGTATCAGACCCTGCCATGGATTATCAGGCTATTGATGAGGCTGTAAAGGTAGGCATACCCATTATAGCTGTTTGTGATACTGATAGCATAACTACTAACATAGATCTTATAATTCCAGCTAACAATAGAGGAAGAAAGGCTTTAGCAGCTGTATTTTGGCTCTTAGCCCGAGCTGTTTTGATACATAGAGGGGAATTGGGAGCTTCTGATCCTATGAAATATACCATTGAAGATTTTGAGACCAAGCTAGAAGAGTAAGGTATAAGAGTTAAAGCATACATTAAAATATTTACAAATCCCTCTATAAATTCTTTATGGATGATTTATACAAAAGAAATATATGTATTATTTTATTAAAATGAGTGGGGAAAATGTTCCTTATAGGAGAGGCTTTAATAGGAAAAGAACCAGAGATAGCTCATATAGATTTAATTATAGGAGAAAAAGAAGGGGTTGTAGGTCAAGCCTTTGCCAATGCTTTATCTCAATTATCGGCTGGTCATACCCCTTTGCTTGCCATAATAAGACCAAATCTTCCTTCTAAACCCTACTCTCTTATAATCCCTAAAGTTACCATTAAGAATCTAGAGCAAGCTAATAAGCTCTTTGGTCCAGCCCAATCCGCTGTAGCAAAGGCCATTGCAGATTTAGTTGAAGAGGGTGTGATACCAGCTGACAAAGTGGATGAGTGGGTTATAATAGTTAGCGTATTTATTCATCCTAATGCCCAAGATTACAGAAAGATCTATCAGTATAACTATGGAGCTACAAAGTTAGCTATAAAGAGAGCCTTGGCTAACTATCCATCCTTAGATAAACTCTTTTATGAGAAGGATAGAGCCATACACCCTGTGATGGGCTTCAAATACCCAAGGTTATGGAATCCCCCCTATTTACAAATAGCCTTTGATATAACCGATATGAATAGGGTAAAGAAGGTTTTAGCAGAAATACCGAAGAGTGATAGAGTCATCATAGAAGCAGGAACTCCTCTAATAAAAAAGAATGGATTAAGGTGTATTCAAGAAATTAGGGAGATTTCAAAAGATGCCTTTATAGTAGCTGATTTAAAGACCTTAGATGTAGGTCAGGTAGAAGTAGATATAGCCCAAGAAGAAACGGCTGATGCTGTAACGGTTTCAGGTCTAGCAGCTCTTGAAACTATAGAAAAGTTCATCTACGAAGCTAAAAGGTTAGGCATATACTCCTATCTAGATTTGATGAATGTTCCAGACCCCTTGGATGTGCTTAAGCAATTGAAAGAATTACCAGATATAGTGTTGGTGCATAGAGGAATAGATACTGAGAGTGTAAGGGGAGGAAGCTTTGAATTAATTAAAGCTATTAAAGAGAATTTTAAGGGTAAGAGGTTGTTGGTAGCTGCAGCTGGAGGGTTGGATGTTGAGACTATCCCTGAAGCTTTAAAGAGTGGTGCTGATATTGTGGTAGTAGGGAGGGTTATAACTCAAGCTAAAGATCCCAATAGAATAGTAAGAGAGATTCTTAATGTTTTAGGTGAAGATATAGATGTAAGAAGGGTTCACGTAGAGTAATTATCTTAAAAATAGGAAACTTAGATACTTTACTTTTATACTTTTGCGCATGTAAAATTTGAGGAAAACTCTTTAGAGGAGAACTCTCAGGTAAATAGAGCCTGTGGGTCAAAGATATAGAGTATTTAGGTAATCGGCTAGATAACTTTTCATACTTTATGATGTAAGATTAGAAGTGTAACCTATAAATGGCTCAAGGATATTTTGCTAGAAAGACTCATAAGCTTTAAGGTAAGAATTTTAAATTGGGGATTTTAATTTTTAGGGTTGCGGGGGTTGCCTAGTCTGGTCAAAGGCGTGAGGCTTAGGACCTCATCCCTTAGGGGTTCGTGGGTTCAAATCCCATCCCCCGCACTATTTCCTAGATTCAAAATTAGCCAAAATTGAGCTCTTTTCGGCTAAAAGTCGCTAAAATATTTGCTCTATTTTTGCACGTTAGACCTAATTTACTTTAGGGTTTGAACCCTCACATTTATAAGGGAGGCTACGTATTCCTATCCTGGGCGAATTAAAGGTAAGGTTATCTACGAAGCCCCGCTTAAGGCTGGTTTAGGAGCTTCATCAGCACTCTCTGTAGCACTATCTGCGGCTATGATTAAGTTCATGCAAGAACATGATTATTTGAAGGTAGAAATTATAACCACTAAGAAAGGAGGTCTATCTGAAGAAGAGAAAAAATATGTATTTCAGGTTGCAGTGGGGCCTAGACTAATAACTATATTGCGCACGGATTTAGCAAAATATAAGAAAGCATTGCAAGAAATTAGGAATTATACTAGTCTTACAAGCATTTTTACCTCAACTTTTGGAACCCCATATAAACATGGTACTATCTTTTTTCGAAAAGGATTTAAAAGAACTTTTCCAATAATTGACAGCTTTGATTTTAACGGGGATACCTTGCCAATTTTGATTGTTGACACAGGTGGAGAGCCAGCGGTACGTCCACCTACAGAAAAAGAAGTTCAAGTTCAAACTCTATGTCCACTCGCTGATTACATTTATAATGCACTAAGCAAAATAGCTATAAAGGGTAAGGAATATATCGAAGATGGAAAGCTTGAATTGTTAGGTAAACTCATGTCTATAACACATAAACTTTTAACATCCTTAGGGGGAGTCAATGAAAGCATTAATGAGCTAGCCAGATTTTTAGACAGGAGCGGAGCGTATACCAGGGCTATTGGGTACGGCAGAGAGGGAGCGGTAATAGCCCTTTATCCCGATGAGGAAAAAGATAACTTCAAGTCAGTAATAAAAAGGCCAGCAAGGATAATTTTAGATGAGGTGTCTTTAAAAGTACCTGGAGTTATGCTAGAGTAAATCTTAATAGAATTCGTAATGCTAACGATTTTTTAAACCAAGTATTTTTTGTATGTCTTTATAAGCTTCTCTTATTGAGCCTACACCCTTACTCGTTGTTCTGGAAATATCTTCCAAAGTTAGATAAAAACCATTCAACATACAACCAACATAAAGCGAAGCGTAGCCTATAGTGGATGGGGCCCTTGCATCCGTAGGGTTTCTTTTATAGTATGTTTTAACAAGCTCTTTCGCCGTTTCTCGTATCTTGTCAGCTGTTTCTGAATCTATTTTAGTCTTTGCCACACTACTCTGAAAAAGACGTAAAGGGACGTAGGGAAATAATTTTATCTTCCCACTCTTCATTTCACTTACTACATTTTCTATGCATTCATGAGCTTTTTCAACTCGAATAAAATCTACCTAAAACTTATACTAGACTATAAAGCATTTACATTTATCGTTTCTCTTTTTCCCACAGCATGCCTATAAAATTTAATTAGCGCTTTTCTTATCGTATAATTCCAATTCTCCCTTACTTTCTCAACGCTCGAAAAATTCTAGGCTTAGAAGGATCTTTACTCTGATACTCGCAGAGAAATATCTCAGGATACCTAAACCCATAAAACCCAAGAACCATATGTAAGAACTTGGAGGACAACCAGCCATTATCGGTCTGAAACAAAGCATAAAACCCAAGAACCATATGTAAGAACTTATATCCTCCTCCACCATCTTCTTTTCCTAAAGTCTCGCATTCATAACAAGCATCTAAACCACGAAACTGACTTAACCAGCAAGACTCATCCAATGAACTTTGAGGTAGAACATAAGCTTCTATAGTTTTCAAATCAGAATCAAGTCTTTGATAAACAGTTCCTTCATTATCAGAATGAGAAATTCTCTTAGGCTTAACAGTATCCTCATCAATCCTTCCAGCTATTTCTCCTTTCTTAACTCTTCTCTCCCAGACTTTAATTGCTCTTTTAACTCTTGCTTCAAACTCTTTATCTTTTTTAGAAACTTCATCTTTATCGAGCAATTGCATATCGTTATCGTAAAGGTTTCCTTCAGAATCTTCTAACCAAATTTTATTAAATCTTCTGCTATGCCTGCAATGAAAGTTATTATCCAAACCATATAGTTCAGAAATTTCTTTTAATGCATGATTGATATAAGATGAATCTGTTAGGCTATAGCCTCCATAACCTAAAACTTTTCCTTCGTACAAATCAACTTTAAGAATTGGAGTACCGTAATGATTCATGGTAAAAACTGAATCTTCAACATTGCATTCTAAGCCTAATCTGCTTAAGCGATAATTCCTTTTGTTCCCTATTGCTTTACTAATAACTTCATAAGCCATGAAAAGAGAATGTTACTAGTGAGAATGAGTTTTATTGAAGGAAAAATTGCCGTAATTTATTTTGCCAAAAATTATTAAAAGGTGAACATTTAAATATAAGTTTTGCCAATTAATAAATAAAGGTGAACTAATGGCAGACTACTTAAAACGCTTCAACGAAAGGTTGAGAAAAAGGTATGCTGGCTGCTTGGTTAAAGTTAAGGATATAGAAAAGACTGAGACACATGCCAAGGAGTACTTGAATAAATTAGCTAGAGCTGGATTGGTGGAGAAGGTTAGGTGGGGTTGGTATTGGGTTCCAGATAATATTAAAGACTCTTGGGACTTCTTTGAAAAGGATAAAGGCTTTAAGATAATTTCATGTCAGACAGCCGCTTCATTATGGAATAATGACTTCATCCATAGAGACGCTTACTTGTTAAAAGTTTCAGATAGATCATATGGTAAAGCATTGGAAGAGTTCGCTAAGAGGAGAGGCTGGAGAGTTCAAGTAGAACACTCAGCTAAGCCAACAAACTATAGAAAGGCTGGAAAGTTATTTGTTGAAGACATGGATGAAACAATAATCGAATGCATGAGCAGATGGGCTTTCGTTGACGCTTTCGCAACATTATATTCCAATAGAGATAGAATAAAGTTAGAAGATTTGTCTAAACAAAGTTACTGGAGGAGGGTTCGTGGAACAAAAATTAGAGTTAGACAAGCCTTGGAATATGGGTGTCATTTAATCAATAAGTTGGCTGGAGAAGATGTGTTTGATGTAAGAGAGCCTAGGTTGAGAGATGAGTATGTTAAGCGTGAGATAGAAGAGGCTGTTGAAAAGGTTGTTGAGCTTGGCTAGATATGTTGAGATAATAAGAGCAAGAGAAGAAGAGGTTGCTAAGTTAATAGAATTTTTATCTAAAAAATCGAACAGCTTTGAAAATCCAAAGATCATTTTAATAGGAGGATATGGGCTAAGAGCCTTTATCCCATTTTCAAGGTCAACTAGGGATTGCGATTTTGCATTAAGGAAAGAAAATTGGTATTTAGATGAGATAAAGAGATGGCTTGATGAAGAGGTTTTAATCGAAACCTTTGAAAAGAAAGATAGCTCTGGATACATGAGATGTATTAAGCTTATAAAAATTTGGAGAAAGCATGTAAGAGTTTCGCTGGATTTTATGGAAGGAGAAGTAATTGGTAGAGATGAAAAAGATATAGTAAGAATAGATGAAAGGTTTGTTTTGAGCTCATGGAGAAAAAGAATTAAGATAGCTGATAGAGAAATAGAGGTGAGAGTTCCATGCTACAAAGATTACTTTATACTTAAGGTTATTTCAGGAAGAGCAAGCGATGCCAAAGATATAGCAACTTTAGTTTGGAAGAATGGATTACCTGAAGGATTAGAAGAAAGAGTTAAAGAAATAATGCCATATCCAGAAGTATTTAGAGAAAAACTCAGGAAGTCTATATTGACGATAATTGGAGATAAAAGATTTTTGCATTCGTGGAAAGGGACCTTCATGACAACAGAATTTAACGAAGAAATTAAAGGGCAGGTTATACAAAAGTTAGCCAAACTTCTTACTTGATTCTAAGCTCTGTAATTTTCTATGTCTTATGAAGAACGGCTCAGGATACCAGATGTTGTCACGATAAGCATTGAAGAGCACCCAGTTGTATAGGGCTATGAAGGAATCTAGAAACCTTCCTATCTAGTCTAGGCTTGAATTATAGGGGAAGTTATTGTAGA
>JARVJX010000063.1 GCA_029775995.1 Nitrososphaeria archaeon | reverse complement strand
TCATAGACTTCAAGAAAGTCCAAGCTAAGAAGAAGCTCACCACGCCTAATAAGCCTCTCATCAACAACAGACCAATACATAGATTAAAGCAAGACATAAGAAACTTAAAGAATTAAGCCACAAAGCATAAAAGGTTTCGAGGAATTGTTGTTAAAAATGTATATAATTGTTAATTAAGACTATTAAAAATTTGCTCGGTGATAGGCCTAAAGGCTCTTTAATGTATAGATCCTAAGAAGGGTAGGAGCCCGTATCACTGCCTACTTAGCAAGAATTTTATATAAGATTTGCTTTTTTGCCAATTTTTGGACAATCCGTCTTCATCTTAAATCTTCTGAATTATAGCCTTTCTTACAATTTCACTCCAATTTAAATGCTTTAACTTCTTTATACGCTCTTTAAGCTCATCATCTATACAAATGGTAATTATGGCCATCCTACACCTATTCTGCTTTGATCTTGTATATGCCCTAGTATTACCTATTAAAATAGATGAAGAGTTAATTATAACTTAATGACAATAGGATTAGCTACATTTCTTAAGTTTGGTCTCTCTCCCTTTAGTATTCTTGTGATCTCTTTAGCTACTATATAGTTTGATCGGTAAATGGCTTCTTCCGTGCACCAAGCAATGTGAGGAGTTAATATAACATTATCTAACTTTAATAAAGGATTATCATAATCTAGTGGCTCCTTCACAAAAACATCTAAAGCTGCTCCTCTTATTCTCCTTTCCTTTAAGGCTTTATATAAGGCCCCTTCATCTATTATCTTCCCTCTAGATGTATTAATTATATAGCTATTGGGCTTCATTAAGCTTAATTCCCTCTCTCCAATTAACCCCTTAGTTTCAGGTGTTATAGGTAAGTGAAGAGTGATTATGTCAGCTCTCTTTAGCAAATCCTCAAAGCTAGATAACTCTATTCCCAATTCAGTAGGATAAACTCCTAAACCCGTTTGAGTATTTTCATCAACGAAAGGATCATAGCCTATAATATGCATACCAAAGGCTTTAGCCCTTAAAGCTACTCTACAACCAATATTCCCTAAACCTAATATTCCCAAAACTTTTCCCTCTAATCCGAATCCAACATCATCTACGAGAGCCCATCTTCCCTTTAAATTCCCTTCCTTTATCTCGTGATTCTTTTGGGCTATGCTTCTTACTAAAGATAAGATCAGACCCATGGTAAAATCGGCTACTGCTGATGAATTGGCTCCAGGTGAGAAGACTACAGGAATTCCATATTCCGTTGCCTTTTTTACATCTACATTATCGTATCCAGCTCTAGGAACCCCTATGGCCTTTAAATGCTTACCCGCTTCCATAGCCCTTCCCTTTAAAGGGTCTATCCATACAACACAAGCATCATAATTTGGTAAAAGCTCAGCCAATTCATCCTCCGTGTATAATCTCAATTTTTTCCCCCAAATGGAGTCAACTTGAGCTACTTCATTAAAAACTTTGACTACTTTATCAAAGTATGGAACCATGGTTAAAACTCTGTACTTTCCCATAGCATCTATAAAATTTGAAGGCTTTATAAGGTTTACATAATCCTTTATTTAATGATTTAGGTAAAGTCAAATGAGTAATGTGTTCTATTCAAGTTTCCCTTTTCAATTTAACCCTACTCCCTTTCCGTGAGTTAAACACCACCCTATCAGCTATTGGATATACATGATGAAGATATGAGTTATGTATACATATAAGGCACCCATGGAATTAAGCTCTTCTACTTTAACAAAGTTAGGTTACCTTAGTTATAGGTTTGGGAAAGATTTGATGAATTTAAGATAAACGCTATAAAATTATAAAAGTTCAAAATATAAAGGTTTTGATAAGCCATATAAAATATGGCTTTAAGTTTTTGGTTCTGTTAAGTCTTAGGGTGTTAAAAAGGTTTTGTTAGTTTTGAGTTGATACCCTAGAGACTTAACTTCCACTTTTGCTCACTGCCTTGTTTAAGGGTCTAATCATGGCTACATTTGTGAGGCGATCCAGCCCGAACCACAGGCTTTCATATTGAGTTTTTAACAAGTTAAAGCATGCGTTAATATGCCTATTTATTCCACATTTTGAGCATTTATGCTCTTTCGGGTATATTCTATTCTTGACCCACATACCGAGCATATGGCTGAAGTATTTTTAGCATAAACATATATGTACTAATTTAATACCTTCCCATTTTTCTTTATACTCAATAAAGCTTTGTAGCTATGAAAGCTCCACGAATTAAGCTTTCTCTTCAATTTCTTTGAGTATTTACTTATTAGCTGAACCTTACCATTAAATTCGTTTATACCTAAAACTTTTCTATTTATAGCTTTACGAATATTCTTAAGATTCTCTAATATTATCCCATGCATCTTTTCCTTTGCTTCCTTTACGATTTTAGCACTAACTTGGTGAAGAATAGTATTGACTTTATTATTCTGATTCTTGAACCATCTACTTACTATCTTCTATATAGGCTCCATCTATACTCTTCTCATTTGTATCATAGGCTATATAGCCCTTAGGCTCCATAACTTTTACAGTTCTTGAGAAAGAAACCGATAAGATGCTTGTAGTTAAAGTTATGGAACCTAATTTGAGCTTGGCATCTAAAAATTCTTTAACTCTCTTTGTTATAGGATGTAGAAGTATTCTCTTGTTTAGTAGGTATCCTAATTTTGCCATCAACTATTTTAAAGGCTTGGTTCCCTAATTTTGCCATTAGCCTTTTAACGTAAGGTATTTTAGCTTTAGCTTTTGCTTGTGATTTCCTCTTCGCCTTTCAATAGTTCTTTAATATATATGTAGCTCTTTATAGCCGATAGGCAATACTAAGTATGGAGAGCATACTTGCATAACTCATGGTATACCTCATTAGATAGAGTAAATCTTGAGGTGGTGTTCTTCTCTAAACTAACAAATGGTTGACCATATCTTTGAAGGTCCTTAATAGAGATAAAATTTCTTCTTTAGTTTGATAAGGCCCTTGAACCGCCTTAACTGCCAGCATGTTAATCTCTTCTAATTTATTCTTTTGACTTATAAAATCTTTATCAACTAAAATTAACAATACATTCTTAACACACTAAGACTTAAAAGAACCAAGTTTTTTAAAAAGCTAAATAAATATTTAAATAAAGATTATAGCTTTATCTTTCATGATATGAATTCTTGGGAAAGAGTAACTCAAGCTATGGAATTAAAGGAACCTGATACCCTTCCAGTATTTTATTTAGGAATGCCTGGTAATTTAACCGAAGCCATTATAGGAAGGATTCCTTTTTACAGGAATCCTCCCATTTATTTAGAGGCTTGCTCAAAGGGCAAGGCTAAAGAAGCAGCCATTCAAGTAGCTCAAGATCAAATAGATTTGGCTGAAAAATTAGACTCAGATATTATTAGAGAAACTAACCAGTTAGGAGGATGGTTCTTAGACCCAAGATGGGAATACATACCAAGTAATATTTCTGTTAGAAAATTATCAGAAAAAGAGTGGGAAATAGATGGTAAGAGAATCCTATATTCGCCAGCTATTAATTCTCTCTTTAATCCAAACTCTTACCTTCCCATCGATGAGGATAAAGCAAGAGATTTTATGAGAACTCATTGGAAGGATGATGAGATTCCTGAAGAAGAGATATTACCTACTAAAATTATAGCAAGAGCCTGTAAAGGAAAAAGATTTATCATAGCCTGTGTACAAGGAACCCTTTTGCCCTTTTACAGTGCTTTTGATAAGATGATGCTTTGGATTAGATCAAACCCATCTTTATTTAAAATGTGGAGTGAATTTTATCTGAGAAGAAATATTAAGAGAGCCCTTTTAAAGATAGAAGCGGGGGCAGATGCCATCTTTGAAAATGATGATTATGCCTTTAAAACTGGAACTTTCTTATCTATTCAACAATTTAGAGAATTCGTTTGGCCAAATCTAAAGAAGCTTTGTGATGGAGTGAAGAAAAAGGGAGCCTTTTTTATAAAGCATACCGATGGTAACATTAACTCTATAATAGGTGAAATCGTTGATTTGGGTATAGATGGCTTTCACTCTTTAGAAAAGGATGCTAGTGTAGATATAGGAAAGATTAAAGAGCTTTACGGAGATAAAATTTGCTTATTAGGTAATTTAGATCAGGCTAGAACCTTTACTCAAGGTTCAGAAGATGTTGTAAAGGAAATCATTGAATGTATAAACAAAGCTTCTTATGGTGGAGGGCACATTTTAACCACTTCTAACAACTTTACCCCTGATGTTAAGGTTGAAAATATAATAACCATGTTTAAAGCTGCAAGAAAGTATGGCAAATACCCCCTTATAAAAAGCTAAAAGTCTAAAACTTACAAAATTCATTTATAAATAAGAAAGTAGAGAGCTCTCAGCCCATAACATTTGAACTCTTTTGACAAATAATAAAAATCTTATCTTAGCATCACCTAGAGCTAAAACTAGATAGATACTTTAAATTTATGAATATAATCTCTTCTAATAATATTTAACCTTTAACCCTAACAATTTTACTTCTTCCTAAAATTTTCCAGTATTCCACTTCTACACCATTAGCTATCTTGCTCTTAATCTCTTCTTCAGGAAGGCCAACTTCAAAGACCTCATAATTTTCAAGGTCCATCAATTGAACTTTCTTCTCGCTAATAGATATCACCTGTCCACTTCTCTTTTCAATCACTGGAACTTCCACCATAGAATCCACAGGGCTAACCAAACTTCTCTTCGTGCCATCAAAGATTCCTATTCCCACTACTCTGGCCTTTGCTGAACCATGCTTACCAGGTTTAGATTTATCATATTCTACAACTTTGCAAGGCTCTCCATCTATGATTATATAGGATCCAACCTTTATGCTGCCTAAATCCGTGGGCTTGCTCAATTTCCCTCCCAAAATTATTTCACTATGGGTTTAAATAATGTTTTCTCCTTATCTTTGTGATGAAGAAATTAGGAATCGTAGGTTGTGGAGCTATAGGCTCTTCTTTAGCTAAAGCTATAGCTGAAGGTAAAGCGGGTAATGTTAAGCTAATTTCCTTATACGATAAGGTTTTTGATAGAGCTTTAAAACTTGTAAAGGAGCTTAAAGATAACATTAAGGCTTGTAAAACCTTTAACGAATTTTTGGATACAAAGCCCGATTTTGTAATCGAAGCAGCTTCGCAAGAAGCTGTTAGAGATTATTCAGAGAGAATATTAGAAATGGGTGCAGAGCTGATGATTCTGAGTGTAGGGGCTTTATTAGATGAAGCTTTAAGGTTAAAGCTCGATAGTTTAGCTAAGAGTAAAGGTTTAAGGATTTATGTTCCCTCTGGAGCCATAGCTGGTTTAGATGGTGTTAAAGCTACAAGAAATTCAAAAATTTATAAGGTAACTTTAAAAACCACTAAAAATCCTAGGGCTTTAGAAAGGGCTCCCTATATTACTGAAAAAAGAATCGACTTGAAGAATTTGAAGGAGGTAAAAGAAATCTTTGAGGGAACTGCTGAAGAGGCTGTTAAAGCTTTCCCAGCCAATATTAACGTTTCAGCCACTTTGAGCTTAGCTGGGATTGGGCAAAAGAGAACCTTGGTAAAGATTATAGCAGACCCAAAAACAGAACTTAATATTCATGAAGTTGAGTTGGAGGGAGATTTTGGAAGGATATACTTTAAGATGGAGAACAAGACCCATCCTGAAAATCCTGCCACAAGTTATTTGGCTTTTCTATCGGCTCTTCAAACTCTTAATTCAGCTTTAAGCTATGGGTTAATCATAGGAACCTAGCTTTCTAAATTATATTCTGTTAGATATTCTTTATTAGTTAGGGAGTCTTATGGCTTTTATCTTCCCTTCTCTTATCATGCTCTTTTTAGCATTTTTTCCATTATACACAAAAGCAAAACCACTAAATAAATCGTTTAAACTTAAATGTTAACTTAGGCAAAAAATAAGTAGAAAAAAGCAATTTTTAGTTAAATTTGCCTCTATCGATAGCTTTTTTATATCTCAATTAGAGAGAGATTTGGTAATTGGAAACTATAAAGCTCACTACTAAAGGACAAAAAGTAACGGAGGACGTAATAGTACAAAGAATATTAGAGCTTAAAGAGAAGAGAAAAGCCATAATACTAGCTCATAATTATCAAATTCCTATTATACAGGATATAGCTGATTTTGTAGGAGATTCCTTAGGATTGTCACAGAAGGCTTCAAGCACAGATGCTAAGATAATAGTCTTTTGTGGTGTTCATTTTATGGCTGAAACAGCATCGATTTTATGTCCAGATAAAAAGGTATTAATCCCTGATATGAATGCTGGATGCTCCTTAGCTTCTACCATAAATGTGGAGCAATTAAGGGAATGGAAGAGAAAGCATCCTAATGCTGTTGTGGTTTCCTATATTAACACTACAGCTGATGTTAAAGCTGAGAGCGATTACTGTTGTACATCCTCCAATGCTGTTAAAGTAATTAACTCTATACCAGAGGATAAAGAAATTTTATTTGTCCCTGATATGTTTTTAGGGGCTTATGTAGCTACAAAGACTAATAGAAAGATTCATTTATGGCCTGGAGAATGTCATGTTCATGCTGGTATAAGACCTGATGATATAGTTAGTGTATTAGAGAAGTATGAAGATACTGAGTTTTTAATTCATCCTGAGTGTGGTTGTGTAACCTCTTGTATGTATTATTTGGCTGAAAAAGATTTACCTGAGGATAGGGCTCATATACTATCCACAGAAGGTATGATTAGAAGGGCTAAAAGTTCAAATTTAAGGAAATTTATTGTAGCAACAGAAATAGGTATATTACATAGATTGAAAAAAGAAAATCCTGATAAAGAATTTTATCCTCTTAAGCCTGATGCCATATGCCAATATATGAAGATGATAAACTTAGAAAAGCTTCTGTATTCTTTAGAAAATTTAGTTTATGAAGTTAAAGTTCCTGAGCCTTTAGCTAGTAGGGCAAGATTACCTATAGAAAGAATGCTACAGATAGTTTAATCTCCTAAAACCTTTCCCTCTTCATCTATCCTTTTAACTTTGCTATAGTTAGTATATATAGTCGCTATTATCTCCGTTTCTAAAGATTCTCCAGCCTCTAACTTTAAAAAGTTTCCTTCTCTAACCTGTTCAGCTAATCCTGTTCCTGGAATACTACTACAGGGTTCCAAAGCAATATTCCAAGCTTTACCATACCAAGGATAGTTTGGTGTGTTATAATTTTGCCAAAACCAT
Organism: Nitrososphaeria archaeon; assembly: GCA_029775995.1. Lineage (GTDB taxonomy): Archaea > Thermoproteota > Nitrososphaeria > Nitrososphaerales > JARVJX01 > JARVJX01. The sequence continues at coordinate 3,739 of JARVJX010000063.1, read as the reverse complement.
ATAAAGGGAAAAATTTTCTTATTCCATCTTAAACCAAAGCCCAGATTGAGCTTTTTATTAGTAATAGCATACCATCCTTCATCAAGGGAGCTTAGGAAAACAACATCATGAGAAAGCAAATTCCTTGATGGAATTAAGCTCAGATCTCTTTCCCTCCCTTCAGTATCCATTACTTTAGGCCATTTATATTTCCCTTCCTTTGTTCCATAAAAGGCTCGGAATTTACCATCACTTATTACTTCTCTTGCTGGGACATTTATAGTTACCCCTTCCTGAAGAAAGGGTTCTCCAAAGGCTGGATGCTGTAGCCAAGAAAACTCAAGCTCATGGTTAGCTAAATTGGTTAGCCTTTCTCTAATTTTAATTATAGTTTCATTCTTTTCTAAGCTTATCCATTTTTCAACTTTATAAGGGTACCTTCTACCTCTAACACTAAGCTTCGCCCTAACTCTATCTTTACTATCCTCTTCGATAACACAATCCCAAGATAAGGTTGAGGTCTCACCATGTAAACCAAAATCCGCCCCTCTATAATTTACTGGTCCATGACCTGCGCTTGGAAGGATATCCTGCCATCCTCCCAAATAAAAATCTAAAAAGGAGCCTAAAGCACTGGATAGATTAGAGATCAAGGATTCTCTATCTACATTAGCTAGTTCAAAGTTCCATAACAGGTTTATGTCAAGGGGTTTATAGGTTATTTCAATTATATCAGAGCCTTTCCCTGGTAAGCAAGCTAATCTTATCCACTTATTTTCAAGGATGAGAGCCCTAAAGCCCTTAAAGCTCCAATCTAAGCTTACTTTACAATCTTTCATACTTTACATCATTAATTGGGCACTTTTAAATTTTAAAATTAAACTAAAAATAGGAGTAGTACCAATACATAACTGAAGATGGCTCAACAGATAATCCTTTGTCCTTACTGTGGGATAAACCATAAGAAGCCTTTAACTATACCTTTACCTACAGGTGATAAGGAAGTTTACTGTAATGGTTGCTATAGATGGTTTATAGTTACTAAGGATGGAAAAGTTGTTAAAAAGGGTTCCTAGAAAGAATTTTAAGGCTATATTGGGAATTAATAGGAGGAATATAGTTGGATATTATAGTTCCTGATACTAGTGTTATCATTCAAGGTAAGCTTTATGAAATGATTAAAGAAGGTAAGCTTAAGGATTTTAAGATAGTTATCCCTATAGCCGTTTTAGATGAATTACAAGCCCAAGCATCAAAGCACAGAGTTGAGGGATTTATAGGTTTAAGGGAGCTTAAGAGTTTAAGAGAAGAGTGTGATAAAAGAGGGATAGAGATAGCCTATGAGGGAGAAAGACCTAGCTTAGAGGATATAAAGCTTGCAAGGAGTGGAAGAATAGATGCTTTAATAAGGGATGTAGCAAAAAAGAAAAAGGGTATATTAGTTACCTCAGATTTTGTTCAAGCTTTAGTAGCTGAAGCTGAAGGGGTTAAAACCCTTTACTCTGAGAGGGAAGTTAAAAAGGAGGGGTTAAGTTTTGAGAAATATTTTACCGAAAATACCTTAAGTCTACACTTTAAAGAGGGGGTAAAACCTATGGCAAAGAGAGGAAAACCAGGAAAGTTTGAATTGGTAACTTTAAGGGAAGAACCTTGTAGCGTAGATGAATTAGAGAATATAATTAAAGAGATAATGGATGCTGTTAGAGTTAGAAGAGATGGATTTGTAGAATTGAGTAGAGAAGGAGCCAGTGTATTACAGTTAGGTCCCTATAGAATAGCCATAGCAAGGCCTCCCTTTTCTGATGGATTAGAATTAACAATTATTAAGCCTATAATTAAGTTAACCTTAGAGGATTATCACTTCTCTGAAAAGCTTATGGAAAGGCTAAAGAAGGGAGCTGAAGGTATATTAATAGCTGGTCCTCCAGGCTCAGGTAAAAGTACCTTAGCTTCATCCATGGCAGAGTTTTACAGAAATTTAGGAAAGGTTGTAAAGACCCTAGAATCTCCAAGAGACCTTCAAGTTAAAGAAGAAATAACTCAGTATTCTCCTTTAGAAGGAGATTTTGAAAAAACTGCAGATATATTGCTCTTGGTAAGACCCGATTATACCGTTTTTGATGAAATTAGAAAGACTAAAGATTTCAAAGTATTTGCTGATCTAAGGTTGGCAGGTGTAGGTATGATAGGTGTAGTTCATTCATCAAACCCAATAGATGCTATACAGAGATTTATAGGTAGGGTTGAGCTAGGAATGATACCTCATATAATTGATACAGTGATTTTTATAGCTGAAGGAGAAGTTAAGAAGATATATGAGCTAAAGTTGGTTGTTAAAGTTCCTACTGGTATGGTTGAAGCAGATTTAGCAAGACCTGTAGTTGAAGTTAGAGATTTTGAGAGTAAAAATCTTGAATATGAAATTTACAGCTTTGGTGAAGAAAATGTAATAGTTCCTATATCAGGAAAGGAAGAAAAGGATACCATAAAGAGGCTTGCAGAGCAGAGGCTTAAGGATATACTTTCAAATTATGATCCTAACCTTGAAGTTGATATAGTTAATGAAAAGCTTGCTGTGGTAAGGGTAGAACCAAAGGTTATACCAAGGATCATTGGTAGAGAGGGTAGAATTATAAGGGAAATTGAAGGAAAACTAGGTTTAAATTTAAGGATAGAACCAAGGGCCTACAGAGGTAAAAGTTTAGAATTTTGGTACGATGAGAAAGGTAGAGATATTGTTTTAGGATTTGAGCCTTCTCTAAAAGGTCAAAGGGTAAACATTTTTGTGGATGGAAAGTTCTTACTATCGGCTAAGGTTAGTAAGGGAGGGAAGGTAAAGCTTTCAAAGACCTCTGAGGAAGGTAAAGAACTCTTGCAAGCCCTTTTAGAAAAAAAGGAGGTTGAGATAACTTTATAATAAAAAGAAATTTAATCTAATTTCCTTATGAGTATTGGATGAGGGGAAGAAATTACGAGAGAGAGTTCTGTGATTATGCTCCATCCAAAGGATACCATGCTGAGAGGGTAGCTGGTAGTGGTTTAAGGAAAGATAGTGTTTGTGATGTAATTCTAATAAAGGATGGAAGGGTCTTTTTGGTAGAAGTTAAGAGCACAAGAGATTATGTATATTATTTATCGGACAAGCAAGGGGTAAGAGATAGAATTAAGAAGCTAATAAAAGTTTCAAAGAGGTGTGGAGCTACTCCTCTAGTGGCTGTTAGGTTTAAAGGAAAGAATAAGTGGGTTGTTAGAAAGCTAAGCTATAAGCTAAAGAAGGTTAGTGAATCTGATGTTAGTTTAATATGAAAATAGGCCTTGAAAAGGATAAATACTTTCTTTTATCTAGAAGAGCGATGTATAGTGGTAAAAGATGCCCCCTTTGTAGCTCTGAAGTTCGTGTAGGGAAAGATTACTACTATTGTACAAATCCTAACTGCAATTACTCATCAAATTTTTCTTCAAAATTTGAGAGGGATATAGGGAATTTGGCTATAAGAAAGATCTTTCTACCTTTCTCTTTACTAGTTTTAGGATTACTGATTGTAACTTTAGTTTTAAGCTTCTTCTTACAATACTCTCTCTTTCTCTTTATACCTTTAATCTTTCCCTTTGCCTTTTTAAAAAGGTTCAACAAAAGGAGAAAAGATTTAAAATATAGATATAACCCTACTTCCCATCAAACTTAAAGCTTTGCCTTTTCTTGGTTTTAGTTACGAGCTATAGCGATATGATAGCTATTAAAGAGGGCGATCTTCTCATT
>JARVJX010000062.1 GCA_029775995.1 Nitrososphaeria archaeon | reverse complement strand
GGTATGGATAAGGACTTCAGCCTAGCGGGCTTACGCCTAAGCCAAAAGACTCTTTTATCTTGAAAAAGATTCATCGAAGGGGATAGCGCCCAGATCACCTCCAGTAGAGTCAAGCCCTACAGGATGGGGTGGACGTCACCCCTCTTAAGTTGACAACCTCATTATTTTTTCTTAGAATATAAAATTAATAGAGTTAATTTTACAATATGTAATACTCTATGTACCTTATCTTTTATTTTTGACACTCTCCACGACTTCAGAAGATTCTTTCTTCTAAGGTTTTCATCGGTTAGCTATTCACTGCCCTTTTAGGATCCCACCCCATCCCATTCCACCTTAGAAGTAAGGGCTGTGCCACCATCCCGTTAACGACTTCCACGGTGAGGTAAGGAGCTATAACTTAAGATTTACTGTCTAAAGTTCTTGTTTTATGGGCACTCATTTGTATAAATATTTTAGCTCATTTCGATGGGGTATTTAAACTAGTTATGTTATTATGTTAAATCCACATCTAGTATGTCAAAAGGTTTTGAAGGATTTAGTATAACATTGCATTTTAATTTCTCAGCCAGATTGGGCTCTAAGCCCTCTTTTCCCATCAAAAAATTCTTTATATGGATGCCTCCATCTATATAGCCAAGAACCTTATATATATCACGAACCTTTTTTAAATTTATTCTGTAAACTTTCTTCTCCCTTTCACCTTTCCCAGTTATAACCTTTATGGTTCTATCTTTGAAGAAGCTTTCCACCTCTTCTATTTGCTCTTTCTTAGGTTCAGGAATAAAATTTACTTCTGCTCTAAACTTAACCTTAAAGTTCCCTTTATACAATCCTTCTACATATTTTAGCTCTTTTATTTCAATGGCATCTTTAAAAATCAGAGTTTCAAGGTTAACCTTCCTTAAGGTAGGATTTATAATTTCAGCATAAAAGGGCCTTCCTTTACCCAAAACCAAACTATTTTCATCTTCACCTCCAAACCAGCTAAATTTGACCTTATCAGCCTTAAAAAGAGGAGAAATTCTATTCTCTAAAATCTTGGTTATGCTATCCTTTACCCCTTTAAAATTACAATAAAGGCATCCCTTACCTTTACAACTATAACATCTCCTGATCTTTTGAGATATACCTCTTATATGCTTTCTATATCTTCCAAAGAGAAATATTGACTTTGTTTTAACCTTTATTAATTCACTTTCAGGAAAAACTAAAATTCTTAATTGAGGATCTTTGAAATTTACTCTCTTTGATAGCTTAGAAATCTTTAAACCTAGGAGCTTTCCTATGCTAGATTTTATACTCTCACCACCCCTTAACTTGAATTCTGCCCTAAGCTCATCCTCTCTCTCAGTGTATTCTGCCCTTAAGCTAACTCCCACTAAGAAACTATCAAACTCATAATCCTTAATGTAATCAATAACTTTTAGGCCAAAGTCTTCTATCTTACTCATTAGAGAAGAGCATATATAGCAACCTTTAGTTTCAATTTTTAAAGTTTCCTTTAAGAACTTTCCTAACTCATCATCCCTTACCTTTGATAAAAGATTAAACTGCCTACCTAAGCAATAATCACATAACTCATATTTCTGTAATATTTGCTTAACCTTAAGAAGATCATAGCTGCTTGCTTCCAATTTTACTAATCAATTGCCTTAAAGCCCTACCCTTAGAAGCTTTAATTAAAGCCTTAGACTCTTTAAACCTCTTTAAAAGCTCTCTAACATCTCCTTCATTTCTTCCTGAGCCTCTAGCTATTCTCTTAATTCTTGAAGCATTTATAATCTCAGGATTTTCCCTTTCTTCTTTTGTCATAGATTGGATGATGCTCTTCCAAACCTTAACCTTTTCTTCTAAATTCTCCACTTCTTTACTTGGTAAATCTATAGGTAATGGAAAAAGCTCAAAAAGCCTTTTAAAGGACCCCATCTTCTTAACCTGCTCCAACTGATTGTAAAAATCGTTCAGGGTAATCTTACCTGAGATGGTCCTCTTTGCACTCTTTTCATCTAGCTGGATCTCCAATTCTTCTACCTTCTCAAGTAAAGTCTTTATATCTCCTAGGCCTAAAATTCTACCTACAAATCTTGTAGGGGAAAAGAGCTCTATATCATCCAACTTCTCTCCCGTACTTATGAACAGTATTTGAGCACCAGTAGCAGATGAAGCGGCTAAAGCCCCTCCTCCTTTAGCTGTACCATCAAGTTTTGTAATGACTATACCTCCTACAGGAGTAGCTTTATGAAAGGCTTCTGCTTGGGAATAACATTGCTGACCCATAGTCCCATCTATTACCAAAAGAGTTAGATCTGGTTTAATCTCTTTAGAAATCTTGTTCATTTCATCTAACAAACCCTTTTCCTCCTTATGCCTACCTGCTGTATCTATTATAATGAGGTTTTTAGCTTGAGCCTTAAAATGCTCTATACCAAGCTTAGCCAAGGCAATAGGGTCTTTATTCTTCTCATCACCATAAAGGTCTATGTTTACTTGAGATGTTAACATTCTTAGCTGGGTTAAAGCCCCTGCTCTATAGGTATCAGCACATACAACACCAACTCTATAACCCTTTCTTTGAAAGTATCTTGCTAACTTTGCTGTGAAGGTAGTCTTTCCACTACCTTGTATCCCAACCATTAGTATAACATTAACTTTATTTGATGGTAATTCAATTTTTGGTTCTTTACCCATAATCTTTGTTAGCTCTTCATAAAGGATTTTTATGATCTGATCCTTCCTTGATAAACCTGGGGCTAATTTCTCTTCTAAAGCTCTTTTCTCTATCTTTGATGATAGTTCAAATACCAATTTAACATTAACATCTGATAAAAGTAAACTTCTCTGAACATCTCTTACAAATTCCTTAATTAAAGCTTCATCTATAACACTTGCTCCAATTAGTTTTCTTATAGCATTCTGTAAACCTTCCTTTAGTTTCTCAAGCATTACTATTTAACCTCCTTAAAGCCCTCTTCCAAACATAAGCACAAGTTATAACCTCTGCTATAATTATAAAAAGATAATACTGCAAATTTTCACTTTGAGGAGTGATTTGTTCTATAATGGGTTTTTCAAAGTAAAGGTTTAAACCTTGATTAGTAGAGTTAATATAAATCTTATGACTTTTTACATTCCCTCCCACATCTAGGCTTACCCTATAAAGACCAAAGGGCAAAGTTAAATTTAGATTACCGTTTGTTAAAGTATCTGTAAAGCCTTCCTCTACTTTGCCATTTAACCTAAAGACTTCCACATTTGCAAAATTTACTTTACTACCATCATTATATTCTGCCTTTATGGAGAGAACCCCAGCTTTAAATTTTATGATGGACTCATAATTTCCCTTCAACTCTAAAATCTTTGGTTCTAAGCTATCCTTATCTAGATTTATACCTCTAAAATTAACACTATATTCTGTTTTAAAGGATTCTTTAGGTAAAACTACATATACGGTATCAGCTACCTTTGAGTAAGATAGATTTTTACTTAAGCTAAGGCTAAAGTCACTCACATACTGTCCTGTAATAGAATTCATGAGCTTAACCCTTGCAATAGTGGGACTTATAGTTTCTCTCAAAAAGCTATCAAGACCAAAAATTTTAGCTATCAAGACTAATTCATAATCAGTAGAACCACTCAAATTACCGGTAAGAGAATAATCAATCTTTCCCTTTGAAGGTTGAACTTCATTAATTTCAACGATCTCTAATCCATTTAAACCTTTTATAAAGTAAAGTTTTTTATCAAAGTATCTTAAGTTATTATCCTTCTCAACATAAAGCCTAATATAACCTATTCCTTGCCTAAGGGGGGCCAATTCACCTACCAAAGCTGATGATGGAAATATTCTGGGTACTATTAAAGCAAGAGTATTGTTTGTTATGGTGCTAAGTTTAAACCTCTCTTTATCACTTTGTATAATAGGTACCTTTTTGTATATTAAAACGAAGGATTCATCGGCACCTTTTTTAATAATAGGATATTCCTGAATTATTTCAGCCCAAAATATGCCTTCTATTGCTCCTTCAGAAGGGAGAGTTTGTAAATAAGGAAAGAGCTTTATGATACCTCTTGCAGAATCGTAATTCATCTTAACGAAGAGCCTATTACCATCTAAATTTATACCAGTATCTACCTCTTTAGTAGAGTTAGATATCCCTTTTTTAACTAATAATACTTCAACGCTAGTTATATTTTTAAAGTTCTTTACCTGAATACTCCCCTGAAAGTTAATCTTTTCCTGAATTAGATTAAAACTGTTAGTGGAGGAAATTACTTCGAGTTTAGGTTCTAAAACATATAAAGGCAAAGTAAATCTTCCAAGTCTTGTTGCTGATGTTAAAACCAATTTCCATTCCCCAAGTTTATCATCTTTTGAAAATTCGTATAGCTTTACAAGGGTATCAGATACCCTTTGGTTAGAAACTACAACTTTACCAGAAGGGTCTACTAAACTAACTATAAACAAAATCTTTGAGTAAACCCATAAATTTTCACCTCTTTTAAAAATAGGTACCCCTTCTTCAGCATTAAATAGAGAAAAGGGGCTAAAGCCTATAAGAAAGGAATCAGCCGATATGGCCTTAGCTTTAGGAAAGCTACCTATAGCTAGCAAAGTTAATATTAAGAATAGAGGTATAATAGGCTTCAAACTCATCTCCTTGGTAAAGATATCCATAATAAAATTAATAAAATTATCATGGATAAATTCAGGTTTATTACGATGGGAAGCCTAACCATCATATCCAAATATATCAAAGCTAAAGTTATTAGAAGAGAAGAAACAATTAGTATGCCTAGGAGTAACAAAGAAGGGTTTCCCAATTTGAATACCTTAAAGGAATCTTTAGGATGGAGTAATCTATAATAAAAGTAAGTTATATTTGTAAGGGCGAAAAGAGCCCAAAGATAGGGATCTATGCTACTACCTAACAAAGAGAGATTCTTTTGTGATAAAGAAACGTTAGCAAAGCTAAATACAAAATTTGAGATGAGTAGAACTATATTATTTATTACATTCTTTCCTAAAAGGCTAAGCTCAATTTTCTCACCAGAAACCATATCAAGGTAGGCTAAACTTACTAATTCTATTAGAGAATAGCTTAGCAAGCTTATGAAAAGGGGTAAAGTTAGGGAATTTTTTGCTTTAATAACCGATTCAATCAGAGTTACATATAAGATCCAAGGAAGAATTATAAAGAGCACAGCAAACCCACTTAAATAAATCTCCTTCCCTAACTCGAAGGCTTGGATCATAAAAAATAGGTAGAACAAAAGTATGAGACTTGGCAGGATTATCAGGGAAATCATAAAGAAGAAAAAGAGAGACCTATAGAAGGGGTAATTCCAGAAGAAAAATTTATTCCAGGCTAAGATTAAGCTAACCAATGCAAGGAAGACTATTCCATTTAGCCTTTCAGAACCTGTAGAAATTAAAAGAAGATAAAAGGCTTCTAGGTAAGGCCTTTGTAATGCTAAATTTATAAAGGGTAAAGAGAAACCTATTATAAAAAAGGGGGATAAAAGATAGTAACCTTTTAGATTCATGGTATAGGAACCCTAGTCCAAAGGTTGTAAATTTCCATCATCTTAAAGCTAAGCTCTTCTTTTTTTGAAAATCTAAGATTTATACCATAACTCCTAGCTTGCTCTAACAGCAACTCTTTATGCTCTTGCTCTATAGCCTTTAAGATTCTAGAAGAACTATCTTCTGAAGATAAAAAGGAGAGGGTATCAAGCAAAAGAATCTCTATAGCATGTCCCTTAGCTTTAAAAAGTAATAGCTTTTCAAAATCTATTTTATCGGGGTAGCTTAAATCCGATATAAGTATTACAAGGCTTTTAAAACTCAAAACCTTATAAAGTTCTTCTAATAAAATATCATCTTTGTTTTCTTCCTTTAGATTAAGCTCTGAAATAAATTTTGAAAGTTTGTTAGGGTCTCCGTATTCTATCCTTACTTTTCCTTTATCCAAAAAGGCTAAACCAGCTCTATAACCATCCCTATAGGCTTGATGAATCAGGTTTAAGGCAGAGTTAACAGCATAGTCTATTTTTTTATAAGCTAGGGGGCCATCGTTCATACTTATTTTAGATGAAAGAGCAACAAATATCTCAAAGATCTTCTTATACTCATATTCCTTTGTCATAGGTTTAACTAAGGGGTTTCTAGCCATTACCTTCCAAGCTATTAATCGGTAAGAATCTCCAGATACGTAATCTCTTATTCCTACATACTCACTTAACATCTTTCTTACTTTTCCTTTTCTCTTTACTAATCGATAGTAGGCTTTGGGTATTCCTTTAACTTCTATTTCTTGAACTCTCTTTGGAATGACTTTTAATTCAGACTCAAAGGGATAAAACCTGTGAGTAGCAAAAAGGTTTAATTTATCGTAAAAAGTTAAGTTAAAGCCTTCAAATACCATCTTTCCACTTCTTAAAGCTTCAATTTCGTATATCCAGCTATCATTAAAATCTCTGCTAAGCTCAAAATCCTTAGAGTTTAAGAAGTTTGATAGCCTAATACCATCAGGGAGCTTATCTTCAACTTTAAGCATCAAAAGTGAGCCTCTTTGCCTAATTTTTACCTGAACCTTGGTGCTCTGACCAAATACAAGAAACTCATCGTAAATTTTCCTTTCTAAAGAAAGTTTTAACCTTCTTAAGGATAAGCGAAAAATTATACCCTCTAAAGAATACAAAAGTAACAAAGAATAAGAGGTAACCAATAAAAAGGGGTCTAAAGATAACATAGCCACTATGAAGAAAAATAAAAGGGTTAAAAGAACCTCATGGCCTCTTTTCGTTAGCATTATCGGGGAACCTCTACGCTATTTATGGCTGTATTTATAACTTCATTTAAGGCTCTATAATTAAAGGGATCGTTAATGGAACTTAACTTCACCACATACTCAGGGTTTAGAATTATTCTGTGGTTAAGGGTAGAGAATGTGAGGGCTTTAACATCATCAGGTATAACGTAATCCCTACCCTGTAAGACTGCCAAGGCTTTACTAGCTTGTAATAAATGAACGGAGGCTCTCGGTGAACCACCAAGTATAACTTTATCCCTATCTCTTCTCGTAGCTTCAAGGATTTTAACAATATAGTTAAGGATATCTTGAGATACATAAATACCCTTGACAAGCTCCTTTGCCTCTATTAATTCCTTCTTATCAGCAATATTTTTAACCTCTATAGAGTTTGCAAGGCTAGACCTTCTAAGAACTTCAATTTCTTCTTCATAAGTAGGGGTTGATACAACAACCCTGAACATAAATCTATCTAACTCAGCTTCAGGAAGAGGAAAGGTTCCTTCAAGCTCTACAGGATTTTGGGTAGCTATAACTAGGAAGGGCTCTTCTAAAGCCTTAGTTACGCCTTCCACTGTTACCTGCTTTTCTTGCATAGCCTCCAATAGAGCACTTTGGGTCTTTGGTGTTGCTCTGTTAATTTCATCAGCTAGGATAACGTTGGCAAAAATTGGTCCTTCTCTGAATTCAAAGGTTCTTTCCTTGGGATTAAAGACGAAGGTTCCAGTAATATCTGAAGGTAAAATATCGGGTGTAAATTGAATTCTTTTAAAGCTTAAGCCTAAGCTTTTAGCAAAGGTTTTAGCTATTAAAGTCTTAGCTACTCCAGGCACTCCCTCTAATATGATGTTACCATCGGCAAGTAAAGCTATGGTAGCAAGCTTTATTACCTCTTCTTTACCAACTATGACCTTTGATACTTCCCCTAGGACCTTTTCATAAATCTCTTTTATCACCTTAACCCCTTCCAAAGAAATCTACCTCTATTTCCTTTAAAAGCTGATGAATCTTTTTCTTCTGAGGCTCCTTTATCACTTTATCCAACTTTTTTATAATTCTCTTTTCACCTTTTTTAGAAAAATACTCCTTTAATTCTTTTAAAAGGGAGGTATAGTTACCTCTTTTTATTTCCTCTGAAGCTCTATAGCTCATACTCCCTTCAACATCTTTCTTTTTTTCTTGAAAAATTAGAAACCTTGTATAATATATTAGAATAAAAACCATACCAATTATCATAATGTAGGAAGGTAAGTTGCTCATTTAATTTTACTCTCTATTTTTTTAAGGATTGATTCTGAAAGGCTTAGAAGGTAATTTAATTGCTCCTTTGTTATCCTATTATTTCCAAACCTTACCCTCTCATAATCTTCATAAATCTCATAAAATTCAGGCATTTGATATTCTATGGATAATTTAAGGGCTAATTCCTTTTCTGTTATGGGGGAGGGATAGCTAAGCTTTAAGGAATCTAAAATCAGATTTCTAAGCATTTTGTAAAGTTTTATCAAAGCTATATTTTCTTCTCTTTCCTCCCTTATCCCTTTAATCTCTTGAATAAAAATATCTTTTATTTTTTCATATTCACCCAAACTCTCTTGAGTAGTAGAAAGATCTTCCCTTCTTCTATTCCTATTTGCCACTATGGGATAAACTAAGCCCAAAAGGGTAAAAAAGGCTAAGCTAAACATAGCTATGAGCATTATCTGAAAGAACCCATTTTGTAAGAGTAGAATTTCCATCAACCTCTATTCACTTCTATCTTTAGCCAATAAACAGCAGCTTTTACACTGTGATAGGGAAGTTTATTTAGGGGTAAGGGCTCATAAGAAGTTAGGGTCAATTTGTATTCTCCATCAGAATTTAAAGAATTCATAACCTTAAAATTTATTATGGTAACATATGTTTGCTTCAGTTCCTCACTTCTCCTTGCAGATCCAATGGGAATGTAGAGCTCTAATAACTCTGGAGTCTCTATTACTTCACTGTAAAATTTAATCTTTACAGCATCTCCCGCATAAATTATCCCAGTATCATCCTTATCGGTAAATTCAAAGCTGAAGAAATCTAAAGGTTGCCTATTATATTTATAGGTTACCAAGACCCATGCCCTTTCATTGGGAAGAGTTAGGGTAATGTTTCCTATAATTCCTAGATATTTTGCCGAAATAACATATTCTCCAGCTGGAACTCTAAATATTATGTTTCCTCTACTTCCAGTCTTTCCAAAGATAGTAGCATTTTCCTTTGCATCTTTAGAGGTTAAGCTTACGGGAATATCAGCTAGGGGGGAAACTAAAAAAGGTTCAGGTTGGACCAATAACGTTCTAACTATTAAGAAGGGGCTTTTATCTTCCCCTTTACCAAAGGTAAATAAGCTCTCTCTAACCTCCTTTACCCACTCTTCATTTAAAACCTTTAAACTTGTGAAAGATTGAGCTACATTAAGGATCAAGAATAGAGCTAAAGCTAGAAGAGCTAATCCCAAAACCCTTTTACCTAAAGAGGCTTCTACCACTACCTATAAGGAGTATAACTGTAAAATTTAAGTTTATTTTTTCTCAATTCATTTCTGCAATTAAGCAACTTGGGTTAGCTTTAATTACCTTAACTTTAACCCAACTACCTAAACCTTTATCCTCCCTAATTACTATAGGCTTATAAAAAAGGTTCCTGCCTATAACCCCATTAGGGGCTTTCTCATCTATAAGAACATCACCTTCCCATCCTATCCATCTTTGCATCTTCCTTACGCCAATATCTCTTATTAACCTGTAAAGCTCAAGGCTTCTCTCTTTTACTATCTTTGTGTTTAGCTTAGGCATCTTTGATGCTTCAGTGCCAAATCTATCCCCATATTTGGATAAATTTACTACATCAAATTCAAGGCTCTTAACAAGCTCATAAGTTTTTAAAAAGTCTTCATCCGTTTCTGTAGGAAATCCTACTATTATATCGGTGCTTAAGCTCAAATTTGGGATTGAGGCTCTAATCCTTTCCACTATTTCAAGAAAATCCTCAATACTATAACCTCTTTTCATGAGCTTAAGGATTCTGTTGCTCCCTGATTCTACAGGAATATGTAAAAACTTGAATACTTTATCTTCATAGTAAGCCTCTATAAGCTCTTCCAAAAGCTTCCTTCTTAAATGGGTAGGGTTCATCATACCTACTCTAATCATAAAATCTCCTTCTATATTACATATCTCTTTAATAAGAGAGGCTAAATTGGTTCTTATATCAAAGCCATAGCATCCACAATCAGTAGATGTTAGCCATAATTCTTTACATCCATCCCTTAAACAGCTTCTAACCTCTTCTAAGACTAAGTTTACAGGATAACTCACTAACCTTCCCTTAACGAGCTTAACCTGACAAAAGGTACAACTGCTCAGGCATCCGCTCGCTATTTCAACAATACCTATCACAGGATTGATCCTTTGCTTTGGTAGTAAAAGCTTTGGTTTTGAATTCTTTTTAAGGGCTAGAACTTTCTTTCCCCTTAAAGTACTATCCACTACTTCAACTACACTATGTACGTTATCTGGACCCATTAAGCTAGCCTTGGGATTTATCCTTTCCACATATTCTTTTTCAGCCTTTGGTAAGCAACCAGCCACAACTAAAGGTTTGTTAAGATGGGTTAGCTCTTTAATTCTATGATACATTTTATTAGCAGTAGGGCTCTTTACAGAGCAGGTTACTATTAGGTTTAAGTCAGCTTCTAACTCACTATTAACTAATCTATAGCCCGACCTCATTAAGCTACCCATGATCATTTCAGCATCAGAGAAGCTTGCTGAGCAACCGTAGGCTTCAACGTAAACCCTTAAAGGCATTAATAATTCTCCTCCACCTACTGGAGGTAATAAAGCTATAACATCTCCATCTGATAACTTAACCTTTAACTCTTCATCCTCTACACTTTTACCATTTACCAAAATTTTTATCCTAGGGTTTATCTTACCATCTTTAATCAGAAACTCCTTTAACCTTTTGTTCTTCTCACTTACCTTATCTATAACATCTCCCAAACTGATTCTTTCATTTACTAAGATTTCTTCCTCTCCTTTTCCAGCCAATTCTCTTATTAGGGCGAAGTACTTTAAGGTTAGCTTTATTTTCAAGCATTTTTATCTTTAGAAATCAAATCTTTAAATTTTATGTTTCTCTATTAAATTAACGCTCTTGTCTCCTTAGTGAATGGTTATCGTTATTAACCATTTGTATGCTGATCTAGATCTTTCCACTATGTTCTAGCGTAAGCTGAG
>JARVJX010000061.1 GCA_029775995.1 Nitrososphaeria archaeon | reverse complement strand
TACGTCTAAGGATAAGCTCAACAACCTCACCATCCATAATGGTTAAGGATAAACGTATACTCCCAACCATATATGAAAATCGGAAGAGGAAGTAAATAACTTATCATTCACTAAGGAGGCAAGAGCGTTAGGTAATGATAGAAGCGCAAACTTTTTAGAAAATATTTTATTCTAGCATCATATAAGGCTATGTATGCCTATGGTTTATATAGGAATAAGGGTTACAGACCTTGAAAGGTCCCTTAAATTCTACACGGAGCTATTAGGGTTAAAAGAGGTAAGGAGAGGAAAAATGAGTCATGGGGGCATATGGGTTCTTCTTGAAGATCCAGAGTCACACCAAAGATTGGAGCTTAATTGGTATCCTAAGGATTCTCCCTTTAATACCCCATATATAGTGGGGGAAGGATTGGATCATATAGGGTTCGAAGTTAAAGATGCTAAAGCTCTGTATGATGAACTATCATCAAAGGGTGTTAAAGTTGCCCTGGAACCTTGGATAGAGCAAGATACCACTGTAATATGCTATGTTAAGGATCCAGATGGGAATTGGATTGAGCTCTTTAGTAGATTAAAAGAGTGACGATTTTACTATAGCTATCCTTTCTATTTATAAAAGGGAAGCCCCTTCCTTTGCTGATCCAACGAGCCTTGAGTATTGAGCTAATAGCCCTGTTTTATACTTTGGCTCCTTAGGCTTCCAAGTTTTCTTTCTCTTCTCAAATTCTTCATCGCTAAGTTCCACATCAATTCTTCCCTCATCTACATCTATGATTATACTATCTCCATCTTTTATTAGAGCTATAGGTCCTCCCACCATAGCCTCTGGAGCTACATGCCCTACCATCAAACCTCTAGTAGCCCCTGAAAATCTACCATCGGTGATGAGGGCTACTTTGTCATCTAAACCTTGACCTACTATGGCTGATGTAACAGCTAGCATCTCCCTCATACCTGGCCCACCCTTTGGCCCCTCATACCTTATAACTATCGTATCTCCTGCTTTGACTTTGTTCTCTAAAACAAACTTAAATGCATCTTCCTCTGAATCAAAGATTATTGCCTTACCTTTGTGCTTAGTAATTTTAGATGCTGAAACCTTAACTACTGCTCCTTCAGGGGCTAAATTTCCCTTAAGGATTCTTATACCGCTGGTATCATGAAAGGGATTATCCAAATCTCTTACTATCTGCTCAGAATTTGAATTGGGCAAATTAAATTCTTCAAGGTTCTGCTTAACCGTTTTCCCACTAACTGTTATCAAATTTTCATGTAGCAAATTAGCCTTCATAAGCTTCTTCATTATTAAAGGTGCACCACCTACAAGGTGAAGGTCATACATGGTATAATCCCCACTGGGCTTCATACTAACAATTACGGGAACTTTCTTTGCGATCCTATCAAAATCCTCTAAGGTTAGTTTAACGTTAGCCTCCTTAGCTATAGCTAAAAGGTGAAGAACAGCATTTGTGGAGCCTCCAGAAGCCATCAATACTGTAATAGCGTTTTCAAAAGCTTCAAAGCTCAGTATATCCCTTGCCTTCAAATCTGTTTCCAATAATCTCATAAGAGCTTTTCCTGTTTCAAAGGCAAATCTGACTCTCATCTCATCAACAGCTGGAGGAGAAGCACTCCCAGTTAATGCAATTCCTAAAGCCTCAGTCATTAGAGCCATGGTATTTGCTGTGTATAATCCTCCACAGGCTCCTGCTGTAGGAATGGCTACATCTTCCATAAGCTTAAGCTCTGCAAGGCTCATCTTTCCCTTACCATAGGCACCTACAGCCTCATAAACATCTCCAATAGCTATCTTTCTACCTTTAAAGTTTCCAGGAAGGGTAGTTCCCCCATACATAACTATAGAAGGAAGATTTAACCTAGCTGCAGCCATTATTATACCTGGTAGAGTTTTATCACACCCCCCTAATCCTACAAATCCATCGTATCCATGGGCATTAACCGTTAGCTCAACAGTATTGGCTATAACTTCTCTACTCACTAAAGAATACTTCATTCCTTCATAGCCCATGGCTATACCATCTATAACTGTAGGAACAACGAAGGCTATTGGAGTACCTTTTTGAGTTATGATACCTTCTTTAACAGGTCTGGCTAAATCCAATAGATGTAGATTGCAAGGACCAGCCTCATTCCAAGCTACAGCTACCCCTACAATAGGGTTCTCCAAGTCTCTATCGGTTAATCCCATACCTTTCATAAAGGCTCTATTGGGAGCCCTTTCGGGTCCAAAATAAACTATCGTTGATCTTTTTGCCATCTAAGGGATGTTTATTTTCTATATTAAAAATCTTTCTTTTAAGGTTCCTTTTTAAGATATAAAGAGAACCACTCATATATTGAAAAAGATACTATACCTTTACAGCAGGAATAGAAGGAATAGAAGGAATAGAAGATAGACTTAAAAAGGAATAACTCAGTAATCCTAGTGCTAAGTCAAAGATGTAGAGTATAAGTAAAATAGCCTTTAAATATAGTTAGTGATAATTTATTTTAATAATGGTAGACCGTTCAAAGGATCTTTTAATGGATGCAGAGGATTTTTTAGGGGCAGCTAAGGACTTATTCTTAACTGGTAGATGGAGTAAGGTTTGTTTTCATACGCAACAAGCAGTAGAGTGAGCTCTAAAAGCTGCCTTAAATAGGATTGGAATAGAGAGAAGAGGTAACGCCTTAACAGAACTTCTAACAGAACTTATAAAGTCTTTCCCAGATGCATCTAAATTTAAAGATACCTGTAAATTACTTGACCAATATCATATACCTACTAGATACCCTAATGTATTTACCTCTGGTCCAGCTAAGGATAAGTATACTAAAGCCCAGGCTGAAGAAGCCATAAAGAGGGCACCAGAAGTGATTAAATGGGTGAGGGAGCTTGTCCTTTAAGGATGAGTTAATGGTAAAGGCACTACAATTGATAAATTCTTTTTGTGAAGAAATAAAAGGTCATGTTTCCAAGATTAGAAGCTTAGTTCTTTTTGACTCCTTTGCCAGAGGAGATTTTACAGAAGATAGTGATGTTGATCTTTGCCTTACTGCAGAAGGTCTACCAAAGGATATCTTTGCCCGTCGTCCTCTTTCAGGACTCTATAAGACTTCAGTAAGGGCTTTTGGTTATGAGCCTGAAGAGTTTTTGTTAATGCTTCAATCTCTAAACCCTCTCACCTTAGACATAGTGGAGGAAGGGCTAAGTTAGATGATAGCTTTTTTAATAAAGCCCTTAAGATCTTTAATGAGCTTAAAAGAGATCATGAGCTTATAAGAATAAGTAAGGGTTGGAAATGGAAAAGGGATGCTAAATAAGAGATTTTAATTTTCACCAAAATTAAATAATTAAAGATAAAAATCCTGTAGCTATGAATACGGGTAAAAAAACTATAGATATAGTTTGCAAAACCTTAATCAATGGATTTATAGCTGGTCCTGCTGTATCTTTAAGAGGATCCCCTACGGTATCTCCTATTACCGCTGTTTTATGAGGTTCAGACTTCTTTCCACCATAATAACCAAGCTCAATATACTTCTTAGCATTATCTAAAGCCCCTCCTCCATTTGCCATCCAAAAGGCTAAAAAGACTCCAGAAATTACTGCACCAATCAATAATCCTCCCACAGCCCTTACTCCAAAAAGTATTCCTAAAAGTATCGGGGTCATTATAACCATAGCAGCGGGCATCATTAGCTCTCTTAAGGCACCCCTAGTAGCAATATCTACACATCGCCCATAATCGGGTTTATTGGTTCCTTCCATTATACCTTTAATCTCCCTAAATTGCCTTCTAACCTCATTAACCATATTCATACCAGTTTTACCAACGGCTAATATAAGAAAGGAGCTGAAGAAGAAAGGCAAAACACCTCCCACTATCAACCCTATAAGAATTAATGGATCTACTAAAGAAAAATCTGGTACCTTTCTTCCCAAAAATTCCAATCCTTTACCAGAATCTATTCTGAAGGCTTGAAAGAGGGCTAAGGCTGATAGAGCTGCACTTCCTATAGCGAAACCCTTTGTTGTGGCTTTAGTAGTATTACCTATGGCATCCAATTTATCGGTAACTTCACGAACTTCTCCCAGATTTGCCATCTCCACTATACCATTGGCATTATCCGATACAGGACCAAAGGCATCACTGGACATTATTATACCTGAAAGAGAGAGCATACCCATGGTGGTTATAGCTGTTGTATATATACCAAAGTTCATGGCATCGATTCCCTTTGGGGCTGAAATATAACCTAAAACAAAAGATATCAAAATGGCTCCAACTAAAACCATCATGCTTGGAAAGGTACTCCTCAATCCTATGGATAAACCTGCTAAAACGTTAGTGGATGGACCTGTTTGAGAAGCTTCGGAAATTAATCGAACAGGATTATATTTATAGGAAGTAAAGTAATCAGATATCCTTAATATGAGAACCACTATTATAAATCCCAATATGCTACTTACCATTAAAACATTTGTTATCAAACTACCAAAACCAAAGATCCACCCAGCAAAGAGGAAACCTAAGGCAGCACTTACCACTATAGTGATGTAAAAGGTAAGATCTAAAACTTTCATGGGTTCCATCTTTATTCTTTCGTTTACAAATAAACTCCCAATAATAGAGCCAAAGATCGATGCTGCCCCAAGAACTAAAGGAAAGATGATGGCTTTTTCCAAAAGCTCGCTTCCTTGAAAGGAAAAGTATCCTAGGAGCATAGAGGCTATGGCTATCACAACATAAGATTCAAAAACATCAGAACCCATACCAGCGCAATCTCCCACATTATCCCCAACATTATCGGCTATAACAGCAGGATTTCTAGGATCATCTTCAGGGATTTCAGCTTCTACTTTTCCTACAAGATCAGCCCCGAGATCAGCCGCTTTAGTGTAAATTCCACCACCAACCCTAATAAACATGGAAATGAGGCTTGCACCAAAACCCAAACCTATGATCAAAGGGACTACATCTGCTTGAGCTCCAAAAATAATATAAGATCCTACTACTCCTAAAAGGGCTAATCCCACAACGCTCATTCCCATTACAGCACCAGCTCTAAAGGATACCGTTAAACAATGGCTCATACCTTTTCTTGCAGCTTCTGCAGCTCTACTAGCAGAACGTGTAGTTACAGCCATTCCTAAATAGCCAGCTAGAGCTGATAAACCTGCCCCTATTAGAAAGCCAAGGGATACTTTCCAGCTACTATCCCAAGAAAATCCCGGTATCTTTCCAGCTAATTTTGTATATTCGCCAGCAAAGGGTAATGCTAAGTATATAACAAGGGCTAAAATAATTGCAATGGGAAAGATATAACTATATTCTCTCTTTAAAAAGGCTACTCCTCCTATATTTACAGCTCTAGAAATTTCTCTCATTCTTTCATTTCCTGGATTTTGTTTAAGAACCCATAGGGAAAAAATTACAGCAAGTAATATGGCTGATAGGGATGCTATTAAAGGTAGTATAAGCATCTTATTAACCTCCTAAAGACTAAAGCTGGAGCCATTAATATATAATCATTTTTAGCTTTAACTATCCCCTCCAAGCTCTAAACCCCTTCCTCCTACTTCCTATAAATATTTAATCTTTTATTTTTGTTATACTCAATAATTTGATAATTAGTATTTATATCCTAAAATTTATTTATCTTATACTTTTTCCTTTATTCCCATAAAGAAACCTGTAAAATATTAAAATAAAGGATAAAAGAGAGCTAAAAGGATTATAGTTTGGGCCCGTAGCCCAGCCAGGATAGGGCGGCAGCCTCCTAAAAAGGAGATAGCTGTAGGTCGCGGGTTCGAATCCCGCCGGGCCCGCTAACATTTGGGTTCAGAACTCTTAAAAAAAGGAGGCATTTGTAACCTTATAGCGGTATGCCTAGGAAGACATACCAACACCTCTTATCTGAGCCTGAGAGTAGATGCTGGTTCGATAACACGGCTATAGCAGCTTTAGCCTGCTTAAGCCAATCTCTGACCCTTCCCAACAAGCTCTTTAGCTTCGAAGATTATATAAACTCTAAAGAAAAATTAAACTTGTATAACATAAGGTTAATCTGAGTAAGAACTTAAAGGAGTTTAAGACTTTTGAGAATAAAAAATAAAAAGCCTGAATATTCAAAATCTGAATGAATTGTAAATAGGAGGCCTATGAGTTATTTAGGTTGAAGTAATAGTATACACTCCTTGTCTCCATTATTGATACAGGATACTTCCTCAGCCTTATACTCTTTCTGCATCAACTCTGAAAAGAATCCAGTAATAATGCCCCTATACCAGTGACAAGTTTTTCTCATCTTTAAACCCTTTAAAGTTTCACATTCTATAAGTCCATCTAGCAGTAAGGTAAACTTTTCCTCGCTAATCATGGTGAATTTGGCCCTTTTTGTATAACCCATAACTGAAAGTAGAATTTCATGAGCCCTTAATATTAATTCTTTCTTACCAAATAATTCTCTGTACCTTTTAATGGCTTCTTTACCTACTCCTATACCTTGCATGAAAAGCAAAGCAAAAGCTTCTTCTCCAAACCTCTCATATAGACCTCTAATCAAACCTACAATTGCATGATGAGTAAGAACCATAGCCCTTTGACCGAGTAGAATAAGTCTTTGATGGAACATCTCTGCCCCAAAACCTTCAATTCCTGTTTCATTAACCTCTACATACATTACAAAGGGGTCATTTTTTAAAAACTCCTTTAGGCTTTCCAACATTTCATCCTTTACTTCTGTTCCATCTAGGAATATGCTAACCGTTGAAGGTTGAGATTCATCGGTGACGTTTCCTGTAATAATGGATAAAACCTTTAGATTCATACTGGCTATAATCTTTAAAACTACTGATAATGCATCTGAGATCTTCTTTAATTTCATACCAAGGTTTATTATTCTATGGCCAGGTCTAAGAAGGATAAGAGGAAGTTCTAGAGAGTTTTCTTCGCTCATCAATATTTTTAATAATGAGTTGTTAAAAAATTTTTGTTTTTACTCTTTGAGCGTATAACCTAAGAATTTTTGTCCTTATAGCTTCTTTTTTGATTTTTACTACATATATTCTGATAGAAGGCTTAAAGAAGTGTAATGATAGGTTAGTTAAAAGGGGATACATATAGACCTCTTAATTATGGTTGAGTGAAAGATTTAAATGAACCTAAGTTAATCTCCTTAAGAGCTTTCCCCTAAATAGGAAAATGATCAAAGCTATAATTTCTAAAATTGTGGAGAAATAAATAAGATAGAGAATATTGGACTCATATAGCATTCCCATTAGCAAGCTTCCTAAAAACCAAGCTGAACCGTAAGCCGTATTAAATATACCAAAGGCTAAGCCCCTTCTCCTTAAAGACGTTATATCAGCTATATATGCCCTCATCACAGTCTCATGAATTCCCATAACAGCCCCCCAAAGAATCATACTGAGAATCATAAGAGGGTAATTGAAGGAGAGGGCAAAGTAAGCTATTGGCAAAGTTAATATGGGAATAGCTATAAGGGACAAGAAGCCCACTTTATCGTATAACTTTCCCATCATCAAGCCTATTAAAGCATCTATACCCATGGCCAAAGCGAAAAGTAAGGGAATTTGCTCATCAGGAAAAAGATAAAAAACTTTAAAGTGATAAGATATGAGCTGAAAGTGAACAAAGCCTCCAGCACTAAGCATTACAAAGATTAAGTAAAACCAAAAGACCCTGGGAAGCTTAACCTCTGAAGCCTTCACCTCAACTTTATCTTTCTCAACTGGAAGCTCATGATAAAATCTTTTAGCAAAAAAGAGTAGGCTTATAGAAACCAGCGCTGGTAAAGCTAATAAAGAGAAGCTTTGGGTATAGCCCCCTTTAAAATATATAATTAAGGAGACAATTATTGGTCCTATTAGGGCACCTATCTGATCTATAGCTTCGTGTATTCCAAAGCCGTAGCCTCTACCTATCTTTACCGTTGCGGAGGATAGTATGGTATCTCTTGATGGGGCCCTTACCCCTTTTCCTACTCTTTCTAAAATTATTAGAATTAATGCCAATTCCCAATTACCAGCTAAAGCTAAGAGGGGGACAGATACTGAGGTTAAAGTGTAGCCAAAGAATGTTAGAAACCAATGCATACTTTTTTTATCCCCAAAGTAGCCTGAAAGAATTCTTAATCCATAGGCTAAAAATTCACCTAAACCAGATGCTAAACCTACTAAAAAGGCACTTGCTCCTAAAAAGGCTAAAAAGGGTCCCACTATACTTCTTCCTCCTTCATAGGTAATGTCAGCAAAGAGGCTAACAAAACCTAGAAGAAAAATAAACTTAAGGGCTTTACTTCTATATGTGGCTTTAAAGCTTTCTTCATCCAATATTAAACTTTTACACCCTTTATTCTCTACTTAAGGTAGTTTACAAATTTTTTGGTGAGGAGATGAACCAGCTAATGAAAGAGGTGAGACCTTCTGGAGGGTTTGGGGCACAAAAACTCTTTTTAGCAAAACCTATGCATAGATAATATATTTTAATAAATTTCCTAAGAAAAGGAGCCATATATTTGAAAAAAGCTTTCTATAACCAAGTAAAAATATAAAATTAAAGTAGGAAAGACTATTTTGATACTAAAGGACTTAAATCCCAAAACCTTTAAACTCTTTCAAAAAATTTCATGAGCTCTCTTAACTTACCCTCAAAGACTATTTTACCTTGAGATAGCAAAAGGCTCTTAAAGTTGAGTCTTTGGGCAAAGATAAGATCGTTAGTAGCTACTATTACCTTCTTTCCTTCCTTTGCCTCCTTCAAAATTACTTCTACAATCCTATTGTAGGAGTCTATATCAAGTTCTGATGTAGGTTCATCAAAGAGCAAAACTTTAGTATCTAGAGCTAAGGCTCTAGCAATGGCTAATCTTCTTGCTTGACCTCCAGATAGGGCCTTTGCCATTCTTTTCTCTAAACTTTCTAGTCCTACAACTTTTAAAGCCGATTTAACCTTGCCATCAAAATCCTTTATTCCTCTAACTTTAAGACCGTAGGCAACTTCATTGTAAAGGGTTCCGTTAAAGGTACTGACCTTTTGAGGAATGTAAGATATGCTTCTTCTAATAGCTAGAATTTCAGAATTACTAAATTGGCTCAAATCCTTACCTTCAAAGATTATTTTTCCTTCCTTAGGCTTTATTAATAAAGCTAAGAGCTTCAGTAAAGTGGTCTTTCCAGAACCATTATGGCCAAGAATGAGCAGGGGAGCATCATCAATAACTAAGCTTATTTTATCTAAGGCTTTAACATTATTAGGGTACTCAAAGGTTAAATCGTAAAGCTCATATAGACTTCCCAAAGAGTTCTCCTCCTTTATATCCTTTAAAGATTATAAGAAAGTTTATGGATAAAGTTATTAAGATTAATATTAAACTTAATACTAAACCCAATTCAAATTCTCCCTTAAAAGTCTCTAGGGCTATGGCTGTGGTTAATACCCTGGTAAAGCCTTTAAGGTTTCCTCCAACCATCAAAGCTATCCCTAATTCTCCTATCCCTCTACTAAAGGTAGCTGCTAAAGAATAAAGCACTACATTAATACCTTCCTGAAGAACCTTTAAATCTGCTTGCCTCGCACTAGCACCTAAAGTTATAGCTAATTCCTTTATCTCCTTCCCTAAAGCCATAAGAGAAGTACTTAAAAAGGTTATGAGATAGGGAGTTAAAAATATAGCCTCCCCAATTACAATGGCAAAGGGTGTAAAGAGAAGATCAAAATAGCCAAAGGGCCCACTTCTACTTAAGAGCATATAGAGGATTAAGCCTATAGTTACTGTGGGTATAGCTACAAGGGATGAAGTAATAGTTAAAAGGGTCCTTTTACCCTTAAAATCTCTCATAGAAATTAATACTGATGATGGTATGCTCCATAGAGAGCATAAAGCCAAGGATGATAAGGAGATTAGAATCGTTCTTGAAACTATATCTAAAATTTCACCTATCATGTACATTAAGCTAAGGAAATATAATTATTAAAGTTCTTTTGAAAGTCTTTCCCATGCCATCTCTACACCATCAAAGGATTTTAGAAAAAGTGGATGAAACCTTTCTAAAATTCTCCCTCCTTTTTCAGACCTTACAAAATCGTAGAAGAGCTTAGCTTTATCCTTATACCCTTTAACCAGATAAATACTGTAAATATTAAGTAAATTATCACCTTTATCTACTAAAAGATCAAGGTTTTTCAAATTTTCTTTTAAGAATAGGTAGCTTCCTATATCTGATAGAGTGTAGGCTATTTTTTCATTGGCTATAGATAGAGTTATATCCATACCAGTCCCAGATTCAAGGTACCAAGCCTTTTTAAAGGGCTTCAAATTTAACTTTTTCCAAATTGAAAGCTCCCTCTTATGAGTTCCAGAATCGTCTCCCCTTGAAACAAACTTCGTTTTTCCTTGCTCACCAGCATAGAAAATGGCTTTAAAGGCTTCAAGTTCATCCTTTCCTTTTATATTAGCTGGGTCATCCTTAGGTCCAACAATAATGAAGCTATTGTAAGCAAAGATATATCCATTAAGCAACACGCCCTTATCTATAAACTTTTTTTCTGCTGAAGGAGCATGAACTATAACTATATCAGCTTCACCCCTTTCTGCTAAAACCAAAGCTTGCCCAGTACCTACTGAAAAGGTCTTTATGCTAATGTTAGGATACTCTTTTTTGAATTCTTGAATAAGGGAATCTAAAAGACCAGTTGCATAAACACTTGTAGTGGTTCCTATGGTTATGGTAACGGTAGGAGTTCCTAAGTTTGAGGGGAATAAGAGGAAAAAGGAGGATGATACAGAGATTATTACAATCAAAGTTATAATAATTGGCTTTTTTAAAAAGTTCAGAGGCACATAGCTCCTGAAATTTTAGAATTTATAACCTTTTTCATTAACATCAGTGGTGCTGTTACCTTAAGCCGATCACCTCCTTTGCTAACTCTAGGAGTTTAAGGTACTCTGGTTGCTTATGTAGGTGGAAGAGCCTTATCCAATTCCTTACGTGCTCTTGGCTGCATTCTTTCTTTATGCATGGAAAGTAGTCATCGAAAGATTCGTTCGAGTTCGATCCTTCACATATTGTATAGCTCTCTCCATCACCTCATACAACCACTCACCCCTCTGGTATATGCAGTGCTTTA
>JARVJX010000060.1 GCA_029775995.1 Nitrososphaeria archaeon | reverse complement strand
GTTAGGATACTCAAGGCCAAGCTCAAATACTTCTACAATAACTTCCCCTATAATTCGAGCCTAGACTAGATAGGAAGGTTTCTAGATTCCTTCATAGCCCTATACAACTGGGTGCTCTTCAATGCTTATCGTGACAACATCTTTATTAACAAATTTAATCATCTTTATTAACAAATTTAATGGATTTCCTTCACTTAGGAGGAGGTGCTTGGGCTCTATTTCTAGCTTGTTTTGCAATCGCTTCTATCTCTTGAGGACTTAAAAGCCTCATCTTCCTATTTTTATCTTCTATTATAGCCATCTTTATATGGTTAATTCCGTATTTATCCTCACTAATTAGATATATACATTCAACAGCTAAAACCTTTGCCTCTTCTAAAGAAAGCTCTGGGGTATAGTTCTTCTCCAAATATTCTATAACTTGATCACTTCCAGATCCTATGGCTATAGCATCGTAAGCTACATAAGTTCCACTAGGATCTGTTAAAAAGAGATGATTGCCTGAATTGTCCACTCCAGCAATGATTAGAGATATACCAAAGGGTCTTACCCCAGCATACTGAGTATATTGTTGAGATATATCAGCTATTCTTCTAGCTATTGTTTCTACTTCTACAGGCTCATCGTAAATAAGCCTATTGCTCTGAGCTATAATTCTTGCATGGCTAACCTGAATCCTTGCATCAGGTATATATCCAGCAGCTGCTATACCTAAGTGATCATCTATTTGAAAAATCTTTTGAGTAGTATCTTGTTTTTGAAGTTTTCTTGTTCTTTCCTCTACAGCCAATACTATTCCATCATTAGCTTTTATACCTACAGCTAAAGTGCCCCTTCTAACAGTCTCTATGGCGTACTCAACCTGATAAAGTCTACCGTCAGGGCTAAATACTGTTATGGCTCTATCATAACCTGCTGCAGCTGGGAACAAAGTTTTATCACCAGAGGATATAAAATAGAACCAAATTTAAGTTTTTAATTTTTAGGTTTAAGCATGCCTAGGAAAGGAGTGGTATATAAAGGAGTTCAACTTTAAACCTAAATATGAATGAAACCATATGACCAGAGCTTGACCATAAAGGTCATATTATGTTCTTGTTATTTTATACTGAAATTAATACAAAAATCGAAGATTTGAATCGAACTATAGTAAGATTGAAAGTTTTATATATAGTAACGTCTCCCTTCCCCTCAGCCACATTTGAATCGAACTATAGTAGGATTGAAAGTTGTATTCGCAACAAATGATTTTTTTGGGCTTTTGAATTTGAATCGAACTATAGTAGGATTGAAAGTCTACTGTAGGGGAAAGGAGAGAATTATTAGAAAAATTTGAATCGAACTATAGTAGGATTGAAAGACTTGCTATAATACGTTCATACTTTAGATTGCCATATAGGTAGAAGGTTTAGCAAAGCATCTACTGTCTTTACCTTCACTCGTATTTAACTTAGGTGTCAGGACCGGCTTCGATTGTCCTCTTTATGAATGATGCTTTGCAATAAGCTGTCACACCTACTCAGTTTTGGACATGAAGGAAAGTGAGTAATAATACTAGAATAGGAATCTCTTAATACATGGAAAGTCGAGCGAATTTCTTGAAAATGCTTCCTCTATAACTTCATAGGGATTTTCAAGATAAGCCAAGCCTGATCTCTAAATTGTAGAGCCCTATGAACACACTTAGGAACTCGGTTGCTGATGATATCGATGTTCTAAAGGGGAAATTATAGAAGGCTTTGAGCCTCCTCTTCTCTTCACCCTTGTGAAACCAAGATTCTAGGCTTTTCCTCTTCCCTCTCCCTACTTGCTCATAATCCAATCCTAACCTCATCAATGCATCCACATACCAGATCCATGATCCAAGAGGAGGAGGGGCTTATTCTCACAGTATTGAAGAATATGTTTGAGGAAGAGCTCCGCATCTAACGCACTTCTCGTATAGGATACTCTCACTGCAAGGACCTCTCTTGTATACATCCCTTGCTATACATACATAGAATTGATCTCCTTGAAGCTTATTTTTGGGTTTCATCTATGGCTATTTACTCCTAAATTTCCTCTCAGGCTCCTTCAACACTATTCTTAAGGCATGATACCATTTTCTAACAGCTTCCTAGGTGAAATCCCTCCACTTGGCTACACTCCTTAAAGAAGGACCTGAGTAGTGCATAAGCTGAAAGGACCTTGTCCTGCATGGGCACCTTATTCCTCTTGAAGATCTTGCCTCCTTCACCATCCTCACAAGGTAATCCAATCCACCCATAGATTAGGAGAAGAGAAAAAAACAAGAAACTTGAAGTCAAATAAACTAAACAAAATGGAGAATGTTATCTTGACAATCCCGACCTCATAAACAGAAACATATAACTTTAAGAGTAATAGCTATCAAAGATAAGTTAACTGATCTCACTTAATAAATACTAAGATTTTGCATAAAGAGAGAATTAGGAGGCATATACTTAGAATTCTTTATTAAGCTATCAAATTCTTCATCAAAAACTTTAAAGTTCTCATAAACACTTCTGTACTTTCTACCATCATCTGCAAAAATTACTACTAATATACCTTCCTTTACCTTATCTTTAATCCTTAAAGTGGCAGCTAGAACGCCACCAGAAGAAGGTCCTACCAAGAGCTTCTCTTTATGGTAAATTTCTCTAACCGTATCAAAGGCTTCCTTATCACTAACCTTTAGCCATTCATCAATAACCTCCTTTCTCCTCTCAAGAACTTTAGGCATAGAAGATTCTTCAAGATTTCTTAAACCTTGAATATGGTGGTTTTTTTGAGGTTCAACAGAAATTACCTTTACATTTTTATTTCTCTCTTTAAGAAAGGTTCCTACACCCGTAATTGTACCACCAGTACCTATACCCGTTATAAAGTGTGTAATTTTACCATTTAGCTCCTCCCATATCTCTGGACCTGTTCCCTCATAGTGAGATAAAAAGTTGGCTTCATTTTCATATTGATTGGGCATAAAGTACTTGTTTGGATGGCCTTTTACTATAGCCTGAGCTAAAGCTATGGATTGATCCGTACCTTTCCCTACCTTTGGGCATAAATCATCCTCAACTTCTAAAACTTTAGCACCTAAGAGCCTAGCTAAGATCTTCGTTTCGTTACTTACCTTTTCAGGTACTACAACTTCAACTTTATAGCCTAAATTTTTGGCTATTCCAGCTAAAGCTATTCCAGTATTCCCAGAAGTAGGTTCAATTAAAATGGTCTTTTCCTTATCTATTACGCCTCTTTTCTCAGCATCTTCTATCATCCAGTAGGCTGGCCTATCCTTTACAGAACCAAAAGGATTGTACCACTCTAATTTAGCATAAATTTTAATAGATTTATCACTAAAGCTCTTAAGTTCTACCAAAGGAGTATTACCAATCTTTAGTCTGCTTACCTGCATCTTCACTCCTTTCTTCCTTATAACTCCGTTATAAACTTTTATATCTTAGAAGTCAACTTTTATAAAAATCACACTGTGGAAGAAGTGAATTCAATTACAAGATTAGATTACAACCTAGAAATTCTTTGTAATTTCAGAAATTATAACTATAGTTATATTTAAATACCTTAATTAGAGTAGCTAGATTGACATGAGTATAGCCCTTACTATAAAAGATCTACATGCTACTGTAGAAGGTAGAAAAATATTAAAGGGTGTAAACCTTAAAGTGAATCAGGGTGAAATTCATGCTCTAATGGGTCCTAACGGATCAGGTAAGAGCACCTTAGCCTATGTTATAATGGGTCATCCTAAATACAAAGTTACTTCTGGAGATATACTTCTTAATGGGGAAAGCATTTTAGGCTTACCCTCTAATGAGAGGGCAAAGAGGGGGTTGTTCCTTGCCTTTCAGTATCCTGTTAGCATATCTGGTGTAACCATCTTTAATTTTCTAA
The DNA here is from genome assembly GCA_029775995.1 of Nitrososphaeria archaeon. Classification (GTDB taxonomy): domain Archaea; phylum Thermoproteota; class Nitrososphaeria; order Nitrososphaerales; family JARVJX01; genus JARVJX01. Next base: position 7,245 of record JARVJX010000060.1, on the reverse strand, counting down.
GAGCCTCTTTAAATGCTATAAAGGGTGAAGGAAAGCCAATTCCCATAATTCAATTCAGGAAGATGTTAAGAGATGCCTTTAAATCCCTAGGGATGGATGAAGAGTTCTCAGCAAGATACCTAAACGAAGGCTTTTCTGGAGGGGAGAAGAAAAGGGCTGAAATAGTCCAATTAACTCTCTTAAAACCTAAGATTGCTATTCTTGATGAGACCGATTCAGGGTTGGATATAGATGCTTTAAAAATAGTTTCTGATGGTGTGAATAGACTTTATGGACCTGATATGGGCATATTGCTCATAACTCACTATCAGAGAATACTAAAGTATATTAAACCTCAATTCGTTCATGTAATGATAGATGGTAAAATAGTAGCCTCTGGGAGAGAAGAGTTGGCTGAAGAGTTAGAAAAATACGGGTATTCTAAGATGATGGAAGGTTCAAGGTTAGAAAATACACAGATTCAATAGGTTTTTATTAAGCTTAGTTAAATTGGAGTTTATGAATTGAGCTCAATATTTTTAAGAACTCATTGCAATATTCTAAGATAGATGATACATGCTAGGTGCACAAGGCCCATGTATACTTGAGGTAGCTTGTCATACCTTATGATGATCCTCCTGAAGGCTTTTATCCATTGAACCTTTCTATCTTTGACCTGAACCTTTTTATGCTGAATTGGTAAAGGCCCTTCTCCTAGCTTCTTTCTTGAATCCTCTGGCATCTGATATAGGATATGCTTCCTATGCAAGTAAAATCTGTTAATTGGCATATTGTACCTTTTGTATGAGTAGAGAACCTTTGGTCTCTTCCTAGGCCTTCCCCTCCCATGCTTTATGCTTATGGTCTCCAGGATTGAGATGAGCCTCCTTCCCTCATGCTCTCTCCCTGAGCCTATGATAAAAGTTAAAGGAAGAGGTAGCTCTTTCACTAAAGCATTTATCTTCGTTCCCTTGATCCTTTTTTGAACATAGAAGCCAACAAGCCTTCCCCCCTTTTGGCAGGAACAGTTGTGCTGTCTATTGAGAGGAAATATCTTCACTTTTCCAAGAGCCCTTAGCTATAAGCGAATCTAGTATCTTCTTCCATATGCCTTCCTCCTCCCATCTCTTCAGCCTTCTCCAAGCTGTGGTGTAGTGATGGCTTTACTGCTTCTTCTGAAGGTCTTCATCTACAACCAGTGCTGAGGAAGTAGAGGATTGCATTCAACTTTGCCCTTTCATCGGCCCTTGGCTTTTCTCTCCCTTTCTTCTCTGGTATGATGGGCTTTATCTCTTCCCAATGCTGGTCTATTAGCTCCCTTATCTTCATCACAAGAAAGGAACCTAAAAAAGCTTTTCAATTAGGAAGTGAAGAAATTTTGTCCTTCAGCACAAAGAATATTGCAATGAGTTCAAAAAGAGGATAAAGGTAATCCCATAAATATTGATAGTCCTATCTTTTAGTAACAGTTTATATAAAGCCTTAACTAATAAATTAGGTTCTGGTGGAGTAAGTATGCTAAAGATCCCTAAACAACCAGAGATTAATATAGGAACGGCTGGCCATGTAGACCATGGAAAAACTACCCTAGTTGAAGCTATAACAGGTATATGGACAAGTAAGCACAGTGAAGAGCTTAGAAGAGGTATAACTATTAGAGTAGGTTATGCTGATGCTGCCATTTATAAGTGTAAAAGCTGTGGTGAACCTGAATGTTACAGTGCAAGTCCTCAATGTCCAAGATGTGGTAAAGATACAGAGCTTAGAAGAGTGATTAGCTTTGTAGATTGCCCAGGTCATGAGAGTCTTATGGTAAATATGCTATCGGGAGCTGCTTTAATGGATGGTGCCCTTTTGGTTATTGCTTCCAATGAAAGGGTTCCTCAACCTCAAACTAGAGAGCATTTATTAGCTTTACAGATGATGGGTATGAAGCATCTCGTTATAGTTCAGAACAAAGTGGAGCTTATTAGTGATGATGAAGCTTTTGAGAATTATAGACAAATAAGAAACTTTGTTAGAGGAACTATGGCTGAAGGAGCCCCTATAATTCCTGTATCCGCTCAGCATAAGCTGAATATAAATGCAGTACTACAAGCTTTAGAAGAGCATATACCTACTCCAAAAAGAGACATATCAGCAAAGGCTTTAATGCAAATTTTAAGGTCCTTTGATATAAACAGACCAGGTATTAGCCCCAAAGATTTAAAAGGAGGGGTTTTAGGGGGTTCTTTAATCCAAGGAAAGCTTAGAGTTAATGAGGAAATTGAAATAAGACCTGGTATAATAGATGAAAGAACTCAAAAGAGTAAACCTCTTTATACAAAAATATCAAGCTTAGCCACAAGTGCAGGTTTTGTGGATGAAGTTACACCTGGAGGTTTGATAGCCATTGGAACCCTTTTAGACCCTTACCTCACAAAAAGTGATGCCCTTTTAGGTTCTGTGGTTGGTAGACCTAATGAGTTACCAGATATATTGGAAAGCTTAAACATTAAGTTCTTCCTCTTTGATACAGCTGTAGGAACTAAAGAACTTATTAAGGTTGAACCTATAAAGCTTGGGGAGCATTTAAGGTTAAATATAGGTACAGCTGCCACTTTGGGAATTGTAGAAAGAACAAAGAGTGAAGAAGTTTTTATAAAACTAAAGAGACCTGTTTGTAGTTTATATAATAGTAGAGTAGCTATAAGCAGAAAGATAGGAGATAGATGGAGGTTAATAGGTTCTGGTATAATAAAAGAATGAAAAGGGTCCTCTTAGATACCAGTTTCTTAATAAATTTGACTTACCCTTCTACAGGGTTAGATCAGATTTATCAGAGCCTTGGAAAAGTGGAGTTTCTTGTATCTAAGGGAGTTATTAAGGAGTTAAAGAGATTAGCATCAAGTAAAACAGAAAAGGCTAAGAGGGCTAAATTGGCCTTAAATTTTGTAAAGGTCTTTAAAGTTCTTTCTTTAGAGGAAGATTTAAAGGCTGATGAAGAGATATTAAAACTTGCTGAAAGAGAAAAGCTTATGGTTTGTACTAACGATATAAAGCTAATGAGAGAGTTAAAAGAAAGAGGTATTGAAATTATAAGTTTAAAGCATAGAAAACTTATATTTTAAGCTTAAATAGAGGGTAAGGAGGGGTTTTTATCTTATAAATATGAGGTGAAAATTTGTTCCAGATTATTACTTTGGAAGATGTGGTTAGGATACCTATCACAAGGTTTACAGAGCCTTTAGAAAGGGTTTCTCTTGAAATTCTTAAAGCAAAGTACGAAAGCATCATAATACCTGAAGTGGGTTATGTAATATTAGTCATGAAGGTTAAGCCTGAGAAAATGGGTAAAATAGTACCTGGAGATGGAGCCACTTACCATAAGGTTACTTTTTCCATGCTTTGCTTTTATCCAAAAAATCAAGAGATTGTAGAGGGGGAAGTGGTAGAGATTACTGACTTTGGTGCCTTTGTTAGAATAGGTCCTGTGGATGCCCTCTTACACCTTTCTCAAATAATGGACGATTATATGGTTAGTGATGTTAGGCAAGGTATAATATTAGCTAATCAATCTAAGAGGATTTTAAAGGTAGGCTCAAAAGTTAGAGTTAGAATCATTGCTGTAAGCCTTAGCAGAGGATCTACATTGGGAAAAATTGGAGTTACCTGTAGGCAACCCTTTCTAGGGGCCTTAGAATGGATAGAAGAAGATATTAAAAAGGCCTTAGAGGTAAAATCAAGTTGAAGGAAAGGGCTTGCAGAAATTGTAAAACCTTAACTCTAGAAAAGATGTGCCCAAATTGTAAATCTAGCGATTTGAGCGAGGATTGGTCTGGTTTGATAGTTATATTGGATCCTGAAAATTCTATTGTTGCAAAGACCTTGCAGATTACTAAAAGCGGGAGGTATGCCCTTAAAGTCTCCTAAAAGACTTTACAAACTAACGGATGACCTTAGGTTAAGGTTAAAGGAACCTCTTGGAAAACTTTTCAATGATGAAAAGATACTCAGCGAAGAATTTATAGATATAATTAGAGACTGTAAACTTTTAGTAAGTGTTGGAGATAGAAGTACTGAGAGGTTAATTAGTATGGGCATAATCCCAAAAATCCAGATAGTGGATGGTAAAGAGCAGAGAATAAAGAGACCTCTTCCACAAGGGGAGTATAAATTAATAAAATGCTTTAATCCAGCCGGATATATCTCCTCCTCTTCCATAATTTCCTATAAAAGGGCTTTAAAAGGTAAGAAACCTGTTAGAATCCTAGTAGATGGTGAAGAGGACTTGCTAACTCTATTAGCCCTTTACTTTTCCCCAAAGGGAAGTGTAGTAATCTATGGGCAGCCTAATAAGGGTATGGTAATTGTTAAAGTAGATTTAAAAATTCAAAGGATGAGCCTAAGTTTTCTGAAGAGAATGGGATTAAAACTTAAAGATGAAGATAAAAGTTAAAAGTTAAGAAACTAACCACTTGAAGGATGGAATTAGAGATAATAGCAGAAAATAAAAATATTTTATTGGATAGAAAGGAGATAAAGTGTGTTATAAAGGGAGCTTATGGAAAAATTAAAAGGAGTGAAGCCTTAGAAGCCCTTTCTAATTTTCTTAATTTAGATAAGAAAAAGCTTTACCTTATAAGAATGGAGAATAAAAGGGGGACAAGAGATTTGATCGCTACATGCTTTTACTATGAAGATCCTAAGAAAGCTGAAAAGCAATTACCAAAGCATATATTTGTAAGGATGGGGTTAAAGGAGGGTAAGAAGAAGTAAAATGACAAAAAAAGGTTTTAGCCCTAAAGTTTGGAGCTTTTATAAGTTAGAGGGCTCCATTATAAAGCTAGTGAAGAAAGAGTGCCCAAGGTGTGGAAAAGGTGTATTTATGGCTGAGCATAATGACAGATTTTCTTGTGGAAAGTGTGGTTTAACAAAATGGAAAAAATCAGGGGTCTAATCTAAAATCTTCTTTAACCGTAGTTAATACTACGTGGGTATTGGTCCTTTCAACGAAAGGTAAGCTTAAAAGGGTTTTTGTAAAATGGCTCAATTCCTCTCTATTTCTAAATTTAGCTATAACAATAGCATCAGTCAAACCTGTAACATCATAAACGGAGCAAGTTGAATTTAATTTAGATACCTCTCTTTCCACATCAAGCAGCTTACCTTTAGAAACAACAATCTCTATTATTGCTGTTAACTCGTAACCTATCTTTTCATGATCTATCATAGCTGTATACCCCTTTATAATTCCATCCTCTTCTAGCTTCTTAGTTCTTGATACTACAGTACCTACTGATAGGTTCAACTTTTTAGCTATCTCTCTAAAGGATTGTCTAGCATTCCTTATAAATTCTTTAAGTAATTTCTTATCTATCTCATCTAAATTTGCCTTCATTTTTATCCCACAAAATTACAAAGCTCTACTATAAAAGCCTACATTCAAAAGAAATTTAAGAGATTTATTAAATAAATATTTATCTATAAAATAAAAGACCAATTTTACATTTGTCCATATGATCGATAGAAAAATATAAATATGTAATTTTCCTTAGCCTTTGGTATAAAGGTGATTGTTTGCCCTTCATAAGAATAAACGGAGAATTAGTTCCAATAAAGAGGACATATAGAGAGGTAATGGACATAATAGAGAAGGAGAAAATAAAATTCATAGATTTGCAATTTACAGATCTACCTGGGAGATTACAACACATCACTATACCTTCTAATCAGGTAGATGAGGGTCTTTTTGAAGATGGAGTTCCAAAGTTAGATGGCTCCTCTATAAGAGGTTTTGTGGAAATACAAGAATCGGATATGATATTGAAGCCTGATCCATCAACCTTTGCCCTAATCCCTTGGATACCTGATCATATTAAGACGGCAAGGATGATTTGTGATGTTTATTGGGGTTACGGTTTGGGCAGGCTTTCAAGGGATCCTAGAGCCATAGCCCAAAGGGCTGAGCAGGCCTTAAAAGATAATGGTTTTGAATTTTCCTACTGGGGTCCTGAATTAGAGTTCTTTGTATTTGATAAAGTATTCTGGGATGTTATTACCCCTTATAGAGGACAAGGTTATAGAATTGAATCAAAGGAAGCCGCTTGGTCTTCAGAAGGTTCTAATTACCCAATTAGGTTTAAAGAAGGCTATTATCCAGCGCCTCCTCACGATACTTTAACGGAGTATAGAAGTGAATGTGTTTCAATCTTAGAGAATTATTTTAATATAATCTGTGATGCCCATCATCATGAGGTTGCTACAGCTGGGCAATGTGAAATTGATATGCTTAGAGATACTTTAACGGCTATGGCTGATAATGTTATGAGCTACAAATTTGTTTGTAAAAATCATGCTAAGCAAAAGGGCTTAATAGCCACCTTTATGCCAAAGCCCATATTTATGGATAATGCCAGTGGGATGCACACTCATGTGAGTATTTGGAATGGTAAAGAAAACTTATTCTATGACCCTGATGATGAGTATGCTGAGTTAAGCCAATTGGGGAGATATTTTGCTGGAGGATTGACAGAGCATAGCAGAGCTTTAGCTTGTATAGTAGCTCCAACTACAAACTCTTACAGAAGGTTGGTTCCTGGATATGAGGCTCCCGTATTTATAGCCTGGAGTAAGAGAAATAGATCTGCTAATGTAAGAATCCCTGTATATGAGAAGGGTCCAAAGAGTGCTCCAAAAAAGAGGATAGAATTTAGAACACCAGACCCCTCCTGTAATCCTTACTTAGCCTTTTCAGCTATTTTGGCTGCTGGATTAGATGGTATAAAGAAGAAGATAGATGTAGGAGACCCTATAGATGAGGATATTTACAAGCTTACCCCTGAGAGGAGAAGGCAATTAGGGATTAGAGAATTGCCTGGAAGCTTAAAAGAGGCTATCGAATGTTTGGAGAGCGATAACGAATTCTTAAAGCCTATATTTACCAATGATGCTATAGAGAAGATTATAGAGAATGCAACCAATGAGCATTTAAATGTAGCTATAAGACCTCATCCTTACGAGTTTTACCTTTACTTTGATATTTAATAGCTCTACTCTAACTTTCTTTAATAATAATTATTTCCATAGACTGTGGCATAATTCAGCCCTAGTATTTGAATATTCCTATGCGCCTTAGAAGCCTTATGAGCTCCCTTGATGGGTGCTATGGCTATGGTTAGTAAAGCTATAAGGGCTAGGAGGACGTATAAGGCTATGTTAGCTAGACCTTTCACGTAAAGCTTTTTCGGTATCATACCCTTGGGGATTGAGAAGAGCTGCTCGATG
>JARVJX010000005.1 GCA_029775995.1 Nitrososphaeria archaeon | reverse complement strand
CTTCCAATCCCTCTTCTTAGCCCATGATCCACCTCCCACCACACATATCAAGGCAGGTTATAGCTATTGAGCTGGCATGACGAGAAGTTTAGACCATGAAACAAACTTTTCTGCCACAGCCGTTTTGAGTATTGAGCATATAAAAATACGGATAAGAAGAGCCGATGAAAATTTAAAGGTAGCCGAGAGCAACTTAAAAGAAGGATTCTATGCAGCTTGCTGTTTTCATGCCTAACAGGCTTCCGAATTGGCTCTAAAGGCTTTATATTTTCAAGAGGGGAATTCAACCCATTACTCACTCTTTAACTTTCCTTTGATATAACTGAAGCTGAAAAGCTTCCCCTTCCTAATATAGACGAACTTAGATGGCTTCAAGAACACTATCTTCAATCTAGATACCCTGATGCTCCTATATCTGAATACACAAAAGGGGAAGCTCTTAAGGCCCTTGAGATAAAAGGGGTGGGGGGAGGATAGTATATGAGGTTAAAAGAAAAATTGAAAAGGAAGCCTTTGAGAGATATACCTCTAGGCTTAGCAAAGAGAAAGTTACTATAATTTTATTTGGTTCTAGAGCAAGGGGAGGATTTTGCCTATAGTGAATTTCAAAGTAGCTACATATTGAGTCAGATGGTGAGTGATGCTGGTAGCTCAATGGCAGCTTCTACTGCTGGGACCCTAAAGTTCAGTGATATAGCATCTCTATACGCTATTATGTGGAATGAAAAGAAGAGGAGAGCCGATACACTGATAGTGAACCCAACGGAATTTTCCGATCTATTGAAAGATACTTCCGTACAAAATTGGATAGTATATAGAGGTAGAGACTTGGAGCCTGAAGGGCAAGTCCCCTATTTAGCAGGCATGAGGGTAGAGGTAACAAGTCTATTAAGTTCTGGAACAGCTCTATTGGTAGATACAAAGAATGCTGGAGTTCTATTTATTAGAAGAGATCTGATGATAGAAGAGGTAAATGATCCTGTGAATGATTTAGTTGAAGCACCAGCAAGGGCAAGATGGAACTATAAGACCATAGATGCAAATGCTATAGGGAAGATAACATCGGCATAGAAGTAAGAAGATAAATAAAAAATAAGATAAATAAAAAATAAAATAATGAAATGAAGTGAAGTGAGGTAAAAAGGTTAGGAGAGGTAAGATGCCACCGATAAGGGTCTCTAGACCCATATCTCTTTCTATAAGTGAAGCAAATTATTTGGAAGAATTATATTTAGAGCTAAAGGAGGAAATGCTTAAGGAGAAAAAGAAAGAGCCACCATTAGGAAGGTTCCTAGGAGCCATAGTGGAGGATTGGGCAAGATTATACAGGTTAAATAAGGTTAAGCTAGAAGATTTACAATTTTGACAGAAGTTGAGGGAGATTAAAAACAAAACAAAACAAAACGAAACGAAGAAAGGTAAGTTAGAGAAGCTTATAGAAGAGAAGAGTATAACACAATAAATCAAGCCTAAGAGGAACTTTAGCTTGAAGGGTTCTGGGTTAAGTATAAATACATAGTAAATTGTTGCTTTTGCTCCCACTTAACCCTTCCCTCTCGATTCATGGAGGGCTCTTTGGGGGAACCCTGCTCCCCGTCTTTGAAGGTTCAATACTGTGATGGTGTCTCTATCTAAGATTACGTAGCTAAGAACCCAACTTAACATCCATAGAGGTGATGAAGTAGCTTTTCTGCCACAGCCAAAGCGAACTTAATGTTTATATATAGTTTTATAGTTAAGGCTTTTGTTGAGTACTTTAACTGGTGAGGATGATTTCCTGTATTGGATTGGAGCTTCAGCAAATCCCCAAATCTTGGACCTGATAAAGAGAATTGAAGGAGTATTAAACGAATTTGTTGGCCTCCTTCAATCAAAAGGTATCCCTTATGTAGAGTCTCATGTCTTCCCTTTCGACACAAGAAGTGCTTCTATTACCTTTGGCGGTTATGGAAGAGAGAGAGAAAGATACTTCTCTATATCCCTTGAAGACTTGAATATATCGGAGTCCTCAGTACAAGTTGGAAGTGTTCGAGTGGTGACTTGGGTAGGAAGCCCCGAGCACAGAGTCTTTAGAGACGAGCCCTTTGGTAGGATGGAAGGATCCTACGGCGACATTGTGTATCAGCAGCTTAGCGTAGGACCAGAGGAGCTCTTGAGCTTGCTACGATCTATCTATAATGAGAATATCCGAGAGAGCTATAACTATCTTCCCCAAATTTAGTATGAGAATTTGGCTGCTCAACAACCCTACCGTATTCTCCGCTCTTCCTTTATCTTCAGATACGTAAGGAGTGTCAATGAATTTAACTTCATAAAAAATAACCACATGATCTACTCCTACAATCCACAAGGAACCTATTGGACAACTCTCTTAACAGATGATCAAAGCTACGCTCAGCAAGTCCTTTCTTTACCAAACCCTCCATTATACAGGATTGGAGGTATAGCCTTAAAGGACATAGATCCTAACTTAATTAAGAGGAGAGGAATCGTTGCACCAGCTTACGGTCAGCCTGGAGGGGCAGATGAGATACTCCTTAACGGACCTGTACCAATCTTCTCAATCTTTGACTTTAATAGGATTGTAGGTAAGAGTATTGTAGGGAGCTTCTTAAGTTGAGTGATTTCTTATACTATGCTATACTCAAAGGATTCTTTATCGAGGACTTTATACTTACACAATAAACCATTAGCCCTTAGTGATTGCGACCTCTTAACCATCAAAAAGGATGAAAATATTAAGATTAAACCTCATGAGATAGAGCCCCTTTTAGATGCTTCAGTCTTTGAAGCATCCTTTAAAGAAATAGAAGAAAAAGTTTATTGGAACTCCATTATATTAGCTGCTATATTGGAAGGAAAGGTAATCTTAGATAACTTAAGTATAGGTTCTAAGTTAATTAATGAGTCTAAAGGAAAGGATTGTGAAGGAAGGGGCTTCTATATCAAAAAAAGGGATAAAGTCCCCTAAACCTTTGTAAAGCTTAAACTATCTTTAAAGAAGGGTCCTTTAGCTTATTCCTAATGGCTAAATTTATGAGTAAGGCTGTTTGGCATTCCACCAAACTAGATAAATCTAAGCCTCCAACATAGTAAGCCTTAAGGTTCTTTATATCCTCAATTAAGCCTTTTACCTGCTCTACAGCTTTAAGATCGTCACCACAGATGAGGATATCATAGTTGAGCTCTGAATTAAGGTCTGCCAACTTACCAGCAGAAACAGTTTGAAAGGCCGTAACTATCCTATTTGTTTTTAAAAGCTCTACTAAAAGTTCACTTACCGATAGGCTCTTTCCTTCATAACTCATGGGACGATAGTAAAAAGTTTTTCCTTTTTTCTCTAATACTGTTATAGGACTTAATACAACCTGATCCTCTCTTATGGTTAGGCTCTTTGCAAAATCCAATATATACTCATGAGAAATGCAGGGAACTATCACTTCAGCCCTATTAAGGGCTTTTAAATTTTCCTCCCCTTCTATAGAACCTAACATGGCATCTCCATAATGCTTTTTAGCTATAGCTCTATACTCTTCCGCCATCTTTAGGGCTTTTTCTTTGAATCTTGAACCAACGATTATATCGTGCTTTTTGCTCCACCTTAGGACTAGGCCCTTTCCTAAATCTCCTGTTCCTCCCAATATGGCTATTCTCATATCCTTAGCTAACCTTAGCTTTCTTTTTTAACTTTCCCCTAGGTTTTCTAGCTAGAGGAGAACCACAAACATCACATACTTTAACATCATACTCTCCGAATACTTTCTTACAAGATTTGCAGTAAACTATCCAACGAATTACCTTAGTTATACCCCTAGTTACGGATGTAGTTACCTTCAAATTCAAAAGCTTAGCTACGTTGCATAAAGAGTAATCATCGGAAACTATCAACGAATCAAAATTTTCATCTTTAAGCTTTAAGGCTAGGGCTAAAAGGGAAAGATCGGTCTTTGATAACCTTTTGAAATCTCCACTTCTTTTTGCCACTTCTATAACCTTTTTGAAATGTTCCTTCTTCCCTTCATCAACCTTTATCAAACCCTGCTCTAATAGGCTCTCTAGAGCCAATTTGCTTAACTTAATATGTGATATTTCTTTTAAAACACCTTTAGTAGTATAAAAGTTCTTCATGGAAAAGGCTAAGCCTGAATAAAAGCCCGATGAATCTAAAATTACAGCATCTTTCACTATAATCCCCAAGAAACTATATCCCTTGGCTTTACTTTTATAATCACATTTTGCCCTTCCTTAATAGGGGCTTCCTTCTCATACTGTGAATACTTCTTGTAAAGGATAACCTTCCCATCTTCAAAATTTTTTCCTCCCTTTACTATCTCTGCTTTACCCTTTATCATCAAGCCCTTAAGCCTATTCCAATCCTCACTATATTCATCAACCAAAAAAGTTATTTCTGAATTTCTCTCTAAATTTTTAACTTTTACTGATTTAGCACCTGTACCTATGTATATATAGTTCTCGTTATAAGCATAGCATATAGGAACTAAATGAATTCCCTTATCCCCAAAGGTAGCTAATCTTGCTACTCTTGCTTTCTTTAAAAAATTGGTTTGAGCCTCAGATAAACTTACCATCAATTATTGAATATAGATCTAACTTAAAAAGATTCTTAAATTGTTAGTTTATCAATCGAACTTTCATAAATTCTGCCCCACCTTTTGCTCCTCTTGGATCTCCAGCAACCATCATTATTCTATCATCCTTTTCTATTACATTACTGTAATCTTATTAACCATCAGCTAAAAATATCTTCCTATTTTACTTCTTTTGGTAAGTCTTGTAGTTTAAAGATATTGATTTATACCATCTTCATCTATGGTTAAATTAAAATTTCTCCCTTCTTAAGATACAAGGTTTTTAGCTTTCCCTTTTTTAGCTTTCCAATTCTTAGTTTAGGTACTGGTAAATCTTGTAAAATTGCTATAGCTTATCAAGTTTCTCTGCTATTCTTTTAACCATTTGCATAACTTTATGATCTCTTCAGGGTTGAATAAGAAAAGTTAAGCCTTGCGATACTCATACCAGCTCTTACACTTTCTCAATTATACTGGGATTTGAAGAGATGGGCCTAAAGTGCATACAACTTTGTTTTACTCTCTTCAAACTTGTTTGACGATCAAATTTTATACTTATCTCCTTTTCACTCTTACTTTAAATTTATATTTATATTTATAAAGCCTTCCAACTTAAGTTTCTTTCCTTTAATTTAGAAATAAATTTGCTTAGAGCTACTGCAAAAGCTGCATGACTCCAAGCTAAAGGTAAAACGCTTACAGCCTCTCCACTAAAAGGATTAATTTGCTCTGGTAACAACTCAAAGGAAAAGTTAGTGACCCAATCGATCAAGGATTTTGCCTTCTTTAAATTTCCTATCTCTGAATAAAAAATTGAAAGATAAAGAGTGGTAAGAATCCAAGGATTTCCTATAATCTCTTCAGAAGTTCTAAAGTAAAGATCCCCTTTATACCTTGCTATACCACCAACCCCTTTTTTAACCCAAAGTTCCCTTTCAACTTCTTCCATGGTGTTTATAACTCTGGGATCTTCAGCAGGTAAAACATTAAAGTAAAATATAGCGAAGAGAGAAGCGTCTAAAGATTCGTTTCTAGGATTTACAGATTTTATAAAGCGATTTAACTCATCATCGTATAATTGGTTTAATATTCCATTTTTTACTTCCTCAGAGTTCTTACGAAAATAGTCTTTGTCTTTGTAATCCTCTCTCCCCATCACTTCAGCCAATTTGCCGTAGTCAGCAAGTTTCGGAATAGATAGGTTTAAATATTAACTTATTTCTAATATTTCTTTGATGTCATACGAGGAACTCATTACTACCAAAGAAGCTAGGACTATGCTCAAAGTCAGCAATAAGACCCTTTGGTTATGGTATAAGAAAGGACTCATAAGAGCAGTTCGTCTCCCAAGTGGAAAACTACGCTATTATAGAAATGACATAGAGAGAATTATAAGAGGTAAATCATGAAAGTAGTTAAAGCCGTTGTCTTCAAGCACAACTCACGTGCTGAAGTTAAACCATTACTTGAGACTTTCAACCAAATGGTTAATGAATGCGTACAATATGCATTAAAGAACAACATCGGCTCCCCCATGAAGCTAGAGAAGGTGTTATACGACCATTTTAAGCAGAAGTATGGATTTGCAACTCATTATTGTATATAGGCTTGTAGATTGGCATGTGGAATAATACGTTCTTGGAGGAGGCTTATGAAGAGGGGAAGGGCTGACTCCAATACAATAAACCTCCAACCTTTAAGGCTTCAGCCCTGAAGCTTCAGAAGGAGCCTATGCGTTTTAAAGGAGATGAAACAATCTTTACGACAAAGCCCTACAGCTGGATTGAAATTCCGCTGGTCATAGGCTCTTACCAAAGGCGATTTGTTGACACGTGGAGGGAAGGAGAGTTGAAGATTGAGAAATCACGTTGCTCAAAAATAGGGCAATTGTAGCTTTCAAGAAAGAGGTTGAAGAGAAAAAACCTAACGGCTACACTTCAGTAGACATCAACCTAATGAGCTTAGATATACTTGAAGCAAAGGATGAGCTAAAGTATCGGAAGATGGACCTTAAAAAACTATATGGTATAAGGGTTCATTATTTTGAGAAACGTAAAAAATCCAAACCCTATCTAAATTTAAGCCAAAGACTTCAAAGATGCTTATGGAGAAATACTGTAAGCGTGAGAAAAGAAGGGTCAACGATATCCTTCATAAAGTAACCACGGCAATCGTTAGAGAATTCATTGAAAAGGGCGTTAGCCCGGTCCTCGAGAAACTAAAAGGATTGAGCTATAACACGACGAGGAACAAACAAGCTAAATACAAGAATAGAAAAGTCTCCTCGCTACCATACAGAAAAATCCAGAGCTTCCTAGAGTATAAGATGGCTTGGTATGGTTACAAAACGCCTTATGTTTCTGCTAAGAATACGAGTAAGACCTGCCCCAGATGCGGGCGTTTGTCCAAGACAAATGGGCAGGTTTACGAGTGCAGATATTGTGGCTATAGAGCCGATAGGCCCTTCGTGGCATGTGTGAACATACTCAAGATGTGGGGAATTGGGTTCACCCCGAAAGCCCTCAATGAGATAATCGAGAGGGAAGATTTAAGTAGGAATAATTCAATACATATCCCAACTTAACTCAGAACCCTCATAGCAATCGTAAGCTAAGAAGAAAGGCATAGCTTTATTAAGTGGCCTAAATGATTTTTTATAATGTTTGAGTTTAAGATTCCTCAAAAGGTAGTGAAGATTGGTAATGTTCAAATTGGGGGGGTTCCTGGTGAAAGACCTACAGTATTAATAGGTTCTATATTTTACCAGGGTCATAAAATCGTTAAGGATGAGATGAAAGGGGAATTTGATAAAGAAAAGGCTGAAGAGCTAATTTTTAAACATTTAGAATTTTCAGATAAAACAAGTAATCCTAGCATAATAGATGTGGTAGGTTCTACTGAAGAGGCTATGGTAAAATATTTGGACTTTGTTACATCGAAGTATGAAGGTGTTATTCAAGTGGATAGCACCATGCCAAATGTTAGGCTTAAAGGGATAGCTTACTTGAAGGAAAAAGGAATTAAGAATCCAGTGATCTACAATTCTCTAATAGGTTCAGAAGTAAAGGATGATGAATTGAAGAAAATAAAAGATTTGGGTGTGAAGAATTCAATCCTCTTACTTTACAATTCTTTAGATTTTACCATAAAGGGTAGAATAGCAATAGTTAAGGAGCTTGTAGATAAAGCTACTAAAGCAGGTATAGAGAATTTTATAGTAGATGCCTGTGTCATAGATATTCCTAGCTTAGGTATGGCTTGTAAAGCCATATATGATATAAAAAATGATTTTGGCTTTCCTTGTGGATGTGGAGCCCATAATGCTGTAGATCAATGGGTAGGTTTGATGACAAAAATGGGAAGACAAGCTAAAGAAGCTACAGCCAGCACTGCAGCTGGAATTGCTGTTGCATCGGGGGCTGATTTCATTCTATATGGACCTATAGAGCATGCTCCCTATGTATTTCCAGCCATTGCTATGGTAGATGCTGCTTTTTCTCAAATAGCTGTTGAAAGGGGAAAGAGACCTTTAAGACCCCACCCAAGGTATAAGATAGCTTGAGCTATGGTTAATATTTCGTTCTTATTTAATTTTATTTGATATTAACATCTATATTTTTCCAGCTTCAAAGATGGCTTAAGATGTTTTTCAATCTTACAAGAGAAGCATAGAGGACATCTTAATCCTTCAGACCATCTAAACTCCCTAAACAACCAAGCAAGCTTCTTCTCATCCATCAGATACCTAATCCAGGAAAACTCAAGAGGCCTATAAAAAGTAAGCTAAAATCTTAACCTACAACAGCTGGATAAGAGCGCCCCTAGATCCTATTAGAGGTTACAAAATGATTTGTGGATAAAAAATAAAATAGAAATAGAAATACTATTATACTATGGGTAAATAATATAATAGTATCCAACCGTTAGCAAAGAAGGGAGAAAAAAGATAAATAGAAATATTAAATCCCTTTTTTCAAAATTTAAATTTAAACAAAGAACATCCTTTTTAGTAGAATTGAAAGCCCTAGTTTCAAGGGCTTCAGCCATCTGAGAGCTTCTATTAATGGTGCTTATTATTAGAGGAATTAGTATAGGTATTCTATTTTTTATTCTTTTAAAAATGTTTCCTTTATCCAACTCTAAACCCCTTGCTCTCTGAGAATCTGTAATTTGAATCAGATCAAGCATCAATAGAGGAACAAATCTAAGGGCACTAATAAAGGCAAATCTAAGGTACCTTGGAACCCTTAAGAGCCTCAAGAAATATTCCAATTCATCAGGGGAAATGGTTTGAAAGAAGCTAGAAGAGGTTAATATAATTAAAAGGAATCTTAAAGAGTAAGATAAAGATATGATTATTTCCTTCGATATTATAAGATTCAAAATAAAGATCATAGCCATTAAAAAAGTTATGAAAGCTAAAGAGTTTAAAATTCTCCTTTCAATTTTAGATAGGAAAATCAAAGCTCCTAAAAAGGATAAGAGGGTCAGCTGGTCTCTAATATTAAATAAAATTAAAGATAATATAAGAAATTCGATAAAGATTATGATCTTTACCCTTATATCAAGTCTGTGAATTAAGCTGTCCTGTCTTGAAAAGATAAAGGAATGGGGTAATCTAAACATTTACCCTTTTCTTTATCCACTCTTTAGCCTGCTCAATGGTTTGAAAAGCTTTAGTGGAGAGATGCTTTGATAGCTCAACCAATTGAGGAGGTATCAAATTACTCTGATCAAGAATTGAAGAGTTAGAAAAAATTTCTTCTGCTGATGAATAAGCAATTATTCTACCATTCTTCATAACCACCATCTTTGGCTGTAGCTTCCATAAGAATTCTATGTCATGAGAGGCAATAACGATTCCTTTTCCTTTTCTTCTTAAAAGATCGATCATCTGTATTAGTTTTTCCTTCTCTAAGAAATCTTGCCCTACTGTGGGTTCATCTAAAACTATAAACCTAGGATCCCAAGCTAATATGCAAGCCATACATAGTCTCTTCTTCTCTCCCCCACTTAATAAAAAGGGAGATTTTTTTCTATATATTTCAAGTTCAAAGAGCCTTAAGGCAAAATTAATTCTCAAATTTATATCTTCTTCGCTAAATCCAAAATTTCTTAATCCAAAGGCTATCTCATCTTCTACAGTTTCAGAGAATAGTTGAGAATCAGAGTTTTGAAATACTATCCCTACATACCTAGATACTTCAGCTACCGTTAGTTCCTTTGTATCTCTTCCAAATATGAAGACTTTACCTTGAGTAGGCTTTAGTAAGCCATTAAGATGTTTTATTAAAGTAGTTTTTCCAGAACCATTTTCTCCCACTAAAGCTAAAAGGTCTCCTTCTCTAATCTTTAAATTAATTTCATCTAAAGCTTTGAAACCATTAGGGTAGATAAAGCTTACATTATGAAACTCTATCATTAAAAAACCTCCTCAATTCTTTCATCATCTCATCAATAGTTAGGCTAGGCTCCTTGAATCCTTCTATAAAAAGGGAAAGCTGGGCTAAGGGAGGTAAAGATACACCGTAAGAGCTTATTGAGGGATTCTTTAGAACTTCTTTTACCCTATGATAGGCTTTAATAGAGCCATCATGAACTACCAATAATCTATCGGCTATAGGGGAAAATAGCTCCAATTTGTGCTCAGCAATTATTAAAGTAACTTTAAGCTTTTCCTTTAAATTCCTTAATAGATTAACTAATTGTAAAGAAGTTTTAGGGTCTAATAGAGAAGTAGGCTCATCTAAAAGAATTATCTTTGGTCTCATAACCAATATGGAAGCTAAAGCTACCCTTTGCTTCTGACCTTCCGAGAGCTCATAGGGAGCCCTTTTTGCTAAATCCTTTAGATTCAAAAAGTCCAAAGCCCATTCCACTCTATCCTTTATATCTGAAGGGTCTAAGCCCAAATTTTCAAGACCAAAGGCTATTTCTCTCTCTACAGAAAACATGAAAAGCTGATGATCTGGATTTTGAAAAAGGGTTCCAACCTTCTTAGATAGCTCACTCATGCTATAATCAATAACTCTTACTCCATCTACTAAAACTTCGCCTTCATATCTACCCTTATAATATTTTGGGATTAATCCATTTATGCATCTAAGTAGTGTAGATTTTCCACAGCCACTTTTTCCAGCAACTAATACACACCACCCTTCCTCCACATAAAAATTCATATCTTTAAGGATGTAATTACCATTATCATAGGAGAAAGAGAAATTTGAAAACTCTACAATTTTCATCAAGAAATCACTTTTACTTCTTGCCCAAGTCTCTCTTTAAGTATGTTTAAAACTACCTTTTTAACTTCTTTTAAATTTGCCTTTACTGTGAAGGATGAAGCCATTTTATGCCCTCCTCCAATGCCATTATCAAATTCCTTAGCAAGTCTTTCAGCCAGATCCCTTCCTAAGTGAATTTTAGCATCACTACAAAAAGAAGGTGTTGCTCTAAAGCTCCCCCTAAGCTCTCCATTAGCTTCCCCTAAGGCTAAGGAAATATTTGCCCCTAGATTAATTAGGGCTCTAGCTACAGAAGCTTGATAAGAACCCACTTCAGTATAAGCAAAGACCCAATTTCCTATCTTGTATATCTTCATCCTTTGAGCTCCCTTTAGCCTTGCAACCACTTCAGAGTAATCTCTATCAAATCTTAGGAGCTCTCGAACCTTATCTAAAGATGAATAATCACATAACTTTGCCATAGATTTTATGGCTAAAGGAGAGGAAATAGCTAGAAATTGACTATCCTCTAAGATTCCTACCATTAGAGCCTCTGAAACCTTTCTGCTAGGTTTTATATTTTTAACCTCAAAGATCTGAAAGACTATCTCCGATGTAGAGGAAGCTTCTTCATCTAAGATCAATTTATTGGCAACTTTTAATATGGATTCGCTAATAGGATGATGGTCTATAAATATTTTATAACCCTTAGCCTTTAAGATTTCATCTAACCATTCCTTAAGTAGAGAAGAATGACCAGTATCTACAACTAAAATAAGATCACAACGAGCTATGTAGTTTTTCTCAGCTTTTTCAGTTTTAAAATACTCAGCTAACTTTTTAGTTTGTAGGTTTAAGCCTTCAGGTAAACCAACCTTCACCTCCATATCCTTCTTTAATCTTTTAAGAAGAAATCTAAGAGAGTAGGCTGAAGAGTAGGCATCTACATCGGCTCTCCTATGACAGATTATTATGGCTCTATCTACCTTCTCTAAATTAATAAAGGGAAATCTTTTAATCCAAATTTTATTGAGCTTCAGGTGATGTTCTACCCTTTATGGCTTCGTTGATTTTTTCTTGGAGTTCCTTCACACTTTCCCTAACCCTGCTTTCCTGCTTTGTTAGGACCATGATTCTAGTATTTGCTAACTCTTTTCTCTCCACAAGCTCCTTAATTAAACCATCTCTATCAGCCTTAACAAGAAGATTTCCAACAGACTTATATACTGTATCTCCTGGATTAATCTTTTTTAGTTCTTCTAGGGCTCTATCTATCTCACTTAGCTCCATCTCCACTTGTTGCTTCTGTAGTATTATGGTTTGTAAATTCTGTTGTAATTGGTCAAACCTTGCCAGCTGCTCCTTAAGCCAAGGAGGTAAATCTTGTCTGCTCATACTACCCTTTGTATTTTCTTAGGGGTTTTTAAACCTTTTATGATTCTTCTCTTACCTTATCCAAAGTTTCCTTAGCGCTGAAGATACATCTTGCTAAGGAAGAGCTTACAGCCTTTAACTTAGATAAATCTGAAGAGCTTAGCTTTATTATTAAGAGGTTTTTTTCCTTACTTAAAGAGGCTTTCACCTTTCCTGTTTCTTTTAATTCGGGAGAAAGAGCTTTGATAAAGGGTTCTATTAGCTCATCATCAAGGGTTACAAGGATTTCTAGGTTAAATTCTTCTAACATTATAAAGTGTAGCTATCGCCTGTAACTTTTAGTCCGCATTTTTTACATTGCCATATACCTGTAGCTAATCTTTTAAAACTCCAGGAACCACATTTAATACATTGCCTTTTTGCCTTTAACTTCATCATGACCGAAGAATACCTCTTCCTTACAGTGCTTCCATACTTAGCTCCTAGTCCCTTAATTACCTCAGAGTTCTTCTTAACCAATTCCCAAAACCTCCTTAATTTTGCTTCTTATCTCTTTCCCCTTTAACCTTGCTATCTCTGTAGCCCGAATAACCTCATCATAACTAAAGGAACCTGCACCTCCCTTTTGTCCAGCTACTATGTTATCATCAGAATCTACAGCTAGGGTTAACCTTGCATCCATAAGGGCTTCCTCTTCTTGATCTGGGTCAACTATTAAAGTATTCCCTATTTTCCCTAAGGTTACAGAGATTGGTATAGTATCAAAACTCAAACTTATTTTTTCATCAACCTGTTTTATTTCTCCATCCTTAACCTCATACTTTGGTATTTTTGTTGTTAGTAAAGAGCTCACAACAGCATAGGAAGTTGCATCAAATAAATTTCCATCCACATTTAGTATGCTAACATCCACAAAGATGGTATAAACCTTTTTCCCTTCAATTAAGCATAAGTTTTTTAAATTTATCATATCGGAAGCTCTGATTCCTCTATCTACCACTCTTGCTAACTCAATAGCCTCTTCATCAGGGGGTCCTGGTTCAGCATAGGGTGATGCCAAGGGAAGTATCTCAGCATTTACAATTAGTATTCCTTGATCTGGAGTATCTGGGAAAGGTTCATCGATCTCAACTTTAACCCCTGCTATAGCCTGAGTATTTCCTAAACTAACTTTAGCTGAGCCTTCAGCCTTACTTATTAAATTGGTTTCAATCTTTAAATCTCTATAATCTAGTAAACTTCTCCCATCCAATCTTTTACCTTGAGTTAGCAAATTAGCTAATTGGGCTTTCCTTAAATCTTCTACTATAAAAGATCTTTTTGAATGCATATTTATTCCTCCACTTTACCAAAGTATTTTAACATTAATGCTTTCTTTTGAATATGGTGAATCTTCCTACATCCTTCTAGGGCTAAATTAAAAGCCTTTTCAAATTCTTCCTTTGTAAATTTACCCTCAATTTGAAGAAGAGTTAGCTGATTAAGATTTGGCATGATGGCTAAGGGCATATCAGCCTCTCCTTCTTTATCTTCAATATCGTTAGGGTCTAAAATTATCATACCATCTGCCTTACCTACAGCACAAGCAACAACCAAATCTCTCATGTTTATACCAGCATCACTTAAGGCTACAGAAGCCGCTGTAATAGCAGCGCATCTTGAACCTCCATCTGATTGAAGCACTTCCATGTAAATTTCTATAGCCGTTCTCGGATAATCGTAAAGAATTAGGGCTGACTCTAAAGCTTCCTTAACTACCTTTGATATCTCGATCTCTCTTCGAGAAGGGGCTGGGTTCTTTCTAACATCGGTTGAAAAAGGAGACATATGATATCTGCACCTTAAAAGGCACTTATCAGGTAAGCTCATATGCTTTGGATGAACCTCTTTAGGACCATAAACAGCCACAACTATCTTATTCTTACCCATTTCAATATAGGCTGAACCATCAGCATTCTTCAAAATTCCCACTTCAATTTTAATGGGTCTTAGCTCATCTACCCTTCTACCATCTACCCTTAGACCCTCTTCATTGATCAGTTTCCCCATCTTCATCCTCCTTTTCTCTTATCCCCAAAAAATCTCTAATCTTTTGAGTTAAATCTTGCATATGGGCTCCTTCCTCTATCATCTTAATAGCCTCTATGGCCCTTAATATAGATTGAGGTTCCCCTTTTATCACAATCACACCATTTTGACCTATAATTAATTTAGTACCTGTACCTTTCTCTATGGTCTTCATCATCGATCCTTTCTTGCCAATTAACCTTGGAATCTTCATAGGAGTTATCCTTACAATTTCTCCATTAAAGATCTTCCCTAAGCCTTGCTCTACAAGGGATAAAATTGGGTCTTTAGTTCTATCAAAGGAAACTATTCTTGCTAGGATAAGATCTCCTATGGTTAATTTCTTGCTTAATGCATCTTTAGATGTAGAGAATTCTTTACCAAATACATTCTGAGCAGGTAAATAGGCTGAAAAGCAAGAATTGATATCTACTTCCCACGCAAAGGCTGAATAGTTAACTATTTTTCCTATGACCAAATCATTTACCTTAGGAATATAGGGACCAGAAAGAGGGATTACTTTAACCCCTTCTTTAGTTATTTCTGCTAATCCAATTCTTGTAGAATATATTTTATCATCTATCTTAATAACGTTAGATAAAGGCTTATAATTCTTATCGGTTATGAGATCTCCTGGTATAACATATTTCCTTTTAATTACTACCAATTGAATTACCTCTCCACTTTAGCTTCAAAGTTCCCCTTCGTTAAGCTAGCTAACCTATCTATTAAAGCTTGTTGTATAGCTACAGGAATCTGTATCAAGGCTATTAAAGAACCATCTTTAGTATATTCTTGGCTCTTAACTTCCCCAAAACTCTTTAATATCCCTTGAGTTTTACCTGAGTAAAGGGGGGGAATTTTAACTCGAAGGTTAACCAATTCACTTTTTAAGGGTATAATTTTCCTTAAAGCCTCTATTATCACTTTTGCTTGCTCTTCAGCACCTTTGAAGGGATCTATAGAAACCTTTGCCTCCTGTAGGGCTTGCTCTATTCTTAGGGGGGGGTGAGGTAGACCTGTTTTAGGGTCTATAAAATTCTTGTTAATTATTTGGATTATCATCTTCCTTTTATCCTCCACCATCTTTCTTCTTTGCTCTTGAGTTAGCTGAAGCTCCCCCCTCTTTATTATAATTTCAGCCACTTTAAAAGGGTCTGTAGTATTAAAATGCCTTTTCATCTTCTCGTTGCTGGCTCTTGAGCCCTTAGAAGCATCAGAATAAATCTCATAGGAGACCAAAATTTTAGAGATATCTTTAGGCTTACCCATTTTAAAATCTAAAGCCTCCTCTGGCTTAACTAATACTTCGTAAGTTTCTTTATCAATGCTTAACCTTGCTATAGTAAATTTATCCATACCTCCCATTATTTAGCTTACATACTATTAAATTCTTACTAAATTAAATTAAAGTTTGCTTTATAAAGATTATTTGAGAGTCCAAGTTTTAACTTCTATATACGCATCTAATTCTTAATTATTTTTAAACATATAAAGGGATAGGCTATAGCCTAGGATTTGATGGATACTTTATGCTTATCTCATGAGGAAGATGTAGATGGAATATGCTCAGCTGCTTTAATCAAGATAGTTAAAGGATGTAAGGTTATGTTGGCTGATTATGGGGATTTATTACAAGCTTTGAAAGAAGTTACCAATGTAAAGGAGTTTTATTTATGCGATTTAGGTATTAGTAAAGGGACCTTTGATCCTTTTGTAGAGAATCTAGAAAGAATATCTAAATTTGCAAAGGTTTATTATATAGATCATCATCCGCAAACTAAAAAACAAAGGAAAAGGTTGGAAGAGATAGGAATTGAAGTGCATCATTCTTTAAAGGAATGCACAAGTGTTTTGGTGTATGATTATTTTAAAGAATCATTACCGAGAGAAGCAGCGTTCTTAGCTTGCTATGGAGCCATTACTGATCACATGGATGATTCCTCTCTGGCAAAGAAAATTATAAGCAACTATGATAGACAATTCTTACTGTTAGAAGCCTCCCTTTTGTCCTTCGCCATATCAAAGAATAATAGAAAGGAGTTTTTACTTGAAGTAGTTAACCAATTATCAAAATTAAAACTTCCCCATAGGATAGAATCTATTAACAAATTAGCCTTTGAGCAGCTAGATAATATAGAGCAAATTATAGAAAGAATTAAAAGAGAAGGTAGGAAGATTGGAAGATTCGGTTATCTCTTAACTGATGAATTTCCTTTAGGGTTAATGGCAAATATGGCAAAAGGAGTTTTAGGGGTTGATGTAGGAATAGCCCTTAAATACAAAAGGGAAGAAAGGGCTTACGATGTATCCCTTAGAGCCTCCTATAGCTATAAGAAACATTTAGGTAAAATTGTAGATAAATTAGCAAAGAGCCTAGGAGGCTCTGGAGGTGGCCATGCTAAAGCGAGTGGTTGTAGGATAAATGAAAACAAACTTGGTGAATTTTTAGAAAGGTTAAAGGTTTCTCTTTAATCTTTACAGAGCGTAAAGCCAGAATTCTAATTTCTATAGAACAATATTTAAACCTCCCTGCCCTTCTTAAATTGTATGAGCATTAAGTTTGAGAATTTGGATTCAGCCTTGAAAAAACTTCTAAGTAATGTTAGTTTTTACCCTGAGATTGAAGAGGTAGAGCCCTTAAATTCCTATAAAAGGGTTTTAGCTGAGGATTTAATATCTCCCATTGACCTTCCTATAAGAGATATCTCCCATGTGGATGGATTTGCCAT
Source organism: Nitrososphaeria archaeon (assembly GCA_029775995.1). Classification (GTDB taxonomy): domain Archaea; phylum Thermoproteota; class Nitrososphaeria; order Nitrososphaerales; family JARVJX01; genus JARVJX01. The sequence continues at coordinate 18,971 of JARVJX010000005.1, read as the reverse complement.
AAGGGCTGAAGATACAAAAGGTGCCTCTAAAGAGAGATCCATATCTTTAAAAATTAAGGGAAAGGTTTGGGCTGGGGAATTTCCAAGCTTTACCATAAAAAAAGGAGAGGCTGCAAAGGTATTCACTGGTGCATATATTCCTGATGGAGCTGATAGCATGGTAATGCTTGAAGAGGTTATTCAAAGGGATGGTAAAATTTTGATAAGCAGGGAGGTTAAAAGGGGGGAAGAAGTGATTTTAAAAGGCTCCGATTTTAAAAAGGGTTCTTTAATTTTAGAGAAAGGGAGCTTCATAAAGGCTCAGCATATAGGTATGTTGATGAATTTTGGGATAAAGAGAATTAAGGTCTTTAGAAGGCCAAAGATAGCTATAATGCCTGTGGGTAGCGAGCTCAGTGATAATTTAGAGGATTTTGAGAAAGGAAAGATCATAGATAGCCATAGTTGGATAATTGCAAAGCTAATTGAGGAAAATGGAGGAGAAGCCATACATATGGGGATAGTGGAGGATGATTTGAATAATATTCATAAGAAGTTGAAAGAAGGCTTAAAGTATGATATGATAATGACCATAGGAGGCTCCTCCCTTGGAGAGAAAGATTTGGTTCATAAGGCTATTAACTCAATAGGTAAGCCTGGAGTATTGGTTCATGGGTTAAAGCTTCAGCCTGGTAGAGTGGCTGGCTTTGGTGTAGTTGATGGTAAACCCATATTTATCTTGCCAGGGTTGATACAAAGCACCATAAATTCCTTCATATTTTTAGCCTATCCCTGCTTACAATACTATTTTAATAGGGAGCCAAAGAGCTATTCTATTAGGGTAAAAGCTCAGCTTGAAGAAGATTTGAAATTTAAAAGGTATAGAGATTTTAAGAAGGTAAGTTGGGTAAAGCTAAACTATAGAGAGGGAAATTATTATGCAAAGCCTATCTTTGGTATGTCTCCTATGACCCATGTGATTGGAAGGGCTGATGGATATGTGTTAATAGAAGCTTATATTGAAGAGGTTAAAAGGGGAGAAGAAGTTTTTGTAAATCTTATCGATGGATTATAAAATAAAACCTTAAACAAAAAACTTAACCGATTTTGTATGCTTGAATGACTTTTAGAACCACTTTCTTTAGCCTGTTAATTCTAATAAAAGCAAGAATTAAGATATTTCAAAATCTTATAGTACAATATCCTATAACGGAAAAGCTTAAGAGCAAATTTTGGTTAGTTTTATTAGCCGAGGTAGCTCAGACTGGGAGAGCATCCGGCTGAAGACCGGAGAGTCGTGGGTTCAAATCCCACCCTCGGCACTATACTGCAGGTTTAAATCCCTATTTTAAATCTTGATAAGAGATAGAGACAGATAAGATCTTGATTATAGCGATAGATTTAATTTAAAATAGATTTAAATAGGCTTAAAAATCCTTTATTTCAGAGGAGAATAAAGAGCTTATATTGAATTTTAGAGCTAGAGATAGAAATAGTAGGAGAGATAGAAATAGTAGGCCTTTAAGTTTAGCTAGAAAGTGTAAGTATCTATCTATATTAAATGAGAAAAAGCTGAGCTTCATCCTGGGATAAAAATAACCCTAAGTCTTTAATTTTGAAGACTTCGTCATGGGTGGCTCTTCTTTTGGTGCCTATGGCTTTCATCGTTGTAGTGATTGAGCTATCTCTTCCACTGATTTCGATTTTAGCATATTTTATAAGTTGCAATAGTTCGACGCTGGTTAAGTTTTGGTCTAGGCCTATTAAGGTTAATGTGAGGGGATTTTGAATTGTGTCTATTTTTCTCTTGTATTCTTCTTAAATGTTTCTTTACTTCTTCTCCCATCTTTTAACCCACTCACCCAGCTGGTGTACAATCGTATAAAGCTCCCAACCTTTCTTAGTAAGTGAGTACTCTACCCTTGGGGGTGTTTCAGGGTAAACCTTCCTCTCTACAATGCCTCGTTGCTCAAGCTCTTTCAACCTCTCCGCTAGGCTGGTTGAACTTATTCCATTTATCCTTCTCTTAAGCTCATTAAACCTAACCGGTTCTTTTATTCCTAGAGAATGTATTATTGCTATGGTCCATACTTTGGAGAGGTCGTTCCAAACTGAATTAAATAAAACACACTCTTCTAATACCTCATGGTTAAGTTTATCTGAGCTACTCAACTTGTAATTACCTACTTAGTAAATTTAAACTACAAAGTATAAATACTTTGCTATCTCTAAAAATGTGGTGAATGAAATGGCATACGAAATATTTGCTGCACTTCCGCTCAGACTGGCCCTTGGGGTAGCCTTTATAGTGCATGGTTACCCTAAGCTCTTTGGACCCACCGCTAAACAGTCAAGGGATTTCATGAAGACAGTAGGCGTTCCTTCTGCACTAACTACCTTAGTCGGACTACTGGAGTTCATAGGTGGTATTGCTCTACTTCTGGGCTTTCTCACACAAATAACAGGATTGTTGCTAACCTTAGAAATGATAGGAACAACGATCTTAGCAAAGCAAAAGTTACAGAAAAAGTATGTTCTTGGATACGAACTTGATATTGCGTATCTCGCTGGAGCCTTGTCTTTGTTCTTCTTAGGAGGGGGACCCTTTTCCCTTGATGCCCTACTTACCCTAGGTTAAAAATAAGTATGTTGTTACATGTAGCAATAAAAGTAAGTTTTATGGAAAGAAAGGTGAAGATAGGCTTTGCTAGGTGTTAGACAAGGATAGGTTGAGAGGCATAATACAGGGACTTCACCATACAACCCTTGAAACCTCTGACCAGAAGGTTCTATACTGAAGTTTTAGGTCTTCGTCCGGTTAAGCTTTCATTGAATCAAGATGGCATATATCATAGGCACCTTTTCTACGGAGATGGGAAGGGTTAATGGGCAGTGTAATAACCTTCTTCGAAGGGCCCCCCTCTTCTAAGTGGTCAGATCGGTCTAGGCTCTCCTCATCATCTCGCTTATACAGTTCCAAAGTTAGATGCCAAAATGATGGTCTAGGCCCTTATCCTATGGGGTTTCAGTATTGAACTCCTACTTCGTGATAGAAGAATCTCCATATACCTCAGATACCAATAAAGTAATCATAGAAATAACGGCCTTGAGCTCAGAAGATGCTACTTTAGAATACCTTCTAGAGCTTGAAGTGATTTAAAAATCATACTACTCTTGATATAGAGCTCATCAAGTTTAACCATGCCAACCCATAAGAAAAATAGCCCTAGAATAATGAGTTTTATGAGATGGAGGAGTTATGTTATGGCCCTAAAACAGTAGATGTGAGAATAAAAGAAAAGCTTACCCTGAAGGCTGGAACTTTTGCGAATAGAGGTAGTTCATGCTATTTATTCACATAATTTTTAAGAGGGTTTACTAAAATATCTTGCTGTTGGTTAGAATAGTTATAGATGAAAGGGAGAAGGTGAGTGAATTACCAAACCTAATAAGAGAATTGGGTGCAAAAGTAGAGTTTGCCCAGCTAGATATAGGAGATTACATAATATCTTACGATTGTAGTGTAGAAAGAAAAAGCGTTAGAGATCTGATTAGCAGCATTTATGATGGTAGGCTCTTCGACCAAATTCTAAGATTACAGAAGGAATATGAGAAAGCTTACCTTTTAGTGGAAGGGGATTTGAACGAAATTGAAGAATATTCAGAAAATCCAAAAGCTATATATGGGGCTATAATCTCTATTCTCTTAAATACAAAGGTAAAGCTAATTTATTCTCCTAATCCCTTTGTTAGTGCACAATTAATTTTAATATTAGAGGATCATTTAAGGAGAAAGATAGGAATAAGGGCTCCTCTTTTAAAGAAGAAAAAGAAAGGAGATGACCTTTACGAGCAACAGTTAACCCTAATTTCTTCCTTGCCTGGTGTAGGAGAGAAGTTAGGGAAGAGGTTATTGGAAGCCTTTGGGAGTCCAAAAAAGGTATTTAATGCATCAATTTCTGAGTTAGCTAGGGTTAAAGGTTTAGGTTATGCTAGAGCCAAAAGAATTCTTAAGGCTTTAGAAAGTAAATATGGTGAAGGTTTTAAAATTTATCAAAAGAGACTCGAGGATATAGAAGAGTAAAGCTTTTGAGAAGAAAAAAGGTAAGGTAAGATGATGGTTTTTGGTTAGCATTGGTGCAGAAGTTAAGAATGTGGCCTTTGGATTTCTAACTATGGTAACTCAAACCATATCTAAGGTTAGTGAAGAGGATTTATCTAAAGCTGTAAACATATTGAAAGAGCACCATGGTAGTAAGATCCTTTTAATAGGAATGGGTAGAAGTGGCTTTGTTGCTAAGGCTTTTGCCCTAAGGCTATTACATCTAGGATTCGATGTTTATGTTTTAGGTGATACTTTAGTACCTTCAATAGGCCAAAAGGACCTCGTAATTGCCATATCAGGTTCTGGAACTACAAGGTTAATTCTAGTTGCTGCTGAAGCAGCAAAAAATGTAGGGGCAACGGTAATAGCCTTTACAAGCTTTCCAGATTCTCCTTTAGCAAAGTTAGCCGATTGTGTAATCGAAGTTAAAGGAAGGATTATAGGAGAGGATGAGGGTAGAAGAGATTACTTTGCAAGGCAAATATTAGGGTTACATGAACCGCTTGCTCCTTTAGGAACTTTATTTGAAGACTCTTGTATGGTTCTGTTAGATGCCCTTATATCTGTTATGATAAAGGAGCTTAATATAACTGAAGAAGAGATGGGAAAGAGACATGCAAATATAGAATAAAAAATTAATAAACCAAAGTTCTTCCTAAGTGAGAGGATAAAAATGGTAAAGTATAAGACTACTGCTGAAGCCTTAAAAATCATAGCTAATAAGGAACAGATAAGAAACATGGGTGTAATAGCCCATGTTGACCACGGGAAGTGTATTAGTGGAGAATCTTTAATCCCATTAAGTAACGGAGAAATAGTAAGTATAAAGGAACTTTACTCCAGATTAGGAGAAAATAAAGAGAAGGTTGAGCTCAAAGAAGGGCTTAAGGTAGATTCTTTAGATGTTTCTAGCTTAAGGATGAAGGACCTTAATTCATCAGCCATTTGGAAGTTAAAGACTGACCAATTAGTAAAGATAACCTTGAAAAATGGTTACGAGATTCTTGTAACACCAGAACATCCATTTTACTCTTTAAGCCCCCTAGGTCTATTGAAAGCCTTAAGAGCCGATGAAATTAATCCTGGTGAGTATATAGCTGTTCCTAATATTCTTAAAAGCCTTGGTACTAACCTAGATGATGTTAAGAGTCTCATAATTAAGAAGCTTTCACAAAAAGAGTATTATTTAGTTTATGTGAGTAAAGCCCTTGCTGAAAAAATTCTGCTTAAATTTAAGGAAATAGGTTATAAAGAGCTTTATTCAAAAATTCAAGGTACTATAAGCCTTAAAGGTTTTGTATCAGGAGCGAAGAAAGGAAGATTTAGACTTAAGGATTTGATTTCTTTAACAGATACTTTTAATATTAACTATACAGAGGTATATGATCACATTATATCTTTAATGTATAGATCATCCAATAAGAGGTTTGGAAGACAGTCTAAAAAGATTAAACTTCCAAAAACTAGTGAAGAGTTTAAGCTTATGCTCTATGGCCTTGGACTTCTTTTTGGAGACGGAACAAATAGAGCCTCACTAACATCTTCTAATCCAGCTATAATTCATGCTTATAAGAAGATGATGAAGATATGCTTTAACTTAGAAACAAAGATGGTTAAAGGCAAAACAACCTTTAGGATAGACCATCATGGAGGCTACACACTTATGATGTTCCTTAAGGACGTTTTTTCTTATCCTTTAAAAAATAAGAGCCATAACTTGAGACTTCCAACCCTCGTAACCCTAATGCACAATGAGTTCGTCTTAGAGTTCTTAAGAGGTCTCTATGATACTGATGGTACCGTTGATATGAATGGAGTCTCTTTAACCTTAGCGTCAAAGGAACTTGTTAGAGAGCTTAGCTTAACTCTATTACGTTTTAAGGTAATCCCGAGCATTTATAATAGAGGTCCTTATAAAATACTAACCATTTCTAGTAATAATCTTATTAACTTTAAAGAAAAAATAGGTTTTAAGGTAAGAGAGAAGGCTCAAAAGCTAGAAAAGTTAGTTAAAGTTTCCACATCTAGCAGGATCAGTGATATTGTTCCAATAAAGCCAGAAGAGATTAAAACTTTAAGAATAGTCCTGGGATTAAGTGGTACTATAAAAGAAATTCCATACTATAAGAAGTATGAAGAGGGAAAGGTAAGGATCACTTGGCTTATCTTTAATAAAATTTTAAATGTATTCGAAAGAAGCTATGAGAATAAAAAGGATTTAGCTGACAAATATAAGCTTCTAGAACTTATCAAAGAGGCGAAACTAAATGCTTTAAACCATTCTTTGAGGTTAACTATTTCCAAAATTAAAGGTATTCTAGCTTCTCTTAAGGCTGATAGGTTGATCATAAAAAAGAGGGAAGGATACAAAGTAACAAGATTTGGAATCAAAATCTTAGAAATATGGAGGGCTCTTTTAAAAGAAGATAGTCCCGAGAGTAAAAACGTAAGGATGCTGTTAGAGCAATGGAAGAAGCTTGCAAAAGGAGATATCAGATTTATACAAGTGAAGAGTAAAGAATTCATTAAAGGGGATTTTGATGTTTACGATCTAACTGTACCCAACACACATACCTTTGTAGCTAATGGAATAATAGTGCATAATACCACCATGAGTGACAGCTTACTTGCTGCTTGTGGAATGATTAGTCCTGCTGTAGCTGGCCAAGTATTAGCCTTAGATTTTATGGATTTAGAGCAACAAAGACAGATGACTATTAAAGCTGCTAACGTTACCCTATACTATGAATATGAGGGAAAGCCCTATGTAATTAACATGATAGACACACCAGGGCATATAGATTTCACAGGGAAAGTTACCAGGAGCCTTAGAGCCATCGATGGGGCTGTAGTTGTAGTAGATGCTGTAGAGGGTGTAATGACTCAAACTGAAACTGTAACATCCCAAGCCCTAGAGGAGAGGGTTAGGCCTGTGCTATATATCAACAAGATTGATAGATTGGTTAAAGAGCTAAAGCTTACCCCTGCGAAGATGCAGAGCTGGTTAGCCAACATCGTAGCTGAATTTAACAATTTAATCTCTCTTTACGCAGAGCCTGAGTTTAAGGAAAAGTGGAAGGTTAGGATAGAAGATAGTAGTGTAGCCTTTGGTTCTGCTAAAGATAAATGGGGCTTTAACTTTGAGATGGCTAAAAGAAAGGGAATAAGATTTAGTGATATTTATAATGCCTATAACACAGGAGATATTAAATTCCTAACAGAAAATATACCTTTACATGAGGCTGTATTAAGCATGGTCATCAAGCATCATCCTCCTCCTCATGTAGCCCAAAGATATAGAATTCCAAAGATATGGAGAGGAGATTTAGATTCCTCCATTGGTAAAGCTATGCTTGAATGTGATGAAGAGGGGCCCATGGTAATGATGGTAACCAATGTTGTAGTAGATCCTCAGGCAGGTATAGTAGCTGTAGGAAGATTATTCTCTGGTAAAGTAAGAGATGGAGATATAATATATTTGGTAGGAGCAAGAAGAGAGGAAAGGGTTCAATCAGTAACCATGTTTATGGGACCTTATAGGGAGATTGTAGGAGAATTACCTTCTGGCAATATACCAGCCTTATTAGGTTTAGAGCATGCAAGGGCGGGAGAAACCCTTTCCCAGACTAAAGATATGATACCCTTTGAATCCGTAAGGTATGTTTCAGAGCCTGTAGTTACTATAAGCGTTGAGCCTAAGCATCCAAAGGACCTTCCTAAGCTTGTTGATGCTTTGAGAAATATGAGTATTGAAGACCCTAACTTAGTGATTAAAATAAATGAGGAAACGGGAGAGATGCTTATGTCTGGAATGGGAGTATTACATTTGGAAATTGCAACAACCCTCCTTCAGGAGAAGGGGTTAGAGATTATAACTTCTAAACCTTTGATAAACTATAGGGAAACCATAAGAGGTACAGCTGGTCCAGTTATGGCAAAATCTCCTAATAGGCATAACCAAGTATTTATTAGAGCTGAGCCCTTGAGTGAGAAGGTTGTAAGCATGATTTTAACAGGCGAGATCAATGAAATCATGGAAAGAAAGGCTGTTGCCAAGATTTTAAGGGAGCAGGGATGGAATGCTGATGAAGCTAGAAATGTAGTTAGTATAGATGAGAGGGGAAATCTTTTTGTAGATGGTACTAAAGGTGTTCAATTCTTACAGGAATCCTTAGATTCCTTAAGGGCAGGATTTATAGATGTAATGAGAAATGGTCCCTTGGCTTATGAATATTGTAGAGGTATAAAGATAGTTCTGCATCACTTTGTACCTCACGAAGATCCTGCCCATAGAACCTATGCCCAATTAATGCCAGCAGCAAGAAGAGCCATTTTAGGAGCCATGCTCTTAGCCAATCCTGTTTTACTAGAACCCATACTTGAAATTGAGGTTAAATGTCCTACGGAGCTCATAGGTACTGTAGCGAGTGTTATTTCATCAAAGAGAGGTAAAATCATCAACATAGAGCAAAAAGAATTTTTATCCCTTATTAAAGGTGAGATACCAGCCTCTGAAACCTTTGACCTATCGGAAGTTATGAGGGGCGCTACAGCAGGTAAGGCCCTATGGAGTACTCACTTTAAACTCTGGGCACCTCTGCCTTCTTCTATGCAATCAGAAATAATAAATCAAATAAGGAAGAGAAAGGGTCTACCTCCAGAGGTTCCAAGGCCCTATGAATTTTTAGATAAGGAGTAACAGACAAGGAGTAAAAGTTAAACAATAGAACTCTGTTTGATAGAATTTATTTAAAAAGGTTTAAGGCTTTGTGTAGTAACTGAAGCTCTTTAACAGTAAGTTTTGAGAATAATTTTTAAACAATCATCCTTTTCGGCAAATAAAATTTTTAAATTCTTCAAATCATGATAACAAAAATTTAAAATTAGGTATTAGAATGTCTAATTGATTTACTTTTACTCAATTGGAGAACTTTATTAAGGTATCTATCTTTTACCTTTGAGGAAGCAGAATCTATAAGTTCCAAAAGATTTCTACTTTTGTATCTTTTGTAATAGCTTAGGCCTTGTAAAGCCATCTCTAAAGCATCTAACTGCTTTACTAACCTAGATTCTTTGCTTTTCTGCTCTTTATATTCCTTCCATAATTCTTCATATTCATCCCTTTTAGGAATTAGGCTAAAGAGTCTTTTAAAGGCTTTATCCTCCTTAATCTCTTTCTCCCCTTTCTGATATTCCTCAGGAATATGATCACCTATTAAAGCTTCAGGTAAATCGTGAATCAAACTTATTTTGATAGCCTTTAACTCGTCTAAGCCTAATTCCCTTGAAAAGAGCATGGCCATTAAAGCCAATTGGAAAGTATGGGAAGCTACCGATTCGCAATCCTTTATATTCGCCTTAGTTACCCACCCTTTTCTCTTTTCTTCTTTTAACCTATTTACCTTTTCAAAGAATTTTAAAAAAGCTGCTTGGCTCATTTAAAAGAACCTATCTAAGCTTAAGGAACGTTTAGCTAAGGTTTCCTCTAATTTGCTTATAGCATTGTTAACTCTTTCAAAGGAGAAATCCTTTTCATCACATAAGAAGTGAATTAAACCTTCTTTATTTATACTTTTAAACTCTATTTTTTCTGGTAAGGAAACTTTTGGTTTTAAAAATATCTCCCTAATAGCTTGGTAATCTATCTTTTTTAGCTCTTCCTGTATTTCTGGTATGCTCTCTAATCTCTTATACTCTCTTATAAGTTTGAGAGCTGACTTTGGACCTATCCCTTTAAAACCATCAGGATTAAAATCTGTCCCTACCAAAATCCCAATATCTATCAATTGCTCTCTAGTTATAGATAGTTGATTTAAAAGTTCTTCCAATAATATTTCTTCAAGCTCTATCTCAATATAAACCTTCTTTCCTGGAAGCTTTCTCCTTCCAGATATGGTCAAATTTCTTATTAACCTTTTAGCACCAAAGAGCAGGCTATCATAATCTTGGGAAGCACAAGCGTAGGCTAAATTATTTACGGACAATTGAGCTGCCGTTGCTTCACCTTCTGATGGAGCAACTATCCAAGGAATACCTAAAAGGTCGAGAACCTTCTTAGCATCTTCCACCATATAATCCTTTATAAGGGAGGTAGCTTGGGCATATTTTTTTGCTTCTTCTATTCTTCCCTCAGCCAAAGCCCTCATATACATTATAGTTGCTTTCTCTTTGAACTCCTTCCTTTTCTCTATTTCCATAGCCTTCAGCTCAGGGGGTTGACCATCAAAGATATATATGGGCTTTATGCCTATACTCAAGAAATTTATATTTCTATAAAATAATCCACTGATGTGACTTGTAATGTTACCATGTCTATCCATCAAGAGCTCACCTCTCTCTCCTCTGATAATAGCTAAAAACTGATAAAGAGAATTGTAGGCATCTATAGCAATTACTTTATTATTTAAACTTTCAATATCTATCTTCCTTAAAGTGACTATGTCCCTTAAATCAACGCCCATCAGAAAATTTTAAGGAAATACTGCTTTATGACTTTTGCTGTAAGATTTCTATTCTTCTCTTATCCTTACCGCTCCATCTAACGCTTATTAAGCCTAAAATTTCAAGGTGCATTAAGACTCTATTCATTTCCTTTATACCAATCTCATAACCTCTTTTGTTAATATCATTCAGGAGTTCTTTATCGGTATAATTTCCCTTGGCCTTTATTAGTTCATATATTAAATTTCTTAAAGGATACCCCATGTTAATCAACTCTTAGCTGATTTCTAACCATAAAAACCCTTTTGGGTACTTATTCTACTTATAATTCTCTTATTCTGAGATTCATACCAAGCTAAGATTTCTTCGGTAATAGAAGGTTTTACCTTTTCCATAGCCTTTAAGAAATCCTCTTTTCTAATGAGAGGAGACTTTTCATCCTTTTTAAGGGCAATTATTCCAGCCTCTCTACAAAGAGCCTCCAAATCTGCTCCTGAATAACCCTTTGTAAGTTTTGCTAATTCTTTTAAATCTAACTCTTCCTTTGGCATCTTAGATGTAAATTTATTTAATATCTCCTTTCTCTCCTCCTCATTGGGAGGGGGAACATAAATTAAGAGATCTAATCTTCCAGGTCTCAAGAGAGAAGGATCAAGAACATCGGCTCTATTAGTAGCAGCTACTACAAAAAGACCTTCAACGTTGGAAATAGAATCCATTTCTGTTAACAATTGGCTCAATACCTTATCACTTACACCAAAATCTCCATAAATATCTCCCCTTATCCTAGCTATTGAATCTATCTCATCTAAAAAGATTATGCAGGGAGCCGAAGATTTAGCTTTTTTAAAGATCTCTCTAATTGCTTTTTCAGATTCTCCAACCCATTTAGATAGAATTTCAGGACCTCTAACAGTAATAAAGTTTGTTCCACATTCTCTGGCTAAAGCCTTAGCAATTAAAGTTTTTCCACATCCAGGGGGACCATAGAGAAGTATACCCTTGGGAGGTTCTATACCTATTTTTTGGAATCTTTCAGGATTTTTTATGGCCCAAATAAGGTTTTCCTCTAGGGTTTTCTTAACATCCATTAAGCCTCCAACATCTTCAAAACCTAAATTAGGATTTTCTATATAAAACTCTCTTAGGGCTGTGGGAACTATTTCTTTAAAGGCTTCCCTAAAATCTTCATTTTTTACCACCATTTTCTCCAATACTGATGATGGAATTTTTTCTGATTCAAGATCGAGCTCAGGCAAATACCTTCTTAAAGCCTTTAAAGCTGCTTCAGCACATAGAGCTCTTAAATCTGCTCCAGTAAACCCATGAGCTTCTCTTGCTATTCTTAAAAGATCTACATCCTCTCCTAAGGGCATACCTCTAGTATGTATCTGTAAAATTTCTAACCTACCTATAGTATTAGGGACACCTATTTCTACTTCTCTATCAAATCTTCCTGGTCTCCTTAAAGCCGGGTCTAAGCTATCAGCCCTATTTGTAGCTCCAATAACAATCACTCTACCTCTTTCAGTTAATCCGTCCATTAAGGCTAAAAGTTGAGCCACCAACCTTTTTTCCACATCACCAAAGGTTTCTTCTCTTTTAGGAGCAATAGCATCTATTTCATCTAAAAAGATTATGGAGGGGGCATTCTCTTTAGCATCCTTAAAGATCTCCCTTAATTTTGCTTCCGTTTCCCCATAATATTTGCTCATTATTTCAGGGCCATTTATAGAGTAAAATTTTGCTTCACTCTCATTGGCTAAAGCCTTAGCAATTAAAGTTTTTCCACATCCAGGGGGACCATAGAGAAGTATACCCTTGGGAGGTTCTATACCTAACCTGTGAAAGAGCTCAGGATGCCTTAAAGGTAATTCTACTATCTCTCTAAGCTTAGAGATCTCTTCCTTTAAACCTCCAATTTCATCATAAGTTACTCTTAATCCTACCCCCTTAGAAACTGAAGGTTCCTGAATAAGGATTAACTTACTACTTTCAGCTATCTTAACTATTCCCTTAGGTCTAACCTTATCAACGATGAAGGCTACGGGATTACCAAGAATTACTAAAGATATTTCATCACCTTCAACAAAGGGGTAACCTTTTAGCCTATTCTTAATAAATTGGGTAAAATCTTTATCTCCTCTTAACCTTGAGTTTAAAGGGACTAGGGTTATGCTTTTAGCTACACTAGCTTTACTCTTTCTAATGGTTACATATTCATTTAAAGCTGTTCCAGCATTCTTTCTTGTTTGACCATCTAACCTAATGATTTCCAAGGAATCTTCTTCAGGTTCCAGAGGCCACGCAATAACTGGAGTAACCTTTTTACCTATAATTTCTATAACGCTTCCAGCTTTAATCCCAAGCTCCTTTAAGTGATGATTACTTATTCTTGCCCTCTTTTTTCCTATATCTCTCTGCTTAGCCTCAACTACCTTTAATTGAAGGGATAGAGCTCTCTCTTTTTTAACCATTCCTTAGTCTCCTCTTAATTTTATGACGAACATGACTTTTATTTTACAGTTATGGATTTTCGACTAACTCCTATTAGTTCAGCCCTTCCAACCATCTCAGACCCTGTTATTAGATTCTCTATTTCATCAGAAACTCCATCCTTTTCTTCACATTCTAAATCAAGGATTAGGGCCTTTAGACCAAAGGCTATAGGCTCTTCTCTCTTATAGTTAAGCTTAACATCCTTTGGGATTCTTGAGATTACCTCCTTTTCCATAGCCTTAAAATCTACATCTGAATCAGAAGGCATAACTTTAAATCTTAAAATTAGCTTGCTCATGTATTAAGGTCCCTCAAATCCACAGTTATAGCATTTATAGGGTCTAGAAAAGATTTTGCATTTCTCATTCCTCCAAATTAATACTACTCCACAATTAGGGCAAAGAAACTTTACAGCCCTCTCTCCTGGTAATATAGGTCTATTACAAAAGGAGCATATAGGTAATTGAATTTGTGTACTCAATCTTCCAAACCACTACTAAAAAATCCTATTTATACTTTTAATTCCCTAATTATGAAATCTGCAACTTCCATGGTCTTTTTATCACCTCCCAAATCTAGGGTGGTAAAGCCTTCTTCCAAGCTTTTTATAACCGATTTCACTAAAACTTCTCCAGCCCTTCCGTAATTCTCCTCTCCAGTTATTGAGAAGAACCAATCTAGCATCATCTTTGAGGATAAAATCATGGCAAGGGGATTAGCTATACCCTTACCAGCTATATCAGGGGCAGCTCCATGCACAGGTTCAAATAAAGCCTTATCATCTCCTAGGTTTGCAGATGGTGCTAAGCCTAAGCCTCCTACCAATTGAGCTGCTTCATCAGATAAAATGTCTCCAAAAACATTTGTAGTCAAGATCACGTCATAATTTTCAGGATTTCTTATAAGATTCATAGCCATAGCATCCACAAGCATTTCACTATACTCTATATGAGGGTAATTAGAAGCTACCTCTTTACAAACCTTTACAAACAAACCATCAGTAAGTCTTAACACATTAGCTTTATGAACAGCAACTATCTTTCCTTTTCTCTTCTCAGCCAATTTAAAGGCATACTCAGCAATTCTCCTACAACTTTTCTCGGTTATTATCCTTAGAGCTATTGCTCCTCCCTGAATATTGAACTCATAACCTTTATACAAATCCTCTGTATTTTCTCTTACTATAATAAAATCTATGTTGGGTTTCAAAGAAGGAACTTTAGGTAAGTTTTTCACAGGCCTAATGTTTGCGTAAAGGTCAAACATCTGCCTTAATCTAACCACAACATCCATAGCAGTATTTCCCACTGGTCCCTTTAGTATTGCCTTTGAGCCTTTGATAACATCAAGACTCTCCTCTGGTAAAGCCCTTCCTTTCCTCTCTAGGCATCTATCACCAGCATCTACCTTTTGAATTTCAAAATTTAGATTAAATGTAGATTTTAAAGCCTCTAGAACCTTTAGAGTAGCGTTACTTACTTCAGGACCAATACCATCTCCCTCTATTAAGGCTACCTTAAGCTTCTGCATATAACTTAATGAATTATTTTTTTCTTCATCAAAAGTTTGTTTATCCCATCTATCATAGCCTCAACACTTGCTACTACCACATCTTCTCCAATGGCTCTAGCCCAAGCCATATTTCCTTCATGATCTTCAACCTTTATACTTACCTCAGCTAATGCATCGGAACCTCCTGTTATAGCATCAAGTCTATACTCTTTTAACCTTATTTTTGCAAAACTTTCACTAATTTTCTGGATAGCTTTTATAGCTGAATCCACAGGACCAACCCCTGTCTCAGCTGCTAATATCTCTTTACCCTCTATCATTAACTTCACACTTGCAGTTGGAACTACTTTTATTCCAGTCATTACCGCTAAATCTAACAATTGAACAGGTTTTTCTTCCTTAAGATTCTGACCTATAACGGTCTTTGCAATGGCTTCTAAATCAGCATCTGTAACTCTTTTTCCTTTATCCCCCAATTCCTTAACCTTTTCTACTATGATTTTCAATTGCTCCTTATCAGCTTTAATTCCTAAGCTCTCTAACTGAGCCTGTATACCATGACTTCCTGCATGTTTACCAGCCATGATCCACCTCCTTCTTCCTACCAGCTCAGGAGTTATAGGTTCATAGGTTAAGGGATACTCTAATACTCCATGGGTATGAATTCCTGATTCATGACCAAAGGCATTATCACCTACAATGGCCTTGTTAGGCTGAATCACAATTCCTGTCAATCTTGAAACCAATTGAGAAGTTTCATAAATCAGCTGGGTATTTATCCTTGTCTTTTTACCATAAAGGCAATGAAGAGCCATTACAACCTCTTCTAGAGAGGCATTTCCTGCTCTCTCTCCTATACCATTGACGGTTAAATGAGCTTGATTGGCTCCAGCCTTTATACCTGCTATGGTATTATATACTGCAAGTCCAAAATCGTTGTGACAGTGAACGCTTATAGGAACATTACATACACTTTTAACCTCTCTAACTATCTGACTCATCCTTTCAGGGGTGCATATACCTACAGTATCAGGTATGTCTAACCTATCTGCTCCAGCCTTAACAACAGCTTTAAGGAATTCCTTAAGGAAATCTAAATTGGTTCTGGTAGCATCTTCAGCTGAGAACTCTACAGTAACATTATGCCCCTTAGCATATTTAATGCATTCTATTGCCCTCTCTAAAGCTTCTTCCCTACTTATCTTTAATTTGTGTTTAAGATGAATATCTGAAGTGGCTATAAAAAGATGTAAACTTTTAACATCACAACTTAAAGCTGTATCTATATCAAGCTTATTACATCTAGCTAAAGCAATAACTTCAGCCCTTAATCCTGCTTTTGCTATGGATTTTACAGCTTCAACTTCACCCTTTGAAGTTATAGGAAAGCCTGCCTCTATTACATCTACCCCAAGCTTATCTAACTGTTGAGCTATGATTAATTTTTGCTCTAAGGTTAAGGATACTCCTGGAGTTTGCTCACCATCTCTCAAAGTAGTATCATAAATCCTAATATATTCCTCTTGTGCCATTACCATTACCTCTAGCTAAAGCTGTAACACCTGTTCTTGCCAGCTCTATTATATTATAAGCTTTAAGGAGTTCTATAAAGGAATCAATTTTATCAGGAGTCCCTGTTAACTCAACTATCATACTTTCCTTGGTAACATCAACTACTTTGGCATTATAAATGCTAGAGAAGATAATTACATCGTTTCTATCATTTGTATCCTTACAATTCACTTTAATTAGGACCAATTCCCTATATACAGTATTCTTAGGGTCTAGAATATTTACCTCTATAACATCTATCAACTTTTTCAGTTGCTTAACCAATTGGTCCACGGTTCTTTCATCACCCTTTATGGTTATAGTCATCCTGGATATATCACTGCTCTCAATGGGTCCTACAGATATACTATCGATATTAAAACCTCTACTCCTGAACATGCTAGATACCTTTTGCAATACTCCAGGCTTATTCTCAACTAAAGTTGAAATTATATAGGTCTCCAAACTTATCACCTAGGCAATTATCATATCCTTTAAACTAGTTCCAGGAACTACAAAGGGATAAACTTCCTCTTCAGGATCAATAGGAACATCTATCACAGTAGCTACATCACTAATAAGGGCCTTTTTCATAGCCTCTTCAAACTCTTTTAAAGACCCCACTCTTATCCCTTGTGCCCCATAAGCTTCTGCTAACTTTACAAAGTCAGGGGAATCATGAAGATCTACCCCTATAAGCCTTTTTTCATAAAATAATCTTTGCCATTGGGCTACCATTCCCAATAAGCGGTTGTTCATTATAACAACTATTACAGGTATCCTTTCAAGGACTGCTGTAGCTAAAGAGTTTTCAGTCATACAAAAGCTACCATCTCCAGCGATATCTACTACAGGAACGTTAGGTCTAGCTACCTTTGCACCTATAGCTGCTGGAAAGCCGAAACCCATGGTACCTAAGCCTGTAGAGCTGAAAAAGGTTCCAGGTTTTATTACATCAAAATGCAAAGAAGCCCACATTTGGCATTGACCAACTTCGGTAGTTGCGATAGAATCAGGGGGCAAAACTTCCCTTAATTTTTTCAAAAGTTTTCTTGGAGTAATATCCTTCGGTTCATCCTTCCAATACTGTTTTACTTCCTCCTTAACTCGATTTACCCTTTTAAGCCAAGGGTTATCTTCCTTTCTTATGATTCTTTTGGCTAAACCTTTAACCAACTCAGCTAAGGTGACCTTTACATCCCCAATAATGGGAAGATCAACCTGCTTATTCTTACCTATTTCTGAAGGGTCTATATCCACATGAATTATCTTCATCCCATTTCCAAACTCATCAAACTTTCCTACAGAACGGTCTGAAAATCTAGAACCTACAGCGAGCAATACATCAGCCTCAATTATCAATTTGTTAGCTTCAATATGCCCATGCATGCCAATGGGACCTAAGCTTAGGGGGTGATTCTCAGGAAAGGCTCCCTTTCCTTTAAAGGTAGTTACCACAGGGCTCATTATAAGCTCAGCTAAAGCCTGTAGCTCATGAAAGGCTCCAGCTATCAAAACCCCTCCTCCAGCCATTATCATAGGTCTCTCAGCCTTTAGTATTAGTTCACAGGCTCTCTCAATTTGTATGGGGTCAGGCTCCACTTGTGGATTATAGCCTCTAACAGTAACCTTTTCTGGAAAATTCATATCTGCAAAATCTGATTGAGTATCTTTTGGAACATCGACCAATACAGGTCCAGGCCTACCACTATTGGCAATATAGAAAGCCTTCTTTATTGTTTCAGGTATATCTGATGCCTTTCTGGGCTGAAAGGCATACTTAGTTATAGGCATAGCCACTCCAACTATATCTGTTTCTTGAAAAGCATCCCTACCTATCATCTTTGTTGGTACTTGTCCAGTTATAGCTACCATAGGTATAGAATCCATGTAAGCTGTAGCTATTCCAGTAACCAAATTTGTTGCTCCTGGACCAGAAGTGGCTATACATAACCCTGCTCTTCTACTGGCTCTTGCATAACCATCAGCCATATGGGCTGCACTTTGCTCATGTCTAGCTAATATATGCCTTATACCGCTATCATATAACGCATCGTATATGGGTAAATTTGCCCCTCCAGGTATACCGAAGATTACATCTACATTCTCTTTCTTTAAAGCCTCTATAAGGGCTTTCGCACCAGACATATAAACCATATTTTATACCACACCTCCTCCCATAAACCTCACCAAATTTTAGCTTTGATGAGGCCTTTAAGGCACTAGAAGGGGCACAATCACAAGTAGGCTTTGTAAGTCCTTGGAAAGTAATATGGTATCTCGTGCCCTCTTCATTATCTTAACCTACAATTTTTGGCTTAATAAATTTATCGCTATAAATTGGGTTGGTGCATAACTAACTATTTGCTCTATTCTATAGGACTGGTTTTTTACTCCCTGAATTACACCTTACCTTATGAGCTGAAGGGAGATAGATGACAGGTATGTAAGGTAGGGCGAGCTCCTGGAACTTTGGTTCGTTAAAGGCGGAGGAGGTAGATATATTCCATGAACGATGGTAAAGAGGGCAGATTTAGGTATCCTGAATCCTTCATAAAATTTGTGGCAATAACTCAGCTCAGACCTTCTTCCACCTCCCCAATAGGCTGAGGGTTTCTTTAGAGCTCTGTAGAAGTTCGTGAGATAGATCTTGAGCATACAACCATAGGGAGAAGGGTTTCGAAGCTATCTTAAGCTCGATGAGGAGCTTGTAAGTCCTGATGAGCCTCTAACCATAACCGTTGATTCATCAGGTTTCAAGATCAATCGTTGAGCAGCTTTAGAAAGAAGGGCCTTGAGCGTAAAGGATCTAAAACTAAATGTAGCTGTAGATACTAGGAGCAAGAAGATTTTGAGCATGGAAGTTAAAGAAGAGGATCTTCAA
>JARVJX010000059.1 GCA_029775995.1 Nitrososphaeria archaeon | reverse complement strand
ATAAAAGCATTCATATACAACACAATCATAAACCTATAAACACAATCCAACACTAAAAACAAAGAGCAAACACACAACAATAATTAAGCCACAAAGCTATAAAAATTTAAAATAAAGAAGGTTTATTTAGAAGAAATATGGAGATAATTAAGCATATAGTGGGTATACTAAGGAGCAATTCCTATTTAGTCTATGATGAGAAGAGTGGAGAAGGAGTGTTTATAGATGCAGGGGATAACGCTTCTTTACTCTTACATACCGTTAATAAAAAGAAAGTTAAGCTAAAGGCCATATTGGCTACCCATGCCCACTTTGATCACATTTTAGCTGTAGAAGAGATAAAAAGGCAGAAAAAGGTTAAGTTTTACTTGCATAAAGATGACCTTCCCATATTGGAAAGCATGCAAGAAAGGGGTATAAAATATATGAATTTAGAATTACCAGAACCCCCTAAAGCTGATGTATTGGTAGAGGATGGTTTTGAGTATCATATTGGAAATTATAAACTAAAGCTGATTCATACTCCTGGACACTCACCGGGCAGTGTTTGCTATTTAAGCGAAGATGTGCTCTTTTCTGGAGATACCCTCTTTAGAGGGGCCATAGGTAGAACTGATACTGAGGGAGGTAATTACGAAGCTATAATAAAAAGTATTAAAGAAAGGCTTTTAACCTTAAATGAGAAAACGAAGGTTTACCCAGGTCATGGTTCCGAAACTACCATTTACTTTGAAAAGCATTTTAATCCTTTTTTAAAAGAAGAAAGTAATAAGTAATAATATAAATAAAAATAATAATAAAGTAGAAAGTTGAAGAAGTTGGGAAAGTTTAACCCAAAGCTATGGGTCAGTTTAGTGCCTAATGGTTTAAATCAAGTTAAGCCTAACCATTATAAAGAAATAATAAAGACCTTATGGGAAAATAAAGATAATCTTAGTTTTGCTTTAAGAATTCTTAAGGATGGAGTCTGTGATGGTTGTTCCCTTGGAACTACAGGCTTAAGAGATTTTACCTTACCTGGTATTCACCTTTGTACTTTAAGGCTCAATTTGCTTAGGCTAAATACCATGCCAGAGTTAGATGTTAATCTTCTTAAAGATGTTAACCCTTTAAGAAAGCTAAAAGTAGGGGGCTTCAAAGATTGGGAAGATTACCTTACCCCATGATTCGTAAGAAGGGTGAGGTAGGTTTTAGAAGGATAAGTTGGGATGAAGCCTTTAACTTCATTTCCTCTAAAATTAAAGTTACTAAAGCAGATAGAATGATGTTTTACCTTACATCAAAAGGAATTAGTAATGAAGTATATTATGTGGCTCAAAAGGTTGCAAGATTTTTAGGCACAAACAATATAGACCATGCTGCTAGGCTATGTCACTCTCCTAGCTCTATGGCTGTAAAGGAGATGATAGGTGTTTCTGCTTCTACTTGCTCCTACAAGGATTGGATAGGTACCTCTCTCCTGATCTTCTTTGGAAGTAATGTAGCTAACAGCCAGCCTGTAACCACTAAATATATGTATTATGCGAAGCTTAAAGGTACAAAGATTGTAGTAGTTAATCCTTACAAAGAGTTAGGTTTAGAAAGATACTGGATACCTTCAACTTTTGAAAGTGCTTTATTCGGTACTAAGCTTGCCGATGAGTTCTTTCTGGTAAATACTGGAGGAGATATAGCCTTCATAAATGGTGTAATAAAGCATATGATAGAGAAGAATTGGATCGATTGGGAATTTATTAACAATTACACTTTTGGCTTTGAAGCTTTAAAAGAGGAAATAGAAAAGCAGAGCTGGAAAGATTTAGAGAAGTTTTCAGGCTTAAGTAGAGATGAGATGCTAAAGTTTGCAAAGCTTTACTCTGAAGCTAAGAGCTAATGTATTTGTTTGGAGTATGGGAATTACCCAGCATTCCTTTGGTATAGAAAATGTAAGAGCCATAGTAAACCTTGCTTTGCTAAGAAGAATGTTAGGAAGAGAAAAGTGTGGGTTGATGTTCATAAGGGGGCAAAGTGGGGTTCAGGGAGGAAGTGAAATGGGAGCTATACCTAATTACTTCCCAGGAGGAAGGGAAGTAAATGAAGAGAATGCAAAATACTTTTCTAAGCTTTGGGGTTTTCCTGTCCCTTCTAAAAAGGGATTTATGGCTTCTCAACTTATAGATGAGTGCTTTAAAGGTAATATAGATCTGCTTTATATGATTGGAGGTAATCTTCTTGAAGTTTTACCAGAGCCCAATTATATTGAAGAAGCTTTAAAAAAGGTACCTATAAGAGTTCATCAGGATATTACCCTCACCTCTCAGATGCTTATAGAGCCTAAAGATATAGTGATATTACTTCCAGCCTGCACAAGGTATGAATCTAAGGGTGGAGTATCTATAACTTCTACAGAGAGAAGAGTTTACTTTAGCCCTGAAATTGAGGGAAGAAGGATAGGGGAAGCTAAACCTGATTGGGAAATTCTTATGCTTTTAGCTGAAAAAGTTTATCCTGGAAAGGCTCACCTAATTCACTTTGAAGATGCTAAAGCTATAAGGGAGGATATAGCTAAAGCTAATCCTTATTATGAGGGAATAGAGAAGCTTAAGGTTAAGGGAGATTCCTTTCAATGGGGAGGGGAAAGGCTCTGTGAAGGCTATAATTTTCCAATAGGAAAGGCTAAATTTATACCTGTTAAACCTCCTGAACTAAATTTACCTGAAGGCTACTTTATACTTAGCACTAGAAGAGGAAAGCAGATGAATACTATAATTAATGGTGATTATGATCCTTTAATTGGAGCCCATAGGGATCAAGTCCTCATGAGCTTTGAAGATGCTCAAGATTTAAAGCTTAAAGAAGGAGATAAGGTATTAATTAGGTCCGATGTAGGAGAAATGGTTTGTAGGATTAAAATTGCCAATATAAAGCCTACAAATTTACAGGTCTTCTTCCCTGAAGGGAATAGGCTGATTAAAAAGGGAGTATGTGATGAAAAGTGTGGAATTCCTGATTATAATACTTTGGTTAAAGTATTCAAGTTAGATGCCTAGTCTAGCCAGCTTAAGGTGTAAATTACTTCTTTGCTTTTTTACAAGATTAGAGTTCCTTCATCCCTAAAGTAAGATGCTGCAATACATTTAAATATGCTTATAATGTTATAATACTGTATTAGGAGGTGGTTGAACTCCCCCCCCACCCCAAAAAATACCAGCTGAAATTAAGAAGATGTTATATGAGCAGGGTATAATTTTTGTAGCTACAGCAAGTAAAGATGGCATACCAAACGTTTCTCCACGAACGGCTTTTTGGCTTCTTGATGATGAAACTATTGCTATATGTGATTGGTTTAGACATAAAACCTTCTGGAATTTTCAAGAGAATAATAATATAGCAATAGCAGTGGTTGATTTAAAGGAATATAAAGGTTATCAGTTAAAGGGTAAATTTGAGATTGTTACCGATACTAATTTAATCAAAGAGATTTTAAAAAAGGTCATGGCAGAATCCCCTCATCACGAATTTAATAGAATAAATGCAAAAGATGGGTAAATATCCTCCCATAATTCTAAAATTTAAGATTCATGAGATTTATTCATTGGATCCAAAGGAGATAGAAGAATAAACTTTAAAATTTCCCAAGAAAGCTCTTACTCTACTAGTGAAGCTAAGAAAGTATAAGCAAGAAGCAAGAAAAATTAAGATAGTAAACCTAAGCATTCTTTCTAATTCTCCTCCAGTCCCTAACCTTTCTATCCTCAATAACCTTAAGGTACCTTTTAAGCTCCGCTATTCCGAGCATCTTACCCTTTAATATTTTAGCTAGTGGTAATTCTCTTATAGGCTATCACATAATATGTTTACAAAAGTTATATTTATGTATAACTTTAGTCAACAAAATTGAAGTAATTTTATAAAGAGCACACCCACAGAACCTGTGTAAGACATTTACCTATCTATCTATATATACTTTTTAGCATGGTCAAAAATACAATCAATTTAGAAAAGAACTTTATAAAAAGCTAATTAAAGAAGCCTTAGAAAAACACGGAAAAACTAGAAGTTTATTTAAGCTTATAAATGAGAAAATTAAGCTTCTTCATCAGAAAAAGTTTTTACTTAAAAAGCAAAAAAGGATATTTTGTAGAAGCTTTTGAAAGTTAAAAATAGAAGAAAGGTGGGGTTGATTACCTTAGAAAACTTAGAAGAGAATCATAAAAAGATTTGAGAGGCTTATAAAAGGGGCTTCTAAGGGTATTAAACTTTTAAGTCAATAAATTTGATGCTCTAAAAAGATTTAAGAGGATATTTAATTACTTCTTAAGGACTAATGGTTCTAAGAGTTTACAATACTTTAAGTAGAAGAAAAGAAGTCTTTGAACCCCTAGCTAAGTATAGGGTAAAGATGTTTGTTTGTGGACCTACTGTTTACGATTACTCTCATCTTGGTCATGCCAGAACCTATATAGGCTATGATATAATAGCTAAATATCTAAGGTTTAAAGGCTACTCTCTTTTCTATATAATGAATATAACTGATATAGATGATAAAATTATAGATAGGGCAAGAGAAGAGAAGAGAGACCCCTTAGATTTGGCTAGGGAGTTTGAAAAATATTTCCATGAAGATATGAGGTGCTTAGGTATAGATTCTGTGAATCTTTATGCAAGGGCTTCAGAGCATATAGATGAACTTATAAAGCAGATACAAATTTTGCTAGATAAGGGCTTTGCCTATATAACAGAAAATGGAATTTACTATGATGTAACAAAGTTTGAGGATTACGGTAAATTATCAAATCAGAGGTCTGAAGAGCTTATAATACATAGAATAGAGCTTGATCCTACAAAGAGAAATCCTGGAGACTTTTCCCTTTGGAAGGCGTATAAGCCCCATGAACCCTACTGGGAATCTCCTTGGGGTAGAGGGAGACCAGGTTGGCATATTGAGGATACAGCCATAACCTTAACCTACTTTGGTAATCAGTATGATATACATGGAGGAGCAGTAGAACTTATCTTTCCTCACCACGAAGCCGAAATAGCTCAGGCTGAAGCTACTACAGGAGTAAAACCCTTCGTTAAATATTGGATACATACAGGAATCCTCTACATAGACGGAAAGAAGATGTCAAAATCCCTTGGGAACTTTATAACCGTTAGGGAGGCTTTGAGAAAATATAGGAAGGAAGAGCTAAGATTCTTCATGGCATCGACCCTTTATAGAAGCCCCATAGATTTCAAGGAAGAAAAGCTTGAGCAATCAAGGAGAAGCTTGGAAACTTTGAAAAATTCCATATTTAACTTTGAGAGCCTAGATGAGGTAGAGGACTTAAGGGAGGAGGATGAAGCCTTAAAGAAGAGGTTTAAAGATGCTGAAAAAAAAATTATTGAAGCCATGGATGACGATTTTAATACTCCTATAGCTTTATCTCATATATTTGAATTTTCAAAGGAGTTGAACAGATTTTCTAATGAGAGAGGAAAGATTAACAGGGATGTGAAAAAAGAGATCTTAGAAGGCTTCAGAAATCTTTTATCTATCTTTGGTATAGAAGAGCAAAAGAAGAAATTGGAAGAGGATTCTTTAAATAAGATAATAGAAGAGATAATACAAATTAGGCAAGAACTAAGGGCTAGAAGAGATTACGAATTGGCCGATAGGATCAGAGCTAGATTAAAGGATCTTGGAATAATACTAGAGGATACTGGGAAAGGAGTAAAATGGAGATTTAAATCTTAAGAGGTATAAAATTGAAGAAAAGTGAAGATTTGAATTTTAATTATCTTGTAATTTGTGAAAAGCCCGATGCAGCCAAGAGAATTGCTGAAGCTTTAGGTAAATATCAGGAGTATTCTGAAAAAGGTACGAACTATTATTTGGTTAAGAATTCTGATAAAAGGTATATAGTTTGTTCAGCCTTAGGTCATCTTTACGTAGTAGCTGACCCTACCAATAGGAGAGAGCTATACCCTGTATTGGATGTAGAATGGCTTCCCATATATAAAGTTGATAGAAAGAAGGCTCAGCTTAAGGATAGAATAGAGATTATAGCTAATTTAGCCAAAAGGGCTGAAGCCTATATAAATGCCTGTGATTTTGATCTTGAAGGGGAAACTATAGGTTACAACATCTTAAAATATGCCTGTGGTGAAAAGCAGAATTTAGCCTTAAGGGCTAAGTTCTCAACTCTAACTAAGGATGAGTTGCAGGAGGCTTTCAAAAAGGCTAAAGTAGGGTTGGGTGGAAACCTAGCTGAAGCTGGGAGAGCAAGACATATCTTAGATTTTCTTTATGGTATAAACCTATCTAGGGCCTTTTCAGAGGCTTTCTACAATGCCAATCATAGGTACCGATTAATTAGTATTGGTAGGGTCCAAGGTCCCACTTTATCCTTCCTTGTGAATAGGGAGATAGAGATTAGGAGCTTTGTCCCCCTACCTTACTGGGGCCTTGAAGCCCTAGTGGAGCTTAAAGATGGTATTAGAGTAGTAGCGAAGTATGAGCACGATAGAATTGAAAGATTAATGTTAGCCAAAAAGATTAAAGAGGAATGTGAAGGTAAAAGAGGGAAAGTAGAGAAGCTAAAGAAGAGCTTGATAAATATATCTCCTCCTACTCCCTTCAATACAGGGGATTTGCAAAAAGAAGCCTATCGCTTATTTGGCTTTTCCCCCTCTCAAACTTTAAGTATAGCTGAAAGACTTTATTTAGATGCTTTAATAAGCTATCCAAGAACCTCTAGCCAGAAGCTTCCTCCAAGCATAAATTATGAAAGAATTATGAAGAGCTTAGCCCAATTAGAATCTTATAGGGAAGATGTAAGTCTATTGTTAAAGAGCCAACTAAAACCTAATGAAGGTGAAAAAGACGATCCTGCTCACCCTGCCATTTATCCTACAGGAGAATTGCCAAAAAGAGAGCTAGATTCAAGGGAGAGAAAGCTCTACGACCTTATAGTCAGAAGGTTCTTTTCGGTATTTGGGGAGCCAGCCCTTAGAGAGAGAATATTGGCCACTTTACTTGTAAAGGATTATCTATTCAAGCTATCTGGAAGAAGAACAGTAAAAGAAGGATGGATAAGATTCTATAGAGAGTATACTCAAATGGAGGATATTCCCTTACCAGATATGAAGGAAGGAGAAGAAGTAAACTTTCTCAGAATAGATCTTCTGGAAAAGTTTGAAAGTGCTCCATCAAGGTATAATCAAGCAAGTTTATTAGATAAAATGGAAAGGGAAGGCATAGGTACAAAGGTTACTAGGGCTGAGATAATTCAAACTTTATATGAGAGAGGGTATGTGGAAGGGGAGAGTATTAATGTTAATGATATGGGTTTTTCCGTTTATGAAGCCATCAATAGCTATATACCTCAAATTCTTTCTGTTGAAATGACAAGAAATATGGAGGAGAAGCTAGAGAGTGTAGAGAGAGGAAAGGTTAGGGGAGAAAAAGTTATTGAAGATTCCTTTGAGATTCTTTTACCAATACTAGAAAAGATAAAGGAGAAAGAGATCGTCATAGGGCAAGAAATAAGAAAGGGCTTAATAAACATGATATTCAAGCAGAATTTATTAGGGGCATGCCCCCTTTGTAAAAAAGGTAATTTAACCATAATAAGATCAAGAAGAACTCATAAGAGGTTTGTTATATGCACAACAAAAGGTTGTAAAGCTTCTGCCCCTTTACCTCAAAGAGGCTTTATAAAATCTACAAACCAGCTCTGCCAAGAATGTAGATGGCCTATAATTTACGTAAAGCTAAGCAAAATTCCTTGGAAGCTTTGTATAAATATTAATTGCCCAACTAAGAGTAAGGTAAAGGAGGTAGTAAAGGATGGAAAGGTGTGATCTCTGTTTAAAAGATTCCTTTAAAATTATGGAGTTAAAATTGTGTTATTACCACTCCTTAGCCTACGATAACCTCTTTAAGAATTACGAAAGATGGAGAGAAGCCTATGGGGAATTGGAATGGAGAGATTATTTAAAGAAAATTCTAGAAAATGATAATACAGGAGTTTGGGTTAAGGAATTAGCTAAGGCCCTTTTGGAGAGGGAAGTGCATGGTATTAGCCGATAGGCTGAAAAACCTTTTAGAATCTATTAGAAGAAGGTTGGAAAAGGTAAAGATATTTCGCTTTTTAAAAGTTCGATGGTTCTCTATAATATTCATGGTAGTCCTTCTGCTCTTATCTTCTGGTTTATTCAATTATATATTGGAGGGCTCAAAACCTCAGTATGCTGCTTCGCTAATCTTAAGAACTAGAAGCCTACAAAATGCCTTGGAAACCTTTACCAATATCATAATAATGATTTTGGGATTGGCTGGGGTTTATCTAATTTATCAAGGAAGTAGAGGAATAAGAATTTCCAACCTTTACCTTTTTGCAGGGTTTTTCATGCTCTTCTTAGCCTTGATAATTATTATGGTAATCTTTAACCTGAAAGTCTAAATCTAAACTTCCTTTCATCCAAATCTTTTAAAGATACAATTACTTCATCCTTTAAAGTTATAAGCTCTGCCACAGTCTCACTCATTTTATTTAGTATCCTTCCTCCACTCTTTAAAATCTCTTTCTCTCTATACCTGTAGCTTGAAAATACTATACTTGTAAAACCTCTTTTTATGGCTTGCTTTTTTAAAAAATATAAAACTAAACCTATCTTCCTATTCAATTCGCTGAAGCTACCTTTCTGTATATGGTATAGGGTTGATAGTTCATCTATAACTACTAACTTCAAATCTGATAGATGAGATAAGATTATTAGAGAGAAGGCTTCATCTACCTCTTCTCCTTTAGGTATTAGGATATGTAAGTTAAAGGGCTTAGAAATATTTATATAATTCTGCTTTAGGTATCCTGTAAACTTTGTTTCAAGATCAAGGTATACTACTGATCCATTAGATAAGGAGTAGTTAATTAGCTTGCAGGCTAGGGCTACCTTTGCTCTAGAATCTGAAAAGAATAGGGAGCAAAGGGAAGAAGTAAGAAGAAACTTTAACCATTCCTCAGATTCACAATTTAGTCTTATATTTATCCCCTCAATGAGAAGGATAAGAACCTAAAACCTTTATAAAGGAAGTCTTTTTCTCTAAACCTTTAAGAACCTCCATTACCAATTTATCCTGAAGATTTCCTTCAAAATCCAGATAAAAATTGTATTCCCAAGGTTTAGTCTTTGTAGGTCTAGATACTATCATGGTCAAATTTATATTTCTTAGAGCAAACTCTTCCAAGGCTCTATAAAGGGCTCCAGGCTCATGCTTAGTTGTAAAGATTATAGAAGTTTTATCCCTCTTACTCTTCTTATTCAAAGGCTCCCTTGATAGAATTAAGAAGCGGGTAAAGTTACTTGCATTATCCTCTATCCCCTTAAATAATATTTTCATGGAGTAAATTTGAGAAGCCCTCTCTCCTGCAATGGCTCCAGCCTGCTTGTATCCCTTTTCCTTTATCATCTTAACGCTTCCAGCAGTATCATAGTAAGGTTCATAGGGTAAATTCATCTTCTTAAGAAAGTTTCTACACTGAGCCAAAGCTTGATGATGAGAATAAACTACCTTCAATTCTTTAATATCCTTTATCTCAGGGTGAACTATCAAGCAGTGAACTATCCTCTCCTTTACTTCCCCTATAACCTTCAAATCCTTCTCTAAGAGCAGATCATAGGTTTCGTTTACACTACCTTCTATGGAATTTTCTATAGGTGCTATACCATAATCGGCCTTATAATTCTCGATGGCATCAAAAACATCAAAAAGGCTCCTTAAGGGTAAGAGCTCTATACCCTCTTTAAAATACTTTAAAGCTGCTTGCTCACTATAGGCTCCCCTCTCACCCTGAAAGGCTACCTTATAGGCTACCATTAACCTCTATACTATAAAAGAATAAAAAGATAAATTATACTCTTCTAGAGCTTTATTGATGAAAACCCCTTAATGATAATATAAAGCCTCAAGTGGCCATAGTAACCTTAGATGGTAGGGCCTACTACCAAATAAGTAAACTTCTTAG
This sequence comes from Nitrososphaeria archaeon, assembly GCA_029775995.1. Lineage (GTDB taxonomy): Archaea > Thermoproteota > Nitrososphaeria > Nitrososphaerales > JARVJX01 > JARVJX01. The sequence continues at coordinate 1,267 of JARVJX010000059.1, read as the reverse complement.
AAAATTTGGTATACCTTATCAAGAGTTTTCCCCTGAAGATCCTTTACCTTCAAGTGTAAAAGTAGTTATAACTACAAAGAAAGAGAAAGATAAAATACCTCTAAAGGAAGTTTTATGCCTAGAAGATTTTTTTGGAAAAGAACTGAAATTGATGCAGAAGCTCTTAGCCTATGAGGTAGGAAAAAGGGGCAAATTAATTATAGGTATTGATCCTGGTTTGAGGATAGGCTTCACATCTTACTATAATTACAGAGAGATTTACAGTAGTATATTAAATTCGTTAGATGAGCTAATTCTTAGGTTAGAACAGATCTTTGAAGCCTTCAAAGGTAGCAAATTGGTTAGAATTGGGGATGGAAATCCAAAGCTTGCAAGGGAAATAGCTAAAACCCTAGCTAAAAGGTTTAAGGTAAATATTGAGATAGTTAATGAAAAGGGAACTACCTTATTAGCAAAAAATAAGGGAAAGGCTTTTTTAGATAAGTACTCTGCAAAGCTTATAGCCTTTAGAGAAGGAAAGAGATTTAATTTATAAGCTACTTCTTCAACTGTAGAAGTAGATGTATCTTAATGAAGCTAATAGAATATTAAGGGAAGCCATAGTGAATAGATTCTTTATCCCAGAGTTAAAAAAGTTAGGCTTTTCCTCTAGCAAGGTTAAACATCCTTACATTGATAGCGAAGGCTTATCTAAGGATAAGCTGATAAATTTATTCTTTGATTTAGAAACAGGCTGCGATTATCCTGACGGGGATGAATGGTTTATAGTGGAATATATAGTAAGCTCAAAGGTGAATATTCCTGATGAGCTAAAATCAGCAGATTATTTCTCTACTTTAACTCATAAAGATGTTAGCTGTTGGAGGCATAGAGAGCTTATAAGGTATAAGTATGGAAAAACAAAAAAGCTTCAAGAAGCCTTAGAATTTATAAATTCAAAGGCTGATGAACTTCATAACGCTTTAACAAAATATATTAAATCAAAATAGTATATTAGCTGTTAGATGGGCTTTGGGACATAGCATTATACTTTGTAATGCTTTAAGCAATTTTTAATACTTGCTTTAACCCTCTACCATGGGTTCATATTTTTAATTATATGGGTGTATTTAGCAGAAGACCTTGCTAAATTACGAAACACTCTTGCCTCCTTAGTGAATGATAAGTTATTTACTTCCTCTTCCGATTTTCATATATGGTTGGGAGTATACGTTTATCCTTAACCATTATGGATGGTGAGGTTGTTGAGCTTATCCTTAGACGTAGG
>JARVJX010000058.1 GCA_029775995.1 Nitrososphaeria archaeon | reverse complement strand
ATAATTTCCCCTTTAGAACATCGATATCATCAGCAACCGAGTTCCTAAGTGTGTTCATAGGGCTCTACAATTTAGAGATCAGGCTTGGCTTATCTTGAAAATCCCTATGAAGTTAAGCCTCGATTTCATAAAAGCAGTATATTCCCCAACAAGATACTCGAATCTTCATTCGTACCTTCTCGAATTCTTCATGCAGTATATCCCCCAACAAGATACTGAAGGGTAACCATGGTAAGTTAGAGCCTCGAAATGGGTAAGTGGTATATAGGATTTATCAAAAGGAGGTGGAGATAGATTTATTTATATCTAAAGTTATAAGAGTTCGCATGGGTAAAGTCAGAGCCATTAAGTATATACTATTTATACTTTCACTTTATATAGTATGAAGAAGAGAGAAGGGATAGTGATAACATGTCAAAAGAATTAAATTGGATGATAGGTGGTCCCCAAGGTAGTGGTGTAGATTCTTCTGCAAATATATTTGCAAGAGCCTGTGGATACGCAGGATTATATGTATTTGGAAAGAGAGAATACTACTCTAATATAAAAGGGGAGCATAGCTATTTTACGCTAAGGGTCAGCCCAGATATAGTTAGAAGCCATAAAGATACTGTAGATCTCTTAGCAACCTTTGATGCTGATACTCTAATAAGGCATGGTGAAGAGGTCGTTGTTGGAGGAGGAATAATTTACGATCCATCTCAAATAGGAATTATGTTCTCATCAGTACCAACCCTTGAAAAGAGAATAGTTAGAGAATTAGTTGAAAAGCTAAGGCTTCAAGGCTTGGAAGATAATGTAAAGGGTCTTTTAGAGTATTTGAGGAATAAGGGGGTAAGGTTGTTTCCCATACCCTATACAGAGATACTAAAAGGTGTGGGTAAGGAGATTAGACAGACTCAGTTAAGTCTTTTAGAAAGGATGAAGAATACTTTAGCAGTAGCTTCATCCTTTGCCCTTCTTGATTTTGAATTAGAATTTCTTGAGAAGGCTATAAGAGAGACCTTTAGGGCCAAAGCTAAGATAGCTGAGCAAAATGTTATAGCTGCTAGAAAGACCTATGAGCATGTTCAAGCTACTTACGGTAGAACCTTCTCTATAAAGCTTGAAAGAGGTAATAATAGTGAAAGGAGAATCCTTATCAATGGTAATACTGCCATTGCCCTAGGAAAAATAGTTGGAGGTTATAGATTCCAGACTTACTATCCTATAACTCCAGCTGCTGATGAAAGTCTATATTTAGAGGCCAATGAGGTCTTTGAGCTTTTAACCCCTTCTCAAATTCAAGAGAACCCTCAATTTGAAGAGGCAAATTACCTTCAAGATAAAGGCTCCATCGTAGTTATGCAGTCTGAAGATGAGATTGCAGCCATAAACATGGCTGTGGGGGCAGCTTTAGCTGGGGTAAGGGCCTCTACCTCTACTTCTGGACCTGGATTTAGCCTCATGATGGAAGGGATTGGATGGGCAGGTATGAACGAGGTACCTGTTGTTATAACTCACTATCAAAGAGGTGGTCCCAGCACAGGTTTACCTACAAGACATGACCAGTCTGACCTTAGATTTACCATCCATGCAGCCCATGGTGAGTTTCCCAAAATAGTTTATGCATCAGGAGATGTTGAAGAGTGCTTTTACGATGCCATAAGGGTTATGAACTATGCTGAAAGGTATCAGGTTCCTGTTATTCATTTAATAGATAAGGCTTTAGCCAATTGTACAGCTACATGTTCATGGTTTAATACAAAAGCTGTAAAGATCGATAGAGGTAAATTATTGAGTGAAAAAGAGTTAGAGGAAATAAATAAAAATGGTGGATACAAGAGATTTCAGTTCACTGAAGATGGGATAAGTCTAAGATCTGTATTGGGACAGAAGGGAGGTATCTTCTGGAATACAGGCGATGAGCATGATGAGATAGGCCATATATCCGAAGAACCAGTGAATAGAAAGCTAATGATGGAAAAAAGGATGAAGAAGTTAGATTTGGCCTACAGAGAGATACCTAAGGATGAGAAGGCTAACCTATTTGGGGATTTGGATTCTGATCTTTGGGTTGTAAGCTGGGGCTCTCCAAAGGGAGCCATACTTGATGCCATGGATGCTCTGAAGAAGCAAGGCATAAGCTTGGGCTTTTTCCAAGCTAAGTTAATAAATCCCTTCCCAAAGGATTACGCTTTTGAAACCCTTAAAAAAGCGAAGAAGATAATAGATGTAGAAATGAATTATTCAGCCCAATTTTCTGGGCTCTTAAGGGAGCATACGGGCTTAGAGGTTAGGCATAAAATAGTTAAGTATAATGGTAGGCCCTTCTCCTTTGATGAAATTTATTATGGAATTAAAAAGGTTTTATTAGATGGAGATGAGAGGGTGGTGGTAAATTATGGAGCTTAAACTAACTGATTATAAAACACCAATTCATAACGATTGGTGCCCAGGCTGTGGAGACTTTGGAATTCTTAGCTCCATAGCTATAGCTTTAACTGAAATGCAGATACCTCCTCATAAAGTTGCCATATTCTCAGGGATAGGATGCTCTAGTAAAACTCCTCACTACTTAAACACCTATGGAATACATACTTTACATGGTAGAGCCATACCCTTTGCCTTTGGTGCAAAGATAGCAAACCCTGATCTTACAGTAATTGTAGCTACTGGAGATGGAGATCAATTAGGTATAGGTGTAGGTCATTTTGTTCATGCTGGTAGGAGAAACTTTGACTTCACCCTTATAGTTTACGATAATGGTGTGTATGGATTGACAAAGGGACAGGCTTCCCCAACTTTAAAGCTTGGTATAAGAACTAAATCTTTACCAAAGCCCAATTTAAATGAGGCTTTAAATCCTATAGTTTTGGCTTTAGCTTCTGGTTATACCTTTATAGCTAGAGGTTATGCCTATGATACAAAGCATCTAAAGGAATTGATAAAGCAAGGTATAGAGCATAAGGGTTCAGCCTTTATAGATGTTTTACAACCTTGCCCCACTTATAACGATATAAACACAAAGGAATGGTATAGTGGAGAAGATAGATTAAATGAGCTAGGTAAACCTATGCCAAGAGTTTACAAGTTAGAGGAAACAGGTTACGATCCTGAAATACGTGATCCTCAAGATCAGGATGAGATAAAGAAGAAGATACTTGAGGTTATACTAAAATCCTACGAATGGGGGGGTAAGATACCTATAGGAGTATTCTATAGGAATAGGCATGTTAGCACCTATGAAGAGAGGATAGCCTCTAGAATCCCAGACTATTATGTTAACCCCCCAGCAAAGCAAATTCTTTATGATAAAGATTATCTCCCCATAGCAGATATTACAAGGATGTTAAAGGAATTAGAGGTTTAAAAATGAAATTTATTTTGAGTAAAGAAGATATTCTCTCAGCCCTAAAGGAAGTTATAGACCCAGAAATAGGAATAAATATCGTTGATCTTAACATGGTTAAAGCCCTAGAGATAAAGGATAATAAAGTATCGGTAACTATAGCCTTAACGGTACCTTCTTGTCCTTTATCTCATACTTTAACTCAGGATATTCAGGAGGTTTTAACCCAAAGGGGAGTAAAGGAAGTTAACGTTAAGACTACTTATATGAGCCGAGAGGAATTGGAGGATCTTAGAAGAAAGATTCAATCTAATAGAGAAAGACAAATTCGAACTCAAAGTATAGGTGGGATAGATAGATTAGATAAAGGTAAAATTAGATATTTATTAGCTATTGTTTCAGGTAAAGGAGGGGTAGGAAAATCCTTTGTAACATCCATTTTAGGGGTAGAGCTAAGGAGAGAGGGTTATGAAATAGGAATTTTAGATGCCGATATAACTGGACCGAGCATACCAAAGATCTTTGGATTGAATTCTAGACCTAAAGCTGGTGAACGGGGAGTATTACCTGTTGAAAGCGAAACAGGTATAAAGGTTATGAGTATGAATCTAATAATGGATGATCCTAATGCCCCAACTATATGGAGAGGACCTCTAATAAATAGCGTGATTAGACAAATGTATACTCAAGTAGATTGGGGAGATCTGCATTTTATGTTGGTAGATCTGCCTCCTGGTACGAGTGATGCCCCTTTAACGGTCTTTCAATCTTTGCCTTTAGATTGCGTAATTGTAGTAACTTCTCCTCAAGATCTAGCTCTAATGGTGGTTAGTAAAGCGGTGAATATGGCTAGGAGGCTTAATGTACCCCTTTTAGGGGTAGTTGAGAATATGAGTTATGTTAAATGCCCAAAATGTAGTGAAAGGATAAATCTTTTTGGAAAACCTAAAGGTATCTTAATAGCTGAGAAGCTAAAGGTTCCCTTTTTAGGCTCCATTCCAATAGATCCAAAAATTGCTGAACTTTGTGATAAAGGAGAGATTGAGAATTATAAGAGTGAAGAGATAACTGAGATTGCTAAAAGGATTAGGGTTACCATGATTAAAAATGTAGAATCGGACCTTCCTCCTTTAGCTTGGTCAAAGAAATAGCCTTCTACTACTGAATGGATCTTATAAGATTAACTCTCCTGAAGAAGTTAAAGGAAATTTTGCTTTTTAATTCTAGGCTATAACCTATAAATCCAACTTAGCTTTTCCTGATTTTAGAGCTTTAAAAAGATTTTTCACTCTTTAATTTCCAATTTCTAATTTCTTTAACTAGCCTAACCATTTAATGGTACATCCTATAGCTCTAGTTTCTTCTATGGGAACCTTTTTGTTACTTAATAAAGCCTCAATAGCCTCTCTTAAATAATGCCTCTTCACTTTTTTTGGATCTGAATAGTTATCATCTATAGCCCCATGATACCTTACAATAAAATTTTCATCTAACAGAAAGATTTCTGGAGTTACTTGGGCTCCATAAGAGCTAACAACCTTTTGAGTCTCATCTCTCAAATAGGGAAAATTGAAGCCCTTTTTCTTAGCCCTGATTACCATATTCTCAAAGCTATCTTCAGGATACTTTTTATCATCGTTAGAATTTATAGCTATTAGTTGAAAACCCTTTGATTCATAATCTCTCTGTATAGCTATCATCCTATCTTCATAGGCTTTAACGTAAGGGCAATGATTACATGTGAAAGCTATGGCTATAGCCCTTTTACCTTTGAAATCCTCTAATCTGTAAAATTTACCATCTACTCCCTTTAAATTAAAGCCTATAACCTTATCTCCAACTTTAAGGACCATCTCACTTTTCCTTCAAGAAGAAAATATAAATTTATTCCTTCTTTATTAAAGGAAAGATTTCATCTATAATGTAATCCCTTGCTTCATCTATAGTTACTTTGCTGAACATGGTAACTATACAATTTCTCGTTATCCCTACCACATAATTATACTTCTTGCTTCTAACCACTACATACCAGATTTTACCATGGGTTAGATAATCTTCGTATAATCTTGTCTTGCTTAGCTCGCTACCATAGAGGGATAATTTATCGATACTTGGTATATCTACATCATCAAAGAAAATTACCTTAGAATCCTCAAAGTTTTCCTCATGATACTTTCTAAGCACTTCAGGCTCTATTCTCGCTTCCACTATCTTTCCTGATGTTATGAAGAGAATTTTGCTTAATTCATTAGCTACTAAATTTGCCCTCTCTTTCTTCTCTACAACTATAAGATAAAGAGAATCTCCGTAAAGGTAAAAGTAGAAGGGAATCTCATAGGTTCTTACCATAGGATTAACCTTACCTCTAAAGTTAAACATAACTACCTTATCATAAGAAAAAACTCCATAGAGAAAATTTGGTTTTAGATTTAAATCTTTTACAGAGGATATGAGCTCTAAATCCTTATCCTCCATTTTGAAGCTCTGTTTCACTTCATGGTCCTTAAGCTTAACAGCTAGAGTATCTAATTCCATCTTTTCCTTTATATTGAAGATTTTACAAGCTAATACCAAACCTAAAGGTTATAGTAGGGCTTTAAATAAATCTTAACTCCTTTAATTTCTTGTTTTCTAATTTTTAATTAGCCTTCCTTAACCTCACTTTATGAATAACCTCTCTTATTATAGTGCTATTCGCCCCCATTTTTGGAACTATAAGTTTTAAATGTAAGGAAGTATATTGATCTCACTTAATGAGAAAGTGGAAAAACTATAAAGGTAGGTGAAGAAACTTACAAAAAATAAATGCGCTTGGAGGTATTTTAAGAGAGAAACAAAAAGACCTGTTTCTATGAATGATGCCATATCAAAAGTGCCATCTGAAGTTAAAGCTGTCAGACTTAAATTATCTGATTTTGCAGGCGCATGGGGAATGAGCGATGTAAAAGTAAAGAAACTTAAAAAGAACTTAGAGATTTATGGAAGAGATGGAAAAGATAATCATCGATACAGATATTCTAATAGACTTGCTCAGAGGTATACAACGAGTGGTAGAAAAAATTAGAAATTTTGAAATTCAAAATGAACTTGGTACAACAGATATAAATACCTTCGAACTTTATTGGGGAGCTTACAAGAGTCGTTATCAAGAAAAAGAGGTAGCCTCTGCTAAGGGAGTGTTAAACAGCTTGTTTTTAGCTAGTACAAGCGAAGATGTTATGGAAACAGCTGCAAAACTATCCTAGAATTAGAAAAGAAAGGTAAAGTGATAGCCTTAAGATATCTATTTATTGGAGTCATATGCCTAACCAATTCACTTAAACTTTTTACTTGGAACAAAAAGCATTTTGAGAATATAGAAGGATTGAAGTTGTATAATCAATGTTTCATTGCAATTGTTTTTATATATTAAAATATAACTAATACTAATTATTCCTTTAAAATTATTTTTGAGAAGATAAATCATTCAAAGCCCTCATATATAGCCTATAGGAAAAATTGGTCTAGGCTTTTATAATCCTTTCTTTTCTTCATGCTTCTTACCAATGCTTTACTTTCTATAAGCCTTCTCTTACCTATCCAATAATAGGCTTCATCTATGGTTCCCCTTGTAAGCATTATAACCATTTTACCAGGGCTCTTCCTACCAGTTCTACCTCTTCTCTGTATAAACCTTATGGCACTTGGTACATTATCATAAAAGACCACTAAATTACATTCAGATATATCTAAGCCCTCTTCACCTACTTGAGTTGCAACCAGTATGTTAAAGGAGCCTTCTCTTAGCTCTTCCAAAGTGTTTATCTGGTCCTCTTGAGTTAACCCATCAATTCCACCTTTACCGATCAACTTTCTTGCCTTAAAACCAAAATTGTTTAAATATTCTGTAATTCTTTCAACAGTATCTCTATAGCTGGCAAATATAATAGCCTTTTCTTTATCCTTTAAATTTAAAATTTCCTTAAGCTTGATCAACTTAGGATGCTCTTCCCCAAGCATTAGATAGCCTCTAGCCAACTCATAAACTTCTTTTATCCTTTTATCCCTAAGAAGCTCTCTTGTAGCAGGACTTCTTACCTTCTTAAAAGATCTTTCAAGAAAGTTTAAAAAGGAACTTAAGCCCTGAGTTTCAAGAAGATATAAAGCATGGTATAACCTTATACAAGAGAATAAAGTATTTCTAGATTCTTTAGGCAAAAGCTTCAAATTCTTTCTAAGCTCAAGAAGTTCCCTTAAGTTAGCCTTCTCCTTTATGATATTGAGTTCTCTCAGAATCTTCATTTTATCCTTTAATATTTCCTTCAGCTTTTGAGAAAGAGAGAAGAGAAACTTGGGAATATCCACTTTAACCCATTCAATTTTAGTCTCCTTAACATAGGGCTTTACATCTTCACTGCTCTCATCTCTAACTTCAACCCTTTCTATATTAAGATTTTTTAAAATCTCGTTAACCTTTTCTTTCTCACTAGGTAAAGAAGCTGTTAAAGCCATTATCCTTGTTGGAAAATCTTTAAAGACTTTAGCTATATACACATAAGCGTAATCTCCCACAGCTCTATGGGCTTCATCAAAGATTATTAGGGAAAAGTTTTCAGGCTTTATAAAGCCTAAATCTAAATCGTTCTTGAAGACTTGAGGAGTAGCACAAACTACCTTTCTTTCCCACTTATCTATCCTATGCTCCCTCCTCTCTTCACCAGTGACAAAGACAATTTCCTCCTCATCATATTTTAAATAACTTTTGAGAAGTTTATAGTGCTGATGAACCAAGGGTCTTGTAGGAGCCAAGAAAAGGCAAGATCCCCTACTTTTTAAGGATTCAGCCATAGCCAATAGAGCAATTACAGTCTTCCCTAAACCTGTAGGTATGGAAATTAGGGTATTTTGAGATAAAGCATCAAAGGCTAATCGAACCTGATATTCTCTATACTCTAAGGAACTATCTTTTACAAAGGGATGGCTAATATATTTCAAACCTAAAAAATAATAAGAAATCCCTTATAATTTTAAGGAATCCAAGAGAAAAGTGTAACCCAATTTCTTTAACCTTTCCTTCACCTTATAAAAAATTCTCTTATCCTTAACCATCCAACTACCCACAAGCTCTACAACTTTATCTTTGAGGCTAACCCTATAGTAAGGGTAAAGGTCATCTCCCCAAAGGCTAAAATATTCAACTTTAAACCTAGGAAACTCTTTAGGTAAATCTTTTAAAGGCAAGTTGATTATTTTTGAATTATCATCATAATAAAACCTGGCTAACTTTAAATTTAATTCGTTATATTCTAAAGCCTCTATTAAGTTTGCTATTTCCCCTTCACTCATCAAATTTATTATTTCCTCCTTCTATATAGGATTAATGATATCCAATTTGATACTGTAAGTTATTGATGTTGATGGTGGTCTCTTTAGGTTAATTTATGAGAGAAAGGTATAATTATATATTTTTTTAAACTATCACGATGGTTAACCTAAGGAGCCTAGGCTTTTTTAGGGGGATTGCAGAATGCATAGTTAGTACCTATAATTTGGATGGAAGCTTTAATGCCGCTCCTATGGGTGTTAGTTTGAGTAACGATAATTTAATTGTAAGGCCTTTCAAAGCTACAAGAACCTATAGAAACTTGAAGCACTATGGGTGTTGTGTAATAAATGTTAGCGATAGGGCAGAGCTCTTTTACCTAACAGTATTTAAAGATAGTTTGCCTAAGGAATGGTTTGATAAAGGGAAAAAGGTTAATGCACCAAGGTTAGTATTAGCAGACCTATGGATTGAAGCAGAGGTTAAGAGTTTAGACTCTATTAGTCAAGATAGAGCCCAATTTGCTTTGGAAGCTAAGGAGATATATTTTAAGCTAAAAAAGCCCAAAGTTTACAAGAGAAGTAACCATGCCTTGATGGAAAGTGTAATTCATGCAACGAGGATTAAACTATACTTAAAAAAGAAAGAGTACAATAAGGCTAATGGCTTAATAAATTTAGTGAACCATTACTATAGCTTAGTTAAAAGGGTAGCTCCAGATTCAAAGCATGAAAGGTTAATGAAGGAATTGATTAAAAGTATTGATAAGTGGAGTAAAATTTATGGCCCCTCTAAAGAACCTATTCTAAATTCCTCATTAGAATTATAGAGAGGCATAAGAAATGAGTTGGCATAAAGTTATCATAGGTGATAGTAGAGAGATGAGAGAAGTTAAAGACGGAAGTGTTAATCTAATCATCACTCCATCACTTTATCCTATGATAGAGATGTGGGATGATTTATTCAAGGGGATGGGATGTAATACCTACTATGAGATGCATGAATACTTAGAGAAGGTTTGGAGAGAATATGAATGTTATAGAGTCTTAGTAGAAGGAGGCAAATATGTATTAATATTGGAGAGCTACAAGAACTGTTAATGGTAAGTTTAGAGTTCTGAGTTATGTAGTCTTTGATAGACATATACAGCTCTGAGGATTCATCAGCCTCAAGCCCCTCACGAGCTCATTGGAGCTATCATCAGCCTTATCCCCTGTCAGGGTGAACCCGCTCCAAGCCTTAACAGAAATAGCATAGCTATTAAATAGATAGGAATTTCCTTAAGGTAATAAAGAAGAAGATAGGTTTTGAAGATATAGAGGAAAAAACAAAGGGTAAGTTGGGGGCAATAATCCGCGAATAATGTAAAGATATTTTAAGAAATCCTAATATTAGTTAATTCAAGTTATACTGTCTTTCTCTTTTAAAATATTGGTTCTGTTGACTCTTTGGTTTTAAGTTGGTGTTGATTTTAAAAACTTTTCTTTAAGGAGTTTATGGGATAGGTTAAAGCTTCAACTGAGTATTGAATATAATTCAATTTATTTTCTTTTATTATATTAATCTTTTTATAAAAGTTTCTCCTATACTTTTATATGAGCTTTGAATTTAATGGTGTAGAAATAGATGATACCTTCGCCGAAGCCTTTCCCATGCTAGTTAGTAGAGTTTTAATAACTGCTGAGAATGATGAGTGGGCTTTAATAGCTTCTAAGACGGCAACTGGTTTTGCATCAAGCATAATCATGAGCCCTGCAGAAGCGGGTGTTGAAGGTCCAATCGTTAGCAAGGATAAAACTCCTGATGGAAGGGTTGGTAGGTTTATACAGATTTATCATAGAGCAGGAAGAGATCTGAAGCTACAACTCATAGCTAGAATTGGACAGTGTGTATTAACTTGCCCCACTACCAATTGCTTTGATGGATTTCCTGATGCTAAGAAGAAGATAAGGATTGGAGATGCGGTAAGGCTCTTTGGCGATGGTTTTGAAGAGAAGTATGAGATCAATGGTAGAAAAGTATGGAAAATACCTGTAATGGAAGGGCAATTTCTTATAGAGAGAAGGTTTGGGGTAAGAAGAGGGGTAGCTGGAGGTAACTTTTTAATCATGGGAGAAGATAGAGAGAAGGCTTTAGAAGCAGCTAAAAGAGCTAGTGAAGCCATTAGCAAAGTTGAAGGAGTAATATTGCCTTTCCCAGGAGGTATATGCAGAAGTGGTTCTAAGGTAGGCTCTCAAAAATATAAGCTTGCAGCATCAACCAACCATCTCTTTTGTCCCTTACTCAAAGGAAAGGTAAAATCTCTTTTACCTGAAAAGGTAAATGCTGTTTATGAGTTAGTCTTTAATGGATTAAATCCTGAGATTGTAAAGAAGGCTACAAAGGATGGAATAGTAGAAGCAACAAAGGTTAAGGGAATAGTTAAGATAACAGCCGTAAACTTTGGAGGAAAATTGGGGCCTGTTAAGATAAACTTAAGGGATGCTTTAGCTTAATTTTGATTAAAATTAACGCTCTTGCCTCCTTAGTGAATGATAAGTTATTTACTTCCTCTTCCGATGTTCATATATGGTTGGGAGTATACGTTTATCCTTAACCATTATGGATGGTGAGGTTGTTGAGCTTATCCTTAGACGTAGGTGGCCTAAGGGGGTGAAGTGGCCTTACTGTGGCTCCATCGCTGTTAGGAAGGGTAGGTAGGCTAGGAGGCTTTACGCTCAACGATATCTATGTAAGGGCTGTAGGAGGCAGTTCACGACCTTAGCGGAACTGTATTCGC
>JARVJX010000057.1 GCA_029775995.1 Nitrososphaeria archaeon | reverse complement strand
TCATAGACTTCAAGAAAGTCCAAGCTAAGAAGAAGCTCACCACGCCTAATAAGCCTCTCATCAACAACAGACCAATACATAGATTAAAGCAAGACATAAGAAACTTAAAGAATTAAGCCACAAAGCATTCATCTTTAAAATACCTGATTTATTTCTGTTGGATCTTCTCCTAAGATTCTTGAACCAATTATATGTATCATCTCCCTAACCCCAAAGCCTGGGAAAGCTTCCCCTAAACTAAACTCTCCATCATCAGTATAGATTCCTAATAGGATCCATTCAAAGTTTCCCTTAATTACCATAGTTTTAATATCCTTTATCTTCAACGCTTCTTTGATAAGAAAGTTAAGTATTTTTGCTTTGCTGATTACGTACATCTTTAGGTTTGGATAGAACTAAGCTTTCTCTCTTCTGTTGTAAAGCAACTCATAAAAAAAGTTTTTTAGAAAACTTTAACACTATATAAGGGTGTAAATTAACAGGTTTGAAGAGCGGTGGTCGTCTAGTCTGGTCTAGGACAGTAGCCTGCCACACGAGAGGGTGAAGCTACTAACCCGGGTTCAAATCCCGGCCACCGCATTTTAAAATTTAGCCATTTTTGAGCTTTTTAAGGCTTAGTTATGAAGATATATTATTGGTTCTAAAGAAAAAATTTAATGAAAAATTAAACTATCCTCTGGTTTTAGATGTTTAATATTAAATATCTAACACTATAAAAGAATATAAAGATTGCAAAAATAATGAAAAAGACGGTAAAGTTTCACTCTATATGTTATATCAAAGGAGATAGCTAAGTTTGAATCAAACTATTAGGATTAAAAGTGTGCTTGGAATATTTTTGTATAACCTTTGGATGGTCTATCTCATGGTTTCTCTAGAATAAGGAATGAAAGAGTGGAAAAGAAAAATGATTATTAGAAAATTAGAAAAAAGCTAATTAACGTTGATAAAATATTAAGAGAAACTACCTAAAAATCTAATATGTTTAACATATGTATAAAAGCTTTTTTGCTATTTTATCTCTTTAAAAAGGATAAGCCTAACTATAATCTATAAATTTAACTAAGGATTCTCACTATCTTAGAAAAATCCTACCACAAACAATTTCTGCTTAAAACCTACATTTTGAGGGAGGAATTTCAAAATTAAGACCTTCTCTTTTACTATATTGATTAGTGTAGGGTTTGTATTATTTCTTTTAAGATTTAAGTGGGTAAGTTATGCTAATATAGCTCTCTTAAAGCTCTTAACCTTTTAACTATATTTGGATGAGTCGATAAAATTTCAAGGATCTTATCAGTCAAAGTTATGGGTTTAGATAGAACCTTCTCCACCAAAGCAGTATCGGAAGTGCTTCTTGAGACTTCTATCATATCCTGTATCCTATCAGGATCACTTATGAAGAGGGCTTTAAAGGCTGATAAAGATCCAATATCATAACCTTTTGCTTTTAGCCTTCCTGAACTCATTACAATCTTGGCTAAAGCTTCACTGAGTTTTCTTGCACCATCACTAACATTTCTTGCACTAAAACTATCAGCATAGTATTCTCTTAACCTGCTTAAGGCTAATACTAAGAGGCTAAGTATCCAGTATATAGCCATGCTTATAGCTCCTATGATGACTAATTGGCCAGCTTCTCTTCTATTACCATAAGCAGATGAAAGCATTAAAGAATAACCGATAAAATAGAATATAGCTGGCAACACCGATGCAAACATCATGATTTGCACATCCCTATGCTTCAAATGACCCAATTCGTGCCCTATGACAGCTTCAACTTCCTCTTCCTCCAACTCTTTTAGCAGACCCTCTGTAACAGCCACCATTCTACCCGTTAAAGGAGAACCATAGGCAAAAGCGTTAGGTATGGGTATCTTAGCTAACATTAGCTTAGGCATGCTCATATTAGCTTTAGCGCAAATTCTTCTTACAATGGAATAAAGCCCAGGCATTTCACTTTCTTTAATCTCTCTAACATGATACATGAAGTTTATGAGCTTTGGAGCAATTAACCACTGTATAAGGTTAAAGAAAACTACCAAGGAAACTAAAGCTACTATATTTGCTATTCCCATTAAGGAGAGAAGAAAAGCCAAGAATAAAGTAGAGGCACCTATGATTAAAGCTAAGGTTCCTAACATGCTTAGTTGTAATTTATAAAGGCTCAACATCTCACCCAATCAACACTAAATTAACTGCTAGAATTTAAATTTTAATCAAGGTTTAAAGTGCAGGGGTCTATGGGCTGTTATCTTTTCCTTAAACTTTCTTAGCTCTCCCTCCAAAAACTCAATTTCTTTCTTTAACTTCTCTATCTCATCACCATCGGTAGAAAATTCAAGCTTTTTCCTTCTCTCATCAATTAGCTGCTTTAAAAATTCCTCATAGGGACCTTCAACTCTTGCTGGCATATTACTCCCTCCTTAAGTAAAAATTATTAAATTTATCAATTTTTAAAGGGTTGATGCATAAAATAATTATAATCGGTTCTGGGCCAGCAGGTTTAACAGCTGGGGTTTATGCTGCTAGAGCTGGTAGGGAGCCTTTAATCTTTGCAGGAGAACTCTGGGGAGGGCAATTGATGTTAACTACTGAGGTTGAAAACTTCCCAGGCTTTGATGATGGCGTTTTAGGACCTGAGCTTATGGCTAAGATGAGAAAGCAAGCTCAGAGATTTGGAGCATTAATTGAGGATAAAAATGTAGTTAGGGTTGATTTTTCAAAGAGACCCTTTAGGGTTTACACTCACGATAAAGAGTATGAAGGATTATCAGTTATAATTGCCACAGGCGCATCGGCTAAATGGTTAGGCTTGGAGTCAGAGTTAAGGCTTAGGGGTAGAGGTGTTAGCTCTTGCGCAACCTGTGATGGTTTCTTCTTCAGAAATAAAGAGGTAGCTGTGGTAGGAGGGGGAGATACTGCCATGGAAGAAGCTTTATTTTTAACGAAATTTGCAAATCATGTAAAGGTGATTCATCGGAGGGATAAGCTTAGAGCCAGTAAAATTCTTCAGCAAAGAGCCTTTTCTAACCCTAAGATAAGCTTCCTATGGAATAGTTATGTGGAAGAGGTTTTAGGCTCTGATAAGGTTGAAGGGGTTAGAATTAGGAATATATTAAAAAATCAGAGTGAGGTAATAAAGGTAGACGGATTATTTGTAGCCATTGGACATAAACCTAACACTGAAATCTTCAAGGATTTTATAGAGCTGGACGAGAAAGGATACATAGTTTTAAAGCCACACTCAAAATATTCAACTTTGACAAGTGTTGAAGGAGTATTTGCAGCTGGAGATGTTGTAGATTATAAGTATAGGCAGGCTATAACTGCTGCTGGGAGTGGATGTATGGCTGCTATGGATGCTGATAGGTATTTGGAGGAGTTAGAGGCTAATTTTACCTAAAGAGAAAAATTTTACTTCTTAATTTTTAGACTTTAAAAATGAGCTAAAAGGAGAGCTAAAGTCTTCCTTAAATTGTTAAGAGGCTTAAAAGTTTTTATCCTTAGGCTGAGACCAAAAAGTAGCCTAGAATTAGGTAAAGCAAAGGATACAGGTAAAAGATAGATAAACATTCATTAAACCACCAAACTTTTTCGTTAAAAAACTTATAAGCTTCCAAAAAGATATTTGTGTAGAGGTTTCAGAGAAATGAGAGAAGATACATTAAATCTTTACCACTATCTAAAGCCTCTTTACATCTCATCCTTCATGATTGAAAGGTGTCTTTATTGAGTGAAGATTCACGCCCTTTCACCCTTTCACGCCGAGAATTTCTTTCCATAATATCTTCCACAGCTATCTCAACTATCTTGATAAGCTATCTTCCAGAAGAGGTACTTTCCTTTAGGTATATCGCTCCCTTAGAACCTACCCTTAACCCCTTACTTACATATCCTAACAGGGATTGGGAGAAGGTATATAGAGATCTTTACACTCCTGATGAATCTTTTGTTTACCTCTGTGCACCAAACGATACCCATGGATGTCTCCTAAAGGCTAATGTGAAGAATGGAGTAGTAATTTATGCAGATCCTAGCTTTGGCTATGGTAAAGCTATTGATATTTATGGAAATAAAGCTTCCGCTAGATGGGATCCTAGGATCTGCATAAGTGGTCTATCTTATGTAAGAAGGTTCTATTCAGATAGGAGAATTAAAGGGGCCTTTGTTAGGAAGGGGTTCAAGAAATGGGTTGAAAATGGATTTCCAAGGGATTCAGATACTGGTCTTCCCTTAAGAGAATACTTTGAGAATAGAGGAAGGGAAGAATTCGTAAAGGTATCTTGGGATGAAGCTTTCACAATAGTAGCGAAGGCTCTTTTGGATATTGTGAAGAATTACAGTGGTTCAGAAGGTATGAAGAGACTTAGAAGGCAAGGATACGATTCAGCTATGGTAGATTACATTGAAGGGGCAGGTACTAGAACCATAAAATTCAGGGGAGGGATGCCTTACATTTCACCCATGAGAATAGGTGCTTTCTATAGGTTTGCCAATATGCTTGCCCTTTTAGATGCATGGGTTAGAGGTGTTAAACCTGATGAGGCTAAAGGGGGAAGGGGATGGGACAATTATTCTTGGCACACAGATTTACCCCCAGGTCATCCTATGGTATGTGGAAACAAAACCTTAGATTTTGATCTTTACACAGCTGAGAATGCTAAGCTCATACTCCTCTGGGGCAAGAATTGGATATCCACAAAGATGCCCGATGGTCATTGGCTCACAGAGGCTAAGCTAAAGGGGACTAAAATAGTAACGATAGCTCCTGAGTATCAGTCTAGCAGCAGTAAGGCTGACATAATAGTTATCATAAGGGCAGGAACAGACCATGCCTTAGCCCTAGGATTGGCTCATGTAATATTAAGAGATAAACTTTATGATGAGATTTTTATTAAATCCTTCACAGATTTACCCCTTTTGGTTAGGATGGATACCCTTAAGCTCTTAAGGGCAAGAGATGTAATTCCCAATTATCAACCTCAAAACTTGAAGAACTATGTTAAGGTGATTAAACCTGGAGATTCGATTCCTCCTCCATCTTTACAAGGAGAGCAATTAATTCCTGAGAATCTGAGGAATGAATGGGATGACTATGTAGTATGGGACCTGAATACAAAGTCCTTTAAAGTTGTATCAAGGGATCATGTAGGTTCTTACTTTAAGGAGACGGGTTTAGATCCTTCCCTTGAAGGAGAATTCGAAGTTAATACCATTGAAGGCAAGGCTGTAAAGGTGAGGCCTATATTCGACCTGATAAGACAGTATGTTATGGATAACTTTGATCCTTTTACAGTCTCAGAAATAACCTGGGCCCCTGTTGAGGCTATAGAAGAATTAGCTAACCTAATAGCCCTTAATAAGGGTAAGACCCTCTTTGTGGAAGGCATGGGTCCAAATCACTTTTTTCATAGCGATCTTAAAGATAGGGGAATTATACTACTAGCCAGCTTAACCAACAATATAGGATATTTTGGAGGTACCGTTGGTAGCTACGCTGGCAATTATAGGATGGAGATATTAAACGGAATATTACAGTGGGTATACGAAGATCCCTTTAATCCAGAGCTTGATCAAGATAAGATTGCCAAGACCAAAGCTTACTGGAAGGGTGAATCAGCCCACTACTATGCCTATGATGATAGACCTCTGAGAATTGGAAATAAGCTTTTCACAGGAAAAACTCATATGCCTTCTCCTACAAAGGCTTGCCTTTGGGCAAATTCAAATTCTATACTAGGTAACTGCAAGTGGTCTCATAATGTTATAGTTAATACCTTGCCAAAGATAGAAATGATAGTGGTAAACGATTGGCTTTGGACAGCTACCTGTGAGTATGCAGATGTGGTCTTTGGTGTTGATAGCTGGGTTGAGCGTAAGTTTCCCGACATTTATGGTTCTGTTACAAATCCCTTTCTACAGGCATGGGTTACTACACCTCTTTCAAGAATCTTTGACACAAGGGACGATATGGAGGTTTTAGCCGGCATAGCTTCTAAGCTCTCTGAATTGACCAATGAGAAGAGGTTTAAGGATTACTGGCACTTTGTATATGAGAAAAAAGTTGAAGTCTATATAGAAAGGGTACTTAAGAGCGGGAACTCTACTAAAGGTTACACCTATGAAGAGTTAGAGAAAAGCTGTAAAGAAGGGATACCTTTCTTTACGATGATGAGGACAAGCCCTAGAATAACAGGGTGGGAGCAGACCAATGAGAGCAAACCTTGGTATACCAAAACGGGTAGGCTTGAGTTTTATAGGGAGGAGGATGAATTCATAGAATATGGTGAAAATCTACCAGTCTATCGGGAACCTATTGATAGCACCTTTTACGAACCAAATGTAAAAGTGGCAAAGCCTCACCCAGCCCTTAAGCCCAAAACCCCAAGTGAATACAATCTAGACCTAGGGGATTTCTCTACAGAAGTTAGACAAGTTAGGAATATAATTAAACCTTGGGAAGAGGTAAAGAAGACTAACCACCCCTTGATGGAAAAGGGTTATACCCATATCTTAATTACACCTAAATATAGGCATGCTTGCCATACTACAGGGGCTAGCACAGATTTAGAGGCAACTTACTTTGGACCCTTTGGAGACTTTTATAGGCATGATAAAAGGAAGCCTTGGGTAAGTGAAGGTTACATAGACATTAATCCTATGGATGCTAAGAAGTTAGGGATTGAGGATGGTGATTACGTTTGGTGTGAAGCTGACCCATCTGATAGACCCTTTGTAGGGTGGGAGAAGAAGCCTGAAGATTATAAGGTCTTCCGTTGGCTTGTTAGGGCAAGACACTATCCTAACATAGCCCCAGGAATTCTCAGAGCTTGGTTCCACTTCTACACAGCTACCCATGGAAGCGTAGAAGCCCATGAAAAGAGGCCTGATAAGTTAGCCAAGAGCGAGAGGACAGGATACCAAGCTGCTTACAGATATGGAAGCCACCAATCCACAACTAGAACTTGGCTCAAACCTACCCTTATGACGGATAGTTTGGTCCGAAAGGAATATTATGGACAATTATTGGGTAAGGGCTTTGCTTTAGATGTACATATACCTGTTGGTGCACCTAAAGAATCCTTTGTAAAGGTCACAAAGGCCGAGGATGGAGGTGAAGAGGGAAAGGGTTTATGGAGCCCAGCAGCTTCAGGCTTTAGACCCAGTAACCCTAACGATAGCATGAAAAGGTATCTAAAGGGAGAATATATAGAGGTGTTATAATGCCAAAGGTTTACAATTGGCAAATTGGTAGGGAGATGAACTACTGGTACGAACAGAATAGACCAAAGAGACAGGCATCAGCGGTATTTGATACCAATAAGTGCATAGCTTGCCAGACCTGTACTGCTGCTTGTAAAACCACTTGGACTTCAGGGAAAGGGCAAGAATATATGTATTGGAACAATGTAGAAACCAAGCCTTGGGGTTCCTATCCTATGGGCTGGGATGCAAAAGTACTGGAAGCCTTAGGCCCTCAAAGGTGGGTAAAGAAGGGTGAACGTTACATTTATGAAGGGAAGACTATCTTTGAAGCAGCTCCTACTACTGAAAGAGTTCTAGGATACCTTCCCAATGATCTAGATTATGCCTATCCTAATAGAGGTGAGGATGAAACGGACCAACCTCTAATCCAAGAAAAATTTTATTTGCGCTTACCTCATGACTTATGGTTCTTTTACCTTCCCAGAATATGCAACCATTGCACCTATCCAGCTTGCCTAGCTTCTTGTCCAAGGATGGCCATCTATAAAAGAAATGAAGATGGAATAGTGCTAATAGATCAAGAAAGGTGCAGAGCCTACCGTGAGTGTGTGCAAGCTTGCCCCTATAAAAAAGTCTTCTATAATCATGTTACAAGGATATCAGAAAAATGTGTAATGTGCTATCCAGCTGTAGAGAAGGGTATATGGCCTAGATGTATGAGGACTTGTATAGGGAAGATAAGGATGTTTGGTTTTTTGAACACACCCGATAAAGCTGATCCTGAAAACCCCTTGGACTTCCTAGTTCATATAAGGAAAGTAGCTCTTCCATTACTTCCTCAGTTAGGTCTAGAGCCCAACATCTATTACATCCCTCCTATTCACGTTTCTAACAATAGATTCCTCCATATGCTCTTTGGTCCCTATGCCCTTCAAGCTCTAGAGAGCTATAAGAAAGCTATGAATGGAGAGGATATGGAGCTAGTGGGGGCTTTGCTACTAAACGTTTCCACAGATAGGATTATGACTAAGTTCAAAGTTTTAGAGGGTAAGGAAGTAGTTGGATATACTGAAAATGGTCATGAGGCTGTGCGAATACCTATAAAGGAACCAACTATAGTAAGACCTTTCTTTGATGAGGGGCTTAAGGTTTACAGGCATAACATTACTTGAGGTGTTAATGCATGAGTGAGAAAGAGCTTCAGAAAAAGAAAGAACGTAAAAAACTCAGTTTGCCAATTTTCATCGCATTGGCTGCTGTAGCTTCAATTTCCTTAACTTTCTTTATTAAGAGATTACAAGAGAAGCCTAAGGTGAAGCCTGAAGCTGACATTATAGCCGCAAAGGTAGAAAAAGTACCCTTTAACGATCCATTTTCGCCTTTATGGGAAAAGGTTCCTTCTTATAGCATCCCTTTGACCCAACAAGCTACCGTAAAGCCCATGAAGTTTACCACTCCTAAAGATCCTTTGAAGGTAAAAGCAGTACATGATGGTGAATGGATAGCTTTTCTATTAGAGTGGAATGATACATCACCAGATATACATACTATCAAGACAAAAGAGTTTAGGGATGCCTGTGCAGTATTACTTACCAATTATCCAGCTCCTCCTGAAGCTTGGTTCATGGGAACAAAAGATTATCCAGCCACAATCCTACACTGGAAAGCAGATTGGCAGATGGATATTGATGAAGGATTTCAAGATTTAGAGAAGGCTTTTCCAAATTTAAGTATAGATATGTATCCACCTATGAAGGAAGCCATTGTGAGAGGTAAGCCTCCTCCAACTAAGGATCTACCAGAAGAGGCTAGAGCATGGATGGTTGGGTGGAAAAGTGGAAACCCTCTTTCTTTACCAGATAAGAAAAGCCCGGTAGAGAAGCTTATAGGTATAGGTCCTGGATCTTTAACGCCATTACCCACACAAGATGCCTCAGGTAAAGGTATATGGAAGGTTGGAGTGTGGAGAGTCGTGTTAAGTAAGAAGATGAAGGGCTCAGATAGTAAGGAAGGTGAGATAAACTTACTTAGCGAAAAAATGTATTCAGTGGCCTTTACACTCTGGTCTGGGCATGAAGGAGATAGAGGTTCTAGAAAGAATCCCAGTATGTTAAAGACTCTTTATATAGAGTGATAGGGAATGAATCTTTTAGAAGTTAAGCAAAGAGGCGAAAGGATGTTACTCATGGGGATTTTGTATAACCTTCTTGCCAGAAGCTTTACTGAAGATGCCATAGAATTAAAAAGAACGGTAAAAACCATGTTAAATTTGTTAGATTTATTAGGCATGAACAAATTTTCCCTTCTTCTGAAAGATATAGAAGGTATTTTACAGGGAGACCCATTAGCAACGGAGGAGTATGTGAAGCTCTTTGAAAGGGGCTTAGCACCACCCTATGAGAGTAACTATACTTGTAAAGAAAATTCACATCAAAAGCTAATAGAAGAAGCTGACATCTCAGGTTTTTACAGAGCCTTTGGGATGAAACCTAAAGGTGAATTACCCGATCACTTAGTGGCTGAACTTGAATTCATAGCTTTGCTTTACACAAAGGAAAGTTATGCTCTTCTTATGAAAGACCATTTAAATGCAAGTATATGCCAAGAGGCTAGGGTTAAGTTCCTTGTAGAACACCTTTCCAAGTGGATTGAAGAGTTTAAGTCAAAAGTAATCCAGCACACAAATAAAGCCCTCTACCGAAGGCTTCTTGAACTCATAGCCTTAATTGTTTCCTACTCCTTATCATCAAGGTAAAGAATTAAGAGATTTAAGGTAAAGTATTTAATCATAGTCTGTTTAATTTAAAGCATGAGTTTGATGGTTGGAGCTCACGTTAGTATAGCAGGTTCCATAGATTTAGCCATAGATAGAGCCCTATCTCTAAAATGTGATACCTTTCAGATCTTTACAAGGAACCCACGAGGATGGAAATACGCGCCCTTAAAGGATTCAGAAGTAGAAGCCTTTAAGGAGAAATTGAAAAAGTCAAACTTAAGATTTCCTATGGCTCATATGCCTTATCTTCCAAATTTATCTTCACCTATAGAAGATACTTATAAAAAATCTTTAGAGAGCCTTACTTTAGAGTTAGAGAGATGTGGTAAATTAGGAATACCCTATCTAATTACTCATTTAGGTAGCCATTTGGGTTCAGGAGTTGAAGCTGGTATTAAGAGAATAGTTAATGCTTGTAATGAAGCTTTATCAAAGGTGAAAAATGACTCTATGCTACTGTTAGAAAATACAGCTGGACAGAAAAATAGTGTAGGTGCTTTGTTTGAGCATATAAGAGATATAATTAAGGAGATAAAGGATGGTGAACGAGTAAGGGTGTGCTTTGATACTTGTCATGCCCTAGTTTCTGGCTATGAGATAAGAAATGATAAAGCGTTAGAGGAAGTTTTGAGCGATTTTGATAGAATAATAGGGTTAGATAGGTTAAAGGTTATACATATAAATGATTCTAAGGGAGATCTAGGTTCTCATTTAGATAGGCATGAGCATATAGGTTTAGGCTTTATAGGAGAGGAGGGTTTTAAAGCCATTTTAAGAAACTCTATTATAAGAAAATTACCCTTGATTCTTGAAACCCCCGAAGATGAAAAGGGAGGATATAAGAGAGATATATCTAAAGTTAGAGAGTTGGCTAAGCTCTAATCTAAAGTTGGCTAAGCTCTAATCTAATATTCACAGGCATGACATCCATTAACATCGAAGTGAGGCTCTAACTTTTTGTGTAAATCGCAAAGCAGTCTCCCTTTTCTTATTATCATACAAGCTTCATGAAATTTTTCTATTATGTGAATGGAATCAGCCTTGCTTATTAGCATAGAAGATATCTCATCAGCCTTGGCTCTTATTTCTTGAACTCCCTCCCAATCATGGGCTGCTCCTCTACTCCCCCTAAGATAGTTACTTATGGCAGCTTGAGTAAGACCTAAAAGCCTAGCAGCCTGTTGCTGGGTAAGCTCATATTTTTTTGTTAGCCTCTTAGCTACCATAGCCCTTAAACTTGGAATTACTGCTTTTGCTTCGATTTCCTCTGGTAGGAGCAATCTCCATTTAAAACAATGTTATAATAATATTTAAGATTTTTGTTTTATCTGTTGGATGATGTAAAGATAATTTTTCACCCTTCTGTCTAACGCTTGAGCCATTATATTTTATCTTGATCTTGACTGCTTTAATAGGGGCTCATGCCTGCCCTTGATCTTCTGCTGGAAAGGGTTAAATCAT
>JARVJX010000056.1 GCA_029775995.1 Nitrososphaeria archaeon | reverse complement strand
ATACTCAAGGCCAAGCTCAAATACTTCTACAATAACTTCCCCTATAATTCAAGCCTAGACTAGATAGGAAGGTTTCTAGATTCCTTCATAGCCCTATACAACTGGGTGCTCTTCAATGCTTATCGTGGCAACATCTCCAAGTTTATACCAAATCTTAAATTGTAGCTTTTTGCCCTCTTCATGGCTTTTATTATGCCCTTAGATGAAGATGCGTAAGGTTCAATGATTCTCTTAATTCTATCATCTAAAGTAGTTAGATACTAAACTAGAGTACAAGGTTCAGAAGCTTTGATAAGACTCAAAATCTCTAACTATGCTACTGGATTTGGTTATTATAGTGAAAGGAACTTTTTGATATTAGAAGCTCAATACACTTTCTTGTAATCCTAAAGATCCCTTCAGCCGGTTGATAACAATCTGTGGAGGAAGATATAAGTATAGAGCCTCTTAGCTCATAAAGCTCTCTATTGAATATTCTTGTAGCATTTATCTTAACTTTAATTTTGTCGTAAAATTCTAGGAACATCCATAAGTTGCATAACAGTATACGCACCTATAAGAACAACCTTGGTAAGGATTTATAGCCAACCCTTCTTTATATTCCCCACACATATTGTGAAGTAAGCTTTTACAATTCTCAAAGCTTACCTCAAAAGAATCCTTTTCCATTACTTATATTCAGAATTCTTTTGCTCCTGAGCTTATAATTAATGAATTACCTTAGGGAGGGAGGGTTATCAATAAATTTAAAACCCTTTTTAGATGTTAGCAAAGTAATAAATCAAAGGCTGAGTGAGCTACAAACATCATAGAAGTAAGGAGCTACCTCTCTTTATAGCCTCTAATTCTTTAAGCTTAGGAATCACTATTTGACCTTCTTTATTATCTCCTAAGGATATGCTTTTATCTTTTAAGTAAAGTAAAGCTACTATGGCTGCTATTATAGCATCTAATTCATCTAAGCTCACATCTTCTCTTATTCTCTTTACTCCTAAATTTATAAGAGTCTCTCTTATCATGGTCTTATCCTTTCTTGGAATCTTTAGAAGCTGTTTAAAGGCTCCCGGAAAAACTTCAATAACCTTAAAACCTGAAGCCTCTAACAACTCTTTTATCTTGATTCCTCTAAGGGTTAATTGCTTCATATATCCAAAATCTGGAGGGAAAAGCCTTATACCCAACTTTATTACTTCTCTATCACAACTTCTAAAGCCCTTACTCTTAGCAAAATTTAAGGGAGCATCTATAGCTATTAGATGGGGCTTTTTCTTAAAAATATAATTTAGAATTTCCTCATCCTTCTTTAATAGCAAGCTTTTAACCTTCATAGATTCATCCATTAAGCAGAGAGCACTTTCCCTATGCTCTAAGGCAGCTAGGTCTAAGCCTAAAACCCTAATCTTTTTATCCTTCAACTATAAGATAACACTCCCTTAAAAAATCTTAGTAAAATACTATTAAAGTAGCTATGAATATGAGATAAAGTAAGCCAACTATTATACTACTTCTCTTTGAGAAGCTTATGCCTCTCTCTAGGGCTGTAGCTATATAGTTCCAAGCATCACTACCAAGAATTTTAACTCGACTTTTGATGAGCTTAACCCTAAATTGGGCTTCCTCTAATCTAATTAAAGCCAATTGATAAAGCTCGTGAATAGCACCAATGATCTCATTTTTATCACTTAATTCTCCAAAGCAGTAATAACCTCTTTTATTACTTGCCTTTCCAGTTTGTGAATGAGTATCAGAAGTGCATACCTCAGCTATCTTTACTCCCTTAGATTTCAAGCTTTCCTCAATTTCTTCCCTTAAACCTACTTTAGCATTATTTGCATCAATACCTATCAAGCAATATCTTTCTCCTTCTAAATCAAAGAGTAGCAAGCCCATACCAGCTTCACCTAAATCTGATGCAAAATTTTTGTTAGCGATTTCTGATAGGTGAGATACACCAATCTTAAATTTCTTTATATTTAAAGCACCCTTTAAGCTTAACTCTGAAGCCTTAATCACATCTTTTTCCTCAATTTCTCTATCTTCACTATTTAGAGAATTATGACAATCTACTGCAATAAGCTCCTTATAACCTAAGTTTAGTAAAGCCTTAAGCTTTACTTCAAGTTCAGGGTCAAAATCGTCCGTGCACTTTGGAGAGGCAGTAATTAGTAAAAGAGCCACTCTGTTAAAGTTTATACAAGTAGCTTTTATATCCCCATATTGACCCCTTAAAATTGCACACCTATCATCTTCAGAAATTACCTCACCATCGTTAAGGCTAGATATGAACTTTGCTAATTCCTCCTTAGAGGCTAAATCGTATTCATGGTTAGAGAAGCCATGTAAGATAAAACTAGTGATGGCTCTTTTCTTTAGGTGAGAGTAAATTTGATAAGGTAAATCACTTCCCCCAAAACCAGCTAGGGGACCAGGGTGTATTCCAGGCACGAGTATAGAAAGTTTTTGATTCTTAGTGAATATATCGATCATATAACTCTTTACTTCTCTTTCCTTACCAAAGAAGGCAAGATACTTTTCAAAAAGGTGAGAATCGCTCTCCATCCAGTTTAGCATAAAACCCTTAAAGAATCGAAAAACATTAAAGGGTAAAGATTTGCTGGTTATGTCCTCTAACCTTTTTAAAGCTAAAGAGGATAAGATTAAAAAACTTATCCCAAAGATGTAAGGCAAGTTTAAGCTAAAGGCCTGTTTAGCAAAAGTATCAAAGTAAAGGAAAGCTAGAAAGAGAAATAGAGGTTGAAGGGCTCCTATACCTAAAGCTCCTATTAAACTGTTAGTAAAAATGGCTCTAAAAATTATGATTCTAAAGGCTGCAAGGAAAAAAATTCCCAATAGGATTAAAGAAACAGTTCTAGCTAAAGAAGGAACTATTAGATTAGATATCCATGCTATTAAAGCGAAGAAGATTAAGAAGAAATTCGTTATAAAGGAAAAGCCTACCAATCTTCTATAGTTAGCTAACCTACTTCTAAGGGTTAGCCTTTCCAGAGCTATAGATAAAAAGAGAGCTAACTCACCCAATAAAATTCCAAAGCCAATTTCTATGAGTGTTAAGCCTAGGGATGAAAGAATTAAGAGAGGTGTAGGAATTAAGCTAGTTAAAGTCAATAGGAAGATCGCATTTTGAGGGGGAAAACTAAAGATATACTTGAATCTCCTTGATAAGTCCTCCGTAGGACTTTTCCTTAGCAATCTTTTTACCCTAGGAAAATCTTTAAAATAAGGGAAATCACTACGAGTAAGGATGCAGCTACTATTATTACCTCTGGTCTTACCTTAGGTCCTTTACTTTCCTCCTCAAAGAATCTGAGCAATCCTGCACTGGAAGCTGGTAAAGGAGCTTCCCTTTTTCTCTTACTCATAACCCCTTAACCATTTTAAACCACAAATATATAACTTATGCTCTTTTCTTTTTAAGAATTTCAAAGACTTTATCAGATACTTCTATAGTCTTATCGATCTCTTCTTCTGTATGGGCTGCACTTATGAAGCCTGTATGTATTGGAGGAAGGAATATACCATTAACTATTAGCCCTAGCTGAAAGTTTTTTGCTGCTTCCATGTCTTCCCTTAGAACATCTCTAATACTTCTTACATTTTTAGCAAAGTGTACATGAAAGAGAGAACCTATACCCGTTACTTGAATCTCCACCTCTCTCTTATCAGCCCTATCTTGAATTCCTCTTCTTAATTTCTCTCCTAGAAAATTTATATGCTCATATACATTACTCTTTTCCAATTTCTCTATTAAAGCTAAACCAGCTGCTAAAGAAATAGGATTACCTGAAAAGGTTCCAGATTGGAAAATCTTCTCATTCGAATCTAGGGGCCATTTTTCTGGTGTTACAACCTTATCCATCATGTCTTTTCTTCCTCCATAGGCTCCTATGGGAAATCCTCCTCCTATTATCTTACCCAAAGCGGTTAGGTCTGGAGAAATGCCGTAATATTCAGCTGCACCTCCTAAACCTAATCTAAAGCCTGTTACTACTTCATCAAAGATAAGAGGTATATCGTATTTCTCAGTTTCTTCTCTAAGGGTTTTCATGAATTCCTTCTCAGCTGGTATAGCACCTAGGGAAGCTACAGGTATGGGTTCCATGATTACACCGGCTAACTCATTAGCATTCTTTCTTATCAAAGATACCGATTCATCTGTATCGTTAAAGGGCAAGAGCATAATAGAGTTAGAAATTTCCTTTGGTATACCTGCACAATCAGGAGATACAATTCTCTTTTCTAACCTTTCAAGGGTTAATCCTATAGACCATATAAGCTCATTATCATACTGACCATGAAAATGGCCTTCAAACTTTGCTATTTTGCTCTTCTTTTTATAGGCTCTTGCAACCCTCATGGCAAAGGCGTTAGCTTCAGAACCTGTATTACAAAATCTTATCATTTCCATGGAAGGTTGATGCTTTCTAATCTTTTCAGCCAATTTTACTTCAAGTTCTGTAGCTAAGATGGGATGGTTGCAGATCTCTAATTGCCTTTTTACAGCTTCTATAACTACTTTAGGTCTATGGCCCAATATGTTAGGACCTGCCCCTTGAAAATAGTCTATGTAAATATTACCATCCACATCTATTATCTTTGATCCCTTTGCCTCCTTTATATAGAGAGGATAAGGTTCCATAAATTTTACATTGGCACTAACTCCTCCTGGAAGAATCTTTCTTGCTCTCTCAAAGATTTCCCTAGATTTACTGGTTCTTTCAAAAAATGCCTCTTCAAAATCCTTTATCAAATAGATCCCTCGCTAATGGTGATCGACCCATTTTACTAAAGGCCTAGATTTAAATTCTTTAATAAATTCAGCAAACTCATCAGTTATAGCTTCAATTATCTCTTTACCTTTTTCTTCTGTTGCTAACGTAGGGTCTCCGCAAATACCAGTTTTAGAGAAGGTACTGAATCTATCTAGGAAGAAGATAGGGGATCTATTAATTATATTTCTCCAAACGAATCTTGAATTAGGTATATTCATGTAGATATCCATATCCTTCACAGCTTTATCCATGTATACCGCTTCCTTCTTAAGGGCTAAAACTAAAGAAGTTTCAAATTCACAGGCATGAGCAGCATGAGAAACTATCTTCGCAATCTTTTCTCTTGCAAATTCCCAATAGCTTAATCCACAGCATATAGCTTGAGTATTGTTTGTTACCCTTTGAGCCAAAAGGAATAGGAAAGGTGCATTTAAACCGTGACCTCCAACCAGTATTATTCTTCTAAATCCATGTTTAGTTAAACTTTTACAGATATCGAAGAGGTAATCCATCATATGGTTTGGCTCTACATCTATAGTTCCAGGAAAGTCCATAGTAGTCTCTGAATAGGTATAGTAAACAGGGGGCATAACTAAAGCTATATCAGGAACCTTTAAAGCAGCCCTTTTACTAATCTCATAGGCTGTTAAGGAATCGGTTTCTAAAGGTAAATGGGGACCATGCTCTTCAATGCTTCCCATGGGTAATAGAATTACTTTATCCTCTTTAGCTGCTTCTTTTATCTCTTCCCAAGTATGCTCTGCATAAAGGATGCTTTTCATAATTTATCTAGCTTTAAAACCCAATTTAAACTTTAAGAAGAGTTTGATATAGTGAGATTAAAACCTCTTTATAAAAGAGGCATTACTACTAGGCTAAAAGCCAAACTTCTTATTCATCTCTTGCTCACAATTACCTTAACTTTTATTTGACGAAAAGTTTAAAGGGAGACAATATAAATTTATAACCAAGCTTTTATTAACCATGCGAAGGATGAAAAGAACCTCAGAGTTATCAGGCTTTTATAGACTTACTCCTAAGGAAAGGCTGAATATAGTGAAGGAGTTTGCAGGGCTTTCTGATGAAGAAACTAACCTTATTCAATCCGTGGGAAGTTTAAAGCTTGAGTTGGCTAATAGAATGATAGAAAATGTAATAGGCTTTATGCCCCTTCCTTTAGGTATCGCTACTAACTTTCTTATCAATGGTAAAGATTATTTAATTCCCATGGCAATAGAGGAACCATCTATAGTAGCCGCTGCTAGCAACGCTGCAAAGATGGCAAGGGCAAAGGGTGGTTTCTTCACCAGCAACACTGGTCCTATCATGATAGGCCAAATACAGGCTGTAAAAATCAAGGACCCTTATGGGGCGAAAATGAGAATATTGGCAAATAAGAATGAGATATTAGTAAAGGCTAATGAGCAAGACCCATTGCTCATTTCTCTTGGAGGAGGAGCAAAGGATTTGGATGTAAAGGTGATAAATTCTTTTATGGGTCCCATGGTTATTACAGAACTTTTCGTGGATTGTAGAGATGCCATGGGTGCCAATGCTGTAAATACCATGTGTGAGGCTGTAGCCCCTATTATAGAAAGAATTACAAAGGGTCAGGTATTTCTTAGAATCATTTCAAATTTAGCAACAAAAAGGTTAGCTAGGGCAAGGGTAGTTATGGATAAAAATACTATAGGTGGAGAAGAGGTGGTAGATGGTATTCTTTATGCCTATGCCTTTGCTTCCGCAGACCCTTATAGATGTGCTACTCATAACAAAGGAATCATGAATGGAATCATTGCTGTTGCATTAGCTACAGGGAACGATACTAGAGCTTTAGAAGCTGGAGCCCATGCCTATGCAGCAAGGTCAGGATATTATAGCCCTTTAACTACATGGGAAAAAAATGAAGAAGGAGATTTAGTAGGTACCATAGAATTACCTTTAGCAGTAGGATTAATAGGAGGGGCTACTGCTGTACATCCTATAGCAAAGATTTGTTTGAAGATTTTGGGAGTAAAGAGTGCCACAGAGTTGGCTGAGGTAATGGCAGCAGTAGGATTAGCACAAAATTTTGCTGCTATAAGAGCTTTAGCAACTGAGGGAATCCAAAGAGGCCATATGAAGCTTCATGCTAGAAATGTTGCCATCATGGCAGGTGCAACAGAAGAATTGATAGATAAAATAGCCCAAAAAATGGTGGAAGAGAGAAAAATAAGGATAGATAGAGCTAAAGAGCTTCTTCAAGAATTGAAGAACCTGTAAGAAAATTCCTAATATAAAAAGTTAGAGCTTCGGATGGTGTCGTCCTAAAATCTCTTTTCTAGGAGCTTCTTCGCCCTATAGTAGGTTCTTCTGCTGATCTTGCCTTTCTTAGGTCTCCTTTTAGCAGTCTTAGGGCCTCATGAATGCTCTCGGTGTTGAGGTAGCTCTTGACCTTACTCCTTCTTCCTCTCTTGGAGCTGGGCCTCTTCTTGATGGTCGATGGATCCTTCTCCAGTATGATAGGTCCTAGAGCTAATCTATGATGGAGGTTAGAGTTAAGGACAGGTATACAGGCAAGGGTTGCTGAGTGCCTTTTATAAGATGATACAGGGTCTGTTAAGCTTAGCCTTCGCGATGAGCAGATCGATGAAGTTAAAACAGAGATGTAGGTAAAGATAGAAAACGGATATACAACGAGTTTTAGGGGTGAAATAAGGATAAACGTAGGGAGATATGGACGTATGACTATTGGCAATCTTAAAAGATTAAAATTTCACATTAAATGGATATTTTTAACATATAGGGGGGGTCTTAATTGCTCTGTTGCCTATTTTAAGGCATTTTCACAAACTTTAGAAACATTTAAGCCTAAAGTTGTGGCTTCTCTAAACACTTCTTCATCAATTCTTCCTCTGATAAACCTTTTTCCGTTTTTCATAATTCAGGTTTTATCATTATCATAATCGTCGAACCCTAAATTTTCCTTTGAGACATCTTCAGGCTTTCTTCCTTGATTCTTCTCATACTTCATTGCTATTTTTATTCCAATTCTTTCTATCTCCTCGTTAGCAATCATTTCTGGAATTTCAGACTTCGGTTTAATATAAATAGCGCCTAAAATTTTTGATATAGATTTAGGAATTAAGTTAAATAAGAATCCTAAAACCTTTTAATAAAGGTAGTTAGTTTAAAAATTATAAGGAGAGAAGATGAAGAGAGATCAAGCTTCTGCTGATATTGAGATTAGATACAGAGAGAAGAGTCTTAGGCTTAAATGCCTTGTAGATACCGGGGCTAGTTTAAGCATCATCTCAAAAAGCTAGCAGAAAAAATAAGCGCTTTCACGCCTTTCGAGGAACCTAAGAAGTCCTACACGATGAGAACCGCAGATAAAGAGGGGAAACTAAAGATCGTCGGAAATCCCTAGTTGAGGTTATGTTCCAGGGTGTCGAAATACGTGGCAGGGTTCTGTTTGAGGTGGCGGAAAACTTAAGAGAGGACTTAGACCTCGTAATTGGAAGACCGGAAATAGACAAATGGGACATCATCTTCATCCCAGAAGGACCGAGACCAAGAAATGTACCAATAGAGTTCGAAATAATTTAAAAAAGAGCCAAAGAGGTTAAGCTTTAACCCCTTTGGCTTTATCGTTTTAGGGTATTTGGAGGCTTTTATATTTGTGGCGATGCTTTTGTTGCAGAATGGTTGGTATTGCCAGTATTTGCATTCCCATTCAGGCCAAATGTGTATCTTCCATGAATTCACGATCAGGCTTATCCTAAATAAACTTTTATCAATAAAGCCATTTCAAAGGATGAAGATGCATATAAAATTGATGCAATATCAGCCAAACCCATATGTGGTTATCGCCTCCATTAAGAACATAACAGGAAAATATCTCTTTTGGCCGAGGTTCAGCTATGTGAGTATTTGGGCTGGTTTTAAGGATCTAACGAAGCCTCATAGCCTCCCTTGAAGCCTTAACAACCTCTCTCTTATACCTTGTGCTCAAACCAGCTAAGAAGAGGATACACGCATACACCTTATCCTCCAGCTTAACCTTGTTTCGCTTAAAGAACCTAAGCTCCATTACAGCTTTGAAAAGCCATTGAAGGGATTCAAGACTTACCCTGGGGAGGGGCATGGCCGATAGAATTTTCGTGAAGGTAGAGAGAGGATGACCAAAAGGAAGCTGGTCATTGCATTAGCTGGGAACGCCAACGTCGGGAAATCTTGCATATTCAACTATTTAACTGGCTTGCATCAACATATAGGGAACTGGCCTGGAAAAACCTTTAAAAAAGCGGAGGGGACGCTTCACTTTAAGGGCTACACAATAGACATAATCGATTTGCCTGGAATATATTTTCGCTCTCCACCTATTCGCTTGAGGAACTGATCTCAAGGGAATACATCGCTGTCAAGAGGCCAGACATAGTGATAAATGTTGTAGATGCTTCAGTCCTCGAGAGAAATTTGTTCTTCACGCTAAGCTAACAGAACTTGAAACTCCGATGATCATAGCTTTGAACCAAATGGATATCGCAAAGAAAAAGGGCATTGAAATCGACACAGAAAAACTGGAGCGGCTACTGGGAATACCAGTGGTGCCAACCGTTGCAATAAAAGGAATCGGCATTTTCGAGCTTCTGGAAAGGCTGTAGAAACAATTGAAAAAAGGGAAAAAGGCGGAGCCTGTTGGGGTGAAGTATGGAGAAAGTTGAGGACAGGATCTAAGGCTCACAAAAATGATCGAGAAAATTCAACTTCGGTATCCACTAAGATATGTGGCCGTCAAGTTGTTGGAAGAAGATGAAACGATCTCAAAAGAGGTTCAAAGAATACAACCCCTGTTCGTATCTGCTGCAAGAAAACTTGCAACCGAAATCGTGATGCTTCATGGTCACACCTGTTCACCCGTGATAACTTCTGAACTATACGAGATAGCAGGGGGGGCATTGTGAGGGAAGTTCAAAAACTTGTGCCTCCGATGAAGCCTCCAATAGGAGAGAGGCTACACACCTTAACAACCCATAAAATCTTGGGATATCCTATTATGGCTGTTTCACTACTTTTGGTGTTCTATTTCATATTCACCCTCGGAGATTATGTTTCGGAGCAGTTAAGCAGCTTCTTTTACGGATAGGAACCTCTCTTTACAAGCCTATTTGGAACGGGAATCACAGAAAAACTAGTTTGGAGTGGCATTATAGAGGGCATCATAGCGGTCATCACGATAGCCCTACCTTACATTCTCCCGTTTTATGTTATCTTATACTTTCTAGAGGACTCAGGCTACCTTAGTCGAATAGCGTTTTTGACGGGCAACGTCATGTATAAAATGGTACTGCATGGAAAGGTCTTCATCCCTGTAATGCTTGGCCATGGTTGTAACGTTCCCACTTGCCTAGCGTGTAGGATAATGGAGACACAAAGGGAGAGGTTGCTCGCCGCGTTTGTTACGACGCTAGTGCCCTGCGCCTCCCGCACCCTCATAATACTAGGTTAGGTCTAGTAGGCAAATTTTTGGGCTTTCAATGGGCTTTGATGCTTTACGTTCTCGACCTCTTCATCATTTTTGCTCGTGGAAGACTTGCTTTTAGTGTTTTGCCTGGTTAGCCGACTGCACTAATCATGGAAATGCATGATTATAGGTGGTCTCATCTGAAGACCGTTCTGAAGCAATCGTGGTTTAGACTAGCTGACTTCATAAAAATAGCTTTTCCTCTAATAATCGTTGGAAGCTTTGTCGTAAAGTTCGCAGAAGTTTTGGGCCTACTTGAACCAGTTGCGACAGTGCTAAGTCCCATAACAATCATGTGGCTAGTATTGGCTACCATTGTTGGAATAGCGCTGATATTCGGCGTGCTTAGGAAGGAGCTGACACTAGTTATACTTGCTACCCTGCTGGGAACAACGGATTTTCCACAAGCTTTGACGCCAGCTCAGATGGTCGTGTTTACCCTTGTGACAATGCTTTACATACCTTGTATAGCCACCATCGCCACCCTAGTCAGAAAGTTTGGCTGGAAAAAGCGCTCTTCATAACAATATTCTAAATAGTCTTTGCAATATGCGTGGGCGGAGTTGCATTTAGGGTATTGACGTTAATTTTCCGATGGTAAGATAGATCTCTGCGGCCGACCTCATCTGAAAACCCCTCGACGAATACGGAACCCTCAGTCCAAACCACCGTCTTCGTTCCTAAGCTCAATAGATGGATAGATCTCTGCGGCCTCGGGATCTTCAGGCCTGAGGTTACCTTTTTATGCTCAAGGATTAATTAGCCCCCTACTTAGCCCGCTAAAAACTATGCTTGGGGTAGCCAGCAAAGATCAAACCTAAGCTTTTGGGTTACATTTTATACGAAGGTAAAATCTTAGGAATAAAGAAGCCATAATAGAATTAAAACCTTATCTTTTTGGCCATTGAGAAAGTATTGCTAACAGCTTTCTTTTCGCTCTTTTATCAGCTCTAACTTCCTTTAACCTCATATTCCTCCTCATAAAGAGTCCTAAGTTTTCTCTTTCACCTCTTCCATATTTCCAATTCATACTCTGCCATATATCTATCAGGCTTTTTCCTGATTTCTGAATATTTTTCTATGATCGTCCCTTCCTCACCTTCTAAGCCAGAGAAAGGATGATGTCTTTGATCAACTTCTACTAGCTCAATCTTCTTATGGGTTGATCTGTATCAGGATCATGCTGTGTTGCATAATTCCTTAGAAAACTAAATACTATTAAGGTGATTCTATGAAATTCGAGAATAAGTGGTACAAGTTAGATTCTATAAGAAAGATTAAAGTGAGTAGGAAGAAGCAATACAAGGATAAAAGAAACTGGAAAAAGTATAACAAGAAGCTGGTAAGGGAAGTCGAACTTATACTTGATTTCCCTTTAAACAGAAGAGTGAAGCAGGGAAGAGGACATCCTT
>JARVJX010000055.1 GCA_029775995.1 Nitrososphaeria archaeon | reverse complement strand
TCATAGACTTCAAGAAAGTCCAAGCTAAGAAGAAGCTCACCACGCCTAATAAGCCTCTCATCAACAACAGACCAATACATAGATTAAAGCAAGACATAAGAAACTTAAAGAATTAAGCCACAAAGCACTTCTTAGAAAACTCTTTATCGAACTTTGACGAAAAATTGCAGAGCCTCTCCACAGAATGACCAATGACTATTTCTTCTCCCTGAGAATATAAGAAGGCTTTTAAGGCCTTCTCTCCAATTTGCTGAGCTAAAAAGCAAGCAATATGATAGCCTCCCCTTTCAGCTAAATCTTTTGCCCACTTAAGGTCTTCCATAGCCTGTTCAAGCCATCTTTTACCTTCTTCAATCGGTTCTCTTCTCATATAAGATAACCTCCTCAGCCAATATTTTTTTAAAAAATCCCCTATTCTTTATCTTCTCAAACTCTTCAGGTGTGTAGCAAAGAATATCTGCATCTACTGGTAGAGATAAAAGGGAATAGATCTCCTTTAATCTTTCAAGAAAAGGTTTTTCGGTTTTCATGATGATAAGAATATCTAAATCAGTAAAAAGGTCAGATCTTTTTGAAAAGGAACCAAAAAGGCTTATCTTCTCAACCTTATCAGAAAGCTCACTAACAATTCTCTTAACAGACATCTGCAAAAGTTGAGTGTATTCTTTTCTCTTATCTAGCAATCCCCTTCTTTCACCCTTCTTAAATATAAAAATTATATACTCATCTCCACTTTTTAGGTTGATGAAGCTCATCGATTTAACTCAAACCATATACAATAAGATGCACATCTTTCCAGTTTATCCAAAGCCTTCCTTTATCCTATGGGCTAAAAGGGAAATTCATGAATTTGATTCAGAGCTAATATTAATGTCCACTCATACAGGAACCCATTTAGATGCCCCTATCCATTTTATAGATAAGGGAAAGAGTATAGATCAGATAAGCCTAGAAAGGTTTCTTTTAGATGCTGTGCTTTTAAGGGTTAAAGTAGAGCCAAAGAGCTACATAGAAGAAGAGGAGATAAGAAAGGCTGAAATAAAAGTGAGAGGAATAAGAAAGGGAGAAGCAGTTTTAATTCATACAGGCTGGGCTGATACTCACTTAGATAAGGAGGATTACTTAACAAATCAACCAGCTTTATCTTCCGAAATGGCAGAGTATTTAGCTTCAAAGGGACCTTCTCTTGTTGGGATAGACTGTGCAAATATAGATCATAACGATGATCCTAAGTTCCCTGTCCACAAAATCCTACTTAAAAGGGAGATTCTAGTAGTGGAGAATCTTTGCAATTTAAATAGTTTGCCTAAAGAGAGGTTCAAGCTCCTTGTCTTACCCTTAAAGCTTTTAGGAGGTACAGGCTCTCCTATAAGAGCGGTAGCTTTATTGGAATAAAAGAAGCCTCTTATAATTGTTCAAGGTGAGTTTTAGCAGTTTCACTTAAAATATTTAAGAAGGTTCTTTACTAATAAAAGGGTATGATAAAAAAAGCTATTTTAGGTATGATAGTAGTGTTAATTTTAATCTCCCCATCTATTGCCTTTTCTATAGAAGAAGGAACTCTAAAGCCCTTAAGCATGCCTGAAAATCTAACAGGAAAAATATCTAAACTCTTATCAGGAAATGTGTGGTTAAAATTAGAGAATAAGGGACCCTTTGGAAAGGTTAGAAGTTCAGATGCTAATGATGATTTCAGACTTCAAGCTCCAGCTGCAGGTTTAGTTCCCTATAGAGAACCTTCTCAAAAATTCAGTAGAACCATAATAGTCTCTCAAGATTTGGGTAGATTTCCCTTTCAAAATGAACCTTCTATAGCTGTTAATCCCTTAGACCCTGATAACGTGGTAATCGGGGCTATAGATTATCAATACTTTAACATGGTGGCCTACTCAAGTATAGATGGAGGGGTAACTTGGGAAGGACCTAAAGTTATGAAACCCTTGCAGAGGGATGAATTTACCTCTGATCCTGTGGTAGCCTTTACAAGGGATGGTACTGCTTTCTACTCTTATCTAACTATAAGGACTGAACCAGTATTTGTGGGTAATTTGGTATTCTTTGCTGAAACATCAGGTGTAGCCATATCTACATCTAAAGATGGAGGCTTTAGCTGGTCTGATCCCATATTAGCTACTAACGGAGATGCCTTTACTGAAGGGAGAGAATTGGGAAAGTCTCAAATAGTAATAAGGTTTCTTGATAAGCCCTGGATGACCACAGGACCTTCTCCTGAAGATCCGAAGAGGGATAACATATACTTAACTTACACTGAATTTTTGGTAAAATATCCTACTTTACCAGAATTTCCCTATATAGCTGCTCCTTTAATTGAGATATCTATTAAATTAGTAGCCTCTTATGATTATGGTTTAAGCTGGACTGATCCAGTATTGGTAAGCCCTCTCTACTCATATTTATTAGGAGAGCTAAATAGACCTATAGTTCAGGGTTCTATGCCTGTAGTTGATAGTAAAGGTAGGGTTTATGTAGGATATTATGATTCCCTTGACGATGGTCCCTTTTATGGCTTATTCTCCCCCATGATAGCTTGGAGTGATGATGGAGGTAAAACCTTCTCAAAGCCCGTTAGAGTAGCTACTATGGGTGAGTTAGATTTCACCATCCGACCTACATTATTTAGAGCTTGGTCATCCTCCTTTGCCTATATAGCTACAGGTCCTGAAGATGAGGTATACTATGTTTTTGCAGCTAACCCTCCAGGTCCTGATGAATCGGACATTTACTTTAGCAGATCTTTGGATAGAGGTAAAACCTGGGAAAAGCCTAAGAGGGTAAACGATGATATAAGCGATAGAGGTCAGTTCTTTCCCTTTGTAGCTGTGGATGAAGAAGGTGTAATACATATAGCTTGGGGAGATAAGAGGGATGATTTGTCCGATACAAGATACCACATATACTACACCAAATCAACAAATAAAGGTGAAAGCTTTGAAGTTAACAGTAGAGTCTCTGACTTCCCATCAAATCCCATGCAATCAGGGATACCAGAATTTATAGGAGATTACTTTGGTATAGCAGCAAGAGGAGGAGAAGTTTACATTGTATGGGT
This sequence comes from Nitrososphaeria archaeon, assembly GCA_029775995.1. Classification (GTDB taxonomy): domain Archaea; phylum Thermoproteota; class Nitrososphaeria; order Nitrososphaerales; family JARVJX01; genus JARVJX01. The sequence goes on along the minus strand of JARVJX010000055.1, from coordinate 8,672 downwards.
GGATAGTAGAGTAGGTTTTGCAGGCTATCCGAATCAGGATATAGCTTTTGCAAGGATTAAGCCTACGCCTGCCCCTACCATATTCATTAGCCCTCCTTCTGGGCCTGCTGGGCAGATGGTAACTGTAAGAGGTTCAAACTTCGCTCCCTTCTTTAGGCAAGTTTACATAATGGTGGACGATGTTATAGTCTCATCTCTATTTACCGATATAAAGGGAAGATTCACCACTACCCTCTTTATACCAGCTATAGCTGAAGGCCCTCACACTATAACGGCTGTAGATTTAACAGGAAATATAGCTACTTCTAGCTTTTATACTGAATTTGGATTCAATACTATAAAATCAAGGCTTGAGGAATTTAGTGGAGCAGTTCAAAGGGTTACAGAATCCTTAGAAGGGATGGTAACAAAAGCCCTAGCTGAAAAGAAGATAGAATTCGATTCTTCAGCCCTTCTACAAAGGATAGATAAGGTTAATGAGGATTTATCCCTTAACCTTAAGAATATAAATAGAGATGTAAACCTTCAGATAGAGAATATAAATGCTCAGTTGAGTCTTATTATAACTATAGCTTCTCTGGCTTTAGCTTTATCAGTAATTAGCTTGCTAATGCTCTTTAGGAGAAGATGATTATATGAATAAAATAAGTAAGCATATATTGATTTTCAGTATAATTTTTCTTCTAACCTTCAACTCTATAAACTTAGCCTTCGCTCAAGCTTATGAGCCTCCTCATAATAAAAAAGGTCCAGCTGTAGACAAAATACTTTTCAAGGCTTTTGCCATTGAAATTGCCCCTACAGCCTTAGAGAAAGGAGATATAGACCTTTATATATTTAGCTTAAGAACTCAAGAGGCTAAGGCTTTAATTGCTAAGCCTGATGTGAAACTTTACCAGGCACCAGCAGGACTTATATCTCTCATCTTAAATCCTGCACCAGCCCCTGAAGGGGAATTAAATCCCTTCTCCATAAGAGAAGTTAGATATGCTATGCAGTTTTTAGTTAACAGAGAGTTTATTGTTAGCCAAATTTATAGAGGCTTAGCCTTGCCCATGTATACTCACGTTAGCCCATTAGATTACGATTATCTCATAGTTAAAGATGCCATAAGAAAAGCTGGAATAAGGTATGATCCAGAATTCGCTAGAAAATTGATAAATGATGCCATGGTTAAGGCTGGTGCAGAGTTAAAGGATGGTAAATGGTTTTATAAGGATAAGCCCATAGTATTAAAGTTCATAGTTAGAATTGAGGATGAAAGGAGAGAGGTCGGAGATTTGATTGCTTCTGAGTTGAGTAAGATGGGATTTCAGGTTGAAAGAATTTACCAGCTCTTCGGTCCAGCCATATTCAAGGTTTATAGCACCGATCCTAAGGTCTTTGAATGGCACATGTACACTGAAGGATGGGGTAGAGGAGCTGTTGAGAAATACGATTTTGCTAGTGTGAACCAATTCTTAGCTCCTTGGTTAGGAAATATGCCAGGATGGCAGGAGTTTGGATTTTGGCAGTATGAGAATAAAGAGTTAGATGAAATTGGTCAAAGGATCTTTAGAGGAGATTTCAAGAATTTGGAGGAGAGAAATGAACTATATAGAAAGGCTGTAGAATTGGGAATTCAAGAATCGGTTAGAATATGGATAGCTACAATTATGAATAACTTTCCCTTCAAAAAAGACATTCAGGGAGTCACCCTTGATATGGTAGCTGGTCCAAAGGCTTTATGGACCCTTAGGACCGCTTACCTTCCTAACAAAAATGAGTTAAATGTAGGAAATCTTTGGGTTTGGACTGAAAGAACCACTTGGAATCCTATTGGAGGCTTTAGAGATGTTTATAGTGTGGATATATGGAATCAGATAAGAGATCCACCTCTATGGAGGCATCCCTTTACAGGATTACCAATACCTTTCAGAGCAAATTATAAAGTTGAAACTAAGGGACCTGATGGGAAATTAGATATACCTTCAGATGCCTTTATATGGGATGCTAAGGCTAAAAGATGGGTTAGTGTTCAGGGAAAGGCTACGAGTAAGGTAATCTTTAACTACGCTAATTATATGAAATCTAAATGGCACCATGGTATTCCTATCAGTATGGCAGATGTACTTTACAACATATACCAAAGCTTTGATATGGTTTACAGTGAGGAAAAATCCAAGATCGAATTTGCCATAGCTACAACTTCAAAGCCCTATTTGGAAGCCTTTAAGGGCTTTAGAATTTTGAATTCAACTTCTCTAGAAGTTTATATAGATTTTTGGCATTTTTTACCAGATTATATTGCCGAATATGGTAGCTTGGTGAGTTTATCGATGCCCTGGGAAATTTTATATGCCATGGACGATCTGGTATTTGTAAAGAGAAGGGCCGCTTACAGTGATACAGCAGCTCAAAAGTTCAATGTGCCTTGGATAAGCCTAGTGATGGATGATCACGCAAGATTAGTATTAAGAAATTTAAGGGAATTCTCATCTAAGCAAATCATACCTAAGGAAGTTTTTGATATTAATGGTAAGAGCTATGTAAATTTAGAGGAAGCCCTTAATAGATATAAAGCCTCTGAAGAATGGTTTTCAAGTAAGGGAAACCTGGTTATAAGCAATGGGCCCTTTATATTAAATAAGTTTGACTCATCAGCCCAATTTGCAGAGCTAATAGCCTATCGAGATGATACTTATCCCTTTACCCCTAAAGATCTTTACTTTGGTGCTGCGGGGGTTCCTGAAATCATAAAGATTGATGAGAAGCCCCTTTTAATAGGGAAAGAAAACGCTCTTGATATTACTTTAGCTGGAGTTGGAGCTTTAAGAATCCTTTATTCTCTTTATGATCCTGTAAGTAATGAGCTTTTATATGCAGCACCAGCTAAAGAATTAACCCCAAATAAATTCTCCCTCGTTATACCTTCTCAAGTATCTAGCAAGTTAAAAGAAAAGAATTATGAGCTCATAATTAATGCCTATAGTGAGGATGTATCTTATGTAATTGAAAAGAAGATTCTTTTACAAGCTAAAGAAAAAATTGAAGAGCCAAAAATGACCATAACTACTCCAACTACTGAAATAACTACTCCAAAAGAAGAGAAACCTAAGGAGACAAGGGAAGAGGCTCCTAGGGAGGTTGTTCAGCCCCTAGGTATAAACTCATTAATCTTGGGCATTATAGTTGCTGTGGTTATAATATTGGCGGCTGGTTTCTTTCTACTCAGAAAGAAGGCTAAAAGCTAAAATCTATGATTGTAGGTAAAAAGTTAGCCCTTAGAGGTATAACCTTATTAGGAGTATTATTTTCTGTACTTTTGCTGGTTGTAGTTACTTTGGGAGCTACAGGTCTATCTGATAATATGCTAAAGGCTATTGTTAGCGATCAGTTAAGAGAATTAAGAACATCCCTAGCCCAAACTATAAGAGACCCTTTGGAACTTGAAAAGGTTTTAGAGCAGAGAAGGAATCAGCTCTACGATTTTTATGGGTTAGATGAACCTTGGTATAATAGATTACCCGATTTAATAATCAGGGTTTTAAGTTTAGATTTAGGCTCAGCTAGAAATTTGAAGAGCTTTTCGGGCAGCTCAAAGGTCTCAGATATAGTATTGGAAAGGTTACCCAATACAATTCTTTTAGTTACCACAGCCTTGATCATCAGCGGATTACTGGGCCTATACTTTGGAGTTAAGCTAGCCATAAAGGCAGGTACTAAATTTGATAGATTTTTCTCCTATTTATCATCCATATCTTACGCTTTACCCACTTGGTGGCTTGGAATCATCTTCATATTACTCTTAGCCTTCCAGCTAAGAATCTTTCCTCCTACAGGAATGTACAGCTCACCTCCTCCCTCTGATAATTTATTAAAATTTCTCGATCTATTATGGCATGCTTCTCTTCCTATATTGACTCTAGTTGTAGCCTCTATAGGAGGATGGATTTACAGCGTTAGAACCATGGTATTAAATGTTGCCCAGGAGGATTTTGTAACCTTAGGTAGGGCAAAAGGATTAAAGGAGAGCACCATTATGAAGAGATATATAATTAGAGTAGCCGCTCCCCCCATATTAACAGGTTTGATTTTAGGTTTAGCAGGCTCTTTAGGGGGAGCCATTTTAACTGAGACGGTTTTTGGATGGCCAGGTATGGGAAGGTTATATTACGATGCTATATTAGCCCTAGATGAGAATGTAATTATTGCTTTAACCTTTCTCTTTACCTTAATCTATATAATTGCAAGGTTCATCCTAGAAGCCCTTTATATGGTATTAGACCCAAGGGTGAGGTATTGATGTTTAAAGAAGAGATAAAGATCTTTCTTAAAGGAGGCTCAGGAAAGGTGGGACTTGCCTTATTTACTCTTTTGCTTGCTCTCTCCCTTTACGTTATAGCTTCATTCCCCTTAGACTTTGGTGTAAGATATTGGAATAACCCATCCTACTGGGCTGATTATCCTATCACAGTACCTCCAGCGTGGTACAATTTTTTTTCTGATAACCCAAAGCCTGAGCATAAAATAATTAGTGCAGAAGAGAAAAGCTTTGATAATAATCTCCAATTAAGCTTCAGATTTAAACAGGTTTATGATGATTTTCCTTCCTTTATATCTTTAAGGTTAGGCAAATTTACTCTTAATTCCCTTAACCCCTTAACCTTAGAGCTCTACCTAAAGAGGCCAGATTCAGAGTTTATACTTCTAAAAAGGCAAATTTTAACCTCAAGCTTTGAGGGGAATCCTCCCTTTAATTTATACTTTGATGAGCCTCTAAGGATAAGTTTAACAGCCGATCCTGATGTTTCCTTTGAAATCTCAAGCTTTCTATCAAGAAAATATAATTTTAAGATCCTTCAAACAGAATTGTTATCTAAAGGAGCCCATGTAGCCCTCTTTGGTAAACCTGAGAAGGATATACTAATTCCTTTGAAGGGAGATTATGAGATAGTGGTTAATCTTAAGCTCAGTGATCCAAAGGATAAAGTTGGAGAAGCTAGACTTATCCTAGGAGGAGGGGTTTATGGGTTAATGGGTACCGATAGCTTGGGAAGGGACCTCTTTGTTGGATTGCTCTTTGGTTTTCCAGTAGCCCTATTCATAGGGGCAGTTGTATCTTTTTTAGTTGCTCTTATTGGAACCTTTAATGGAATTATAAGTGGCTATATGGGAGGAAAGAGTGATACCTTAATTCAAAGGGCTTCTGATATATTAGCAAATATGCCCCTTTTGCCTTTACTCATATTTTTAACCTTTGTTTTAGGGCAGAAGCTATGGTTAGTCATGCTGATACTCATCGTTTTTGGATGGCCAGGTTTAACCATACTTATAAGATCCATGGTCCTTCAAATAAAGAGCTTTCAATTCATAGAAGCAGCTCAAGCTTTAGGTTCTACAAGAGGGAGAATCATATTAAAGCATATCTTCCCACAGACTGCACCCTTTGTATTTGCCCAAATGATCTTTTCTGTACCTGGAGCCATATTAGCTGAAGCTGCTTTAAGCTTTTTAGGCTTAGGGGACCCAAGCTTACCCACCTGGGGACAGATTTTGGAGTTAGGATTTAGGAGGGGAGGAATTTATTCAGGTTACTGGTGGTGGATATTACCTCCAGGAATCCTTATAATGATAACAGCCTTTACCTTCCTGCTCATAGCTTTAGCCTTAGAGCCCCTAGTGAATCCTAGATTGAGGAGGATTAAATGATGCTTGAGTTAAAGGACCTTACGGTAAACTATCTAACCGATAGAGGAAGGTTAAAGGCTCTAAATAAAGTAAGCTTTAGCCTTAGTGAAGGAGAGGCTTTAGGTGTAGTTGGGGAAAGTGGTTCTGGAAAGACTACTTTAGGCTTATCCTTAATGAGACTTTTACCAAAGAATGCTGAGCTATTAGAGGGTAAGGCTATCTTTAATGGCTTAGATATTTTTGGTTTATTGGAAGAAGAATTTAGGAGAAAGATAAGATGGAAGAAAATTTCTATGGTTTTTCAAGGGGCCATGAACTCTTTAAATCCAGTTATTAAAGTGGGGCATCAGGTTGCTGAGCCTTTAATAGAGCATGAAAATTTACCTAAGCCTGAAGCTTATAGAAGGGCTGAAGAAGCCCTAGAGCAGGTAGGATTAAATAGGCAAGTTTTTCACTGTTATCCTCACGAGTTATCGGGGGGTATGAAGCAGAGAATTGTAATAGCCATGGCTTTAATCCTAAGCCCAAAAATAGTAATATTAGATGAACCTACGTCAGCTTTAGATGTTAGTATTCAAGCTCAGATAATAAACCTTCTTAAGAAGCTAAAATGGGAACTGAGTCTATCTTTTATATTTATAACTCACGATATATCTTTAGCCAGTGATATAAGTGATAGGATAGCGGTAGTTTATGCAGGAGAAATAGTGGAGATAGGTCCTTCTGAAGATGTATTATTAAATCCTAAGCATCCTTATACTAAAGAGCTTTTGGAATCTATACCAAGAATTACCCTTGATAAATTGCCATCTTTTATAGCTGGTTCTCCTCCTGATATGGTAGATCCTCCAAAGGGTTGCAAATTTCATCCAAGATGCCCAGAGGTAATGGATATATGCTATAGAGAGGAGCCTAAAGATTTTACAGTTAGCAAGCAGAGAGTCAGGTGCTGGCTCTATAATGATTAGGGTTGAGAGGGCTAAAGTGTATTTTGAGGTTAGAAAAGGCTTCTTTAAGAGAGATATAGTTAAAGCTGTAGACGGAGTTTCCTTTAAAATTGATAAGGGTAAAACTTTAGCCCTTGTAGGAGAGAGTGGATGTGGAAAAACTACTTTAGGAAAATTAACCCTAAGGTTAGTTAAACCTATTGAAGGTAGAGTATTCTTTGATGGTTTAGATATAACAAATTTGAAAGAAAAGGAACTTAAGGAATTTAGGAGAAAAGCTCAGATTATCTTTCAAGATCCCTATTCAAGCTTAGATCCTACTCAAAATGTATACCAAATTGTTGAAGAGCCTCTATTAATTCATAAGGTTGGAGAAAAGAAGGAAAGAGTTTACAAAGCTTTAGAGGATGTTAAATTGATACCTCAGGAGGATTTCTTAGGAAAATATCCTCATCAATTATCAGGTGGGCAAAGACAGAGGGTTAGTATAGCAAGGGCCTTAGTCCTTGAGCCTAACTATATTGTAGCTGATGAACCAGTCTCTATGATAGATGCATCTAGTAGAGCTGAAATCTTATTTCTCTTAAAAGAGCTTCAGGCAAAGAAGAATTTAACCTTCCTTTACATTACTCACGATATAGCTACCGCAAAATACTTTGCAGATGAAATAGCAGTTATGTATTTAGGTAAAATCGTTGAATATGGTAATCCTCAAGAGGTAATAAAGGAGCCTAAGCATCCCTATACACAAGCTTTAATAGAAGCCATTCCAGAACCTGAACCAAAGAATAAAGATAGATTAAGGAAAATCATAGGTGGTGAACCTCCAAATCCTATTAATGTACCAAAAGGTTGTAGATTTCATCCCAGATGCCCCTATTTTATGAAAGATATTTGTGATACAAAGGAACCAGAGCTTAAGAGGGTTGAAGGAAAAAGGGAAATAAGCTGCTACCTCTACGAGTTCAGGAGAGATTATTAAAAGAGGGTCTCGCTGATTCTGTCCAAGGAAGCTTAAAGCACCCCTTTTATTTATAGAACTCATCTGAAACCCTCAGTAGTATTATTATGCATGCTACTTGTATGAATGCTAAGAATGTTGATGCTAACTTCTCGTATCTTATGGTTATTCTTCTGAATGATTTTAGCCATGGAAGAACCTTTCAAAAGCTCTTCTCATGCTTTTATATGCCTTCCTATGGAGCCTATATGGCCTTCCATGCTTGGGCTTACTCCTATTCCTTAGGTTAACATCTACATTCGCCTTTATCCCTTTACGCTTGAGGTAAGCCCTTATCTCCCTAGCATCTTATGCTGAGTCTCCTGTAACCTCCCTAGGCCTACTCCTAGGTCTACCCTTATGCTTAACCCTCAAACCTTCTAGAAGTGGTATAAAGCGCTTTGAGTCATGCTCATTGCCTGCTCCAACTTGAACGCTTAAGGGTAGGGCTTCAGATGATACAACAGCATGGATCTTCGTTCCCTTGATATGCTTATATCCATCATGGCCAACTAGTTCCCCCCTTCCCTTTCCCTTTCCTAGCTTTAATAGTTATGCTTTCTAAAGCAACTTTATTTAGGCTCAGCTTAACTATAGAGTATCCCTTATCTATTAAGGCTTTAAAAAATCAGCCCATAGACCTTTAAGGCTCCAACGCTTAAACCTATCCCAAGCTTATATGAGCCATACTTAGATGGCATATCCATCCATCGAGCCTGTAACAAGCACGTATAGAATGCCGTTAATCACCGTTCTATCGTCAATTCTAGGCCTACCAACCTTAGCCTTAGGAGGAAGCAAAGGCCTAATAAGCTCCCATACACCATCGGAAAGCTCACGACACTCCATAACAAAAACTTACAGCTGGGTTGGTGCATAACTGGATAGTTACCATGCTTCCCTAATTGGCATTCTCCTGATGAGCCCTTTGTATGTAAGACCTTCAGCCTAACTTCTTGGATCATGTTACGAAGCTTCTTAGCTTACGTATTCTCCTAATCTACCCTTTATGAGAAGGCTGATTAAGCTATCCACCTGTATACATAGCTATGCCT
>JARVJX010000054.1 GCA_029775995.1 Nitrososphaeria archaeon | reverse complement strand
CCAAAAGACTCTTTTATCTTGAAAAAGATTCATCGAAGGGGATAGCGCCCAGATCACCTCCAGTAGAGTCAAGCCCTACAGGATGGGGTGGACGTCACCCCTCTTAAGTTGACAACCTAGATATATAAAGAGAAATATTTAAATACCTTTACCCCCTTACTTTGGGTATGAACAATAGAAAACCTTCTAAAAAAGAGAACGATTTATCAAAACTACTACTTAAGAAAATAACAAGAAGAGAAGCCTTAAGCACTGGAGCAAAAATTGGTATTGCTGCTGGTGTAGCAGCAGTAGTAGCTGGTGTAGGAGGCTATTTTGGTGGATTAGCAAGTGTACCAGCACAGGTGAAGACTATAACTGTTCCTGGAGTTGAAAGAACCGTAACTCAAACCGTAACTCAAACCGTAACTCAAACTCCAGCTATCACTCCACCAAAGGAAAAGTTTAGCATGAATATAATACTTTCTTCCCCCTTCGATTCTGTAATAAGAAAATGGGGTCCAGAATATGAAAAGTTAACAGGAGGTATGATTACAGCTACACCTGTAGCTGTATCTGCCGTAGATGTATATCCAAAAATGATGACCGATTTTAAGGGTGGTGCAGGAGCCTATGATGCTGGTGAATATGTCTATGAGTGGCTTGCTGATTTTGTAGAGGGAGGATTTGTGGTAGATATAACTCCATATGTAGATAAGTATAACGATTGGGACTTCTTTAATGATCTTGTGCCTGTTGCAAAGAAGTTCTATGGTGAGTGGAAGGGAAGGCTATATGGAATACCCTTTGATGGAGACTCTCATAATTACTACTATAGAAAAGATTTGTTTAATAATCCAAAGGTTCAGGATGAATTTAAGAAAGAGTTTGGTTGGGATTTGAAGCCTCCAGATGATTGGGATCAGTATCTTGATATAGCAAAGTTTTTTGGGCAAGTAGTAAAGGGAAAATATACACCCTATGGTACCTCAGAGGCTGCTAAAAGGGGAAGAATGGCCATATGGTGGTGGGCAGATAGATTCTTAGGAATGGGAGGTGAGTGGTTCGATAGTGCTGGTAGACCTTTAATAAATACAGATATTGGTATTAAGGCTCTCAAAAACTATAAAGAGTGTATAAAGTATGCGCCACCTGGGGTATTAAATTTTGAGTTCCAAGAGCATGAAAATGCTTTCTTACAAGGTATTGTTCCACAATTTGTCCAGTGGGCAAATATTTGGTTCGATCTGACTACCAATCCTATATCCTTTACAAAAGGTGTTTATCCATCAGATCCAAAATTCCCTGTTGGTGTAGCCCCTAACCCAGGAGTAGGTCCTGGAAAGCCAGGGCATACCCTTTTAGCAGGAGGATGGTCCTTTGTAATAAATAAGGATTCAAAGAACCCTGAAGAGGTCTATAAATTCTTAATGTATGTTTGTAAGGCACCTCAAAGTGTATGGCAAGTCAATACCCCTGAAACAGGAGTTAATCCCTACCTTGTAAAAGGGCACTTTCAAAATCCTGAAGTTATAAAGATACAGACAAAAGAGTGGTTAGATGCCTATTTAGAAGGGATGAAGAGAGGCTTACCTGATCTAAGATTCCCACATGCTCCAGAAATGTTAGATTATCTAGATCTACAGGTTACTAGAGCCTTAGCAGAGGAAATCACACCTGAAGAGGCCTTAAGGGAAACTGAAAGATACTGGAAAGTAGAAGTAATGAAGAAATATTGGAACAGTGAAACTCTACCTCCTGAGTATATTGAAGCTCAAAAACCTCCTTAGAATCCTAAATTAAAGAAATTAAAATGGGCAAACGTAGGGAAAGCCTCCACCCCTATATTTTTTTGAGCCCAGCTTTAGCAGTAATCTTCTTACTTGCCATATACCCCTTTGCATTCATGATTTACATAACCTTTAACTCCCTTACAGCAACTACAGGACCTGATTTCATAGGTTTAGCCAATTATTTCAGAATTCCCACAGACAAATTATTCTGGGATACTCTTAGAGTTACACTTATTTTTGTAGGCAGCACCCTTGCTATTGAGTTAGCGTTAGGGATTGGCTTAGCTCTACTTTTGGAGAGAAGATTTAAGGGTAAAAGGATAATACTTCCCATAATATACATCCCTATGATAATTACTCCAGTTGCAATAGGATTAACCTATCGTATGCTTTTAGATGCTGTGTTCGGACCTGTTAACTATTTTCTTAGCTTCTTTGGGGTTAGAGACATAGAATGGGTCGCAAGTACCAGATATTCTCTTTTATCTATAATATTGATAGATGTTTGGCAGTGGACTCCCTTCGTATTCTTAATTGTATCTGCTGGTTTACAAAGTATACCAGCTGAGAATATCGAGGCAAGTTTATTGGATGGTGCAAGCTACTGGCAGAGATTACGATATATTACCTTTGACTTTTTAAAACCTTATCTTTTAGTTATTCTCTTAATTAGAACCATTGATGCCTTCAAGTTTATTGATATAATTTATACTGTAACTGGGGGTGGTCCTGGAACTTCATCAACAACACTTTCTTTTTATGGATATATAGTAGCCTTCGTTAGATGGGATGTTGGTTATGCTGCAACTGTTTCTCTCATACTTTTCTTTATCGTCTTAATCCCCAGCATTCTTTTTATAAGAATTTTATCAAGAAGGTGAAAGGATGGCCGAAGCCTTACATAAAAGGGTTCTTTTTACCATAGGATTAGTAACAATTCTGATCTTTCTCCTTTTCCCCTTTTATTGGCTAATAATCACATCTTTTAAACCTGATGCTTTAAGCCTTACTTACCCCCCAAAATTTTTACCCTCAGATCTTTATTTGGAAAATTATAATATAGCCCTTTTTGGAGGAAAGTTTCATTTGCCTGTTATTCCAAATATTGTAAATAGCTTTATCGTGGGATTCAGTAACATGGCTTTAGTATTAGTGATTTCTATATTCGCAGCCTTTGCTTTGTCCAAGTATAACTTTCGTGCAAGGAATAATTTTGCTTTCTTCATCTTATCTCAGAGGATCCTTCCTCCTATTTCCATTATAATCCCCTATTATGTTATCATGTCAAGCTTAGGTTTACTGGATACTCTTTTAGGTTTAATCTTAACTTATTTACTGATAAATTTGCCCTTCTCAGTCTGGATGTTAATCACATACTTTAATGATATTCCAAAGGAGATAGAAGAGGCCGCATGGGTTGATGGGTGCTCGAAATTCTCAGCCTTCCTAAGGATTACATTACCTTTATCCATCCCAGGTATAATAGTGGTTGCTATATTCTCTGTCATAAATTCTTATAATGAATTCCTTTTTGCCCTAATTCTTACAGGCTCAAGGGCTGTAACCCTTCCCCCCGCTTTATCTACCTTTATTACCATAAAGGGAATACTTTGGGGGCAAATGGCAGCTTCCACCATACTTGGTATACTCCCTGTAATAGTATTTGCTATGCTAGTTCAGAAGCATCTTGTAAGAGTCATGACCCTAGGAGCCCTAAAAGGTTAATTTCTTTTTAAATTTTATTTAGGCTATTTCGCCATTAGGGTATCTACTCAAAACTTCTGGATCATACAAAGGCAAAAGAATATCCGCTTCTCTCCTTATCCTATCATAAGCCTTAACATACTCTTCAAAACTTTCCATAACCCCTATGGGTATATTCTCCTCGATATTCTTATACTTGAAGAAGCAATCAGAAGCTATTACCTTGCCTTTATCGGTATCTATGCTTATGGCTATTGAGCTCCTATGGTGTACTCCAACCCAAAAGGCTTTAATTCCAGGTAAAACCTCTTCTTCATCTTCAAGCAAATATAATCTATCCCAAGCTTCAGTAAGAAGATGAAATAAAATCTTATTTGGAATTCTAAGCTCCCTTGGAACATGAAACTTAAATTTTGGAGCTACTATCTCTTCTATCCAACCTTTTCTAGATATACATATCTTTGCTTTTTTAAAGATATCAATATTTGAAGTAGTATAATCTTGGAGAGGTGTTATGAAAACATAATCTACTTCTTTAGGATCCACATTAACATTTTTTAAAGCCTTCCAAGGCCTCTCTTCTTCAGAAGCCTTCATAATACATCTTTCTCCTCCAAACTCATTTAAAAATTTGTTCCTTAAGGTCAAATCCTCTGGGAGACCTGTGTTTATCACAATAGTTTTTCCTCCTCCTTGAACTAATACCATCCAAAAGTAAAGGGTTTCCCATGCATTCCATTCACTCATCCAAAAGACTTCAGGTCCAGGAACATAGTGCTCTCCCATCTTCAAAACTCGAACTTTGTACTTCATTTCCCTCCAAACTATTGATTTTCTCTCTTAATAGTTTTATATTTATATCCTAGTTATGCTATAATTAACCCATGACAAAAAATGTAACTTTTGGTTGGGCTGTTCCATCCTTTGGAGGTTCTGAAGATGCTCATATAGATGTTCCCATGTATGAGGAGCCTAATTTTCAGATAACTAAGGATACAGCTCTTTTATGCGAAAGCTTAGGATTTGAATCCCTTTGGATAGCTGACCATCTTATTTTAGGTAAAGAATATAAGATCTTTGAATGTTGGACCCTTTTATCTGCCTTAGCCTCTGTTACAAAGAAGATTAGATTGGGAACATTAGTATTATGCTATGCTTTTCGATACCCTTCTCTTTTAGCAAAGATGGCGGCTACTCTTGATGTGATTTCTGGGGGAAGATTGATCCTAGGTTTGGGTGCAGGATGGAATATCCATGAAGCTGAATCTTACGGTATAAATCTACCTGATAAAGCCTCTGTTAGAATAAATCAGCTCATTGAGACCATAAAGATAATAAAGAGTTTATGGACCGATAAAAAAGCTACCCTTAAAGGGAAATATTACTCAATTAATGAGGCTATATGTGAACCAAAACCCCTTCAAAAGCCTCACCCACCTATATGGATTGGCTCTTTGGTTGGTGGTAAGGTAATGCCTAAGGTTACCGCTTTATACGCTGATGGATGGAATACTATAGCTAGACCTCCTGAGGTAATGGTTGAAAAGATTGAAGCCTTAAAGGAAGCATGCAGAGAGGTTAAAAGAGATTTTAATACATTAACTTTATCCATCGATAATCATATACTTATAGCTAAAAATGAAAGAGAAGTTGATGAGTTAAAGAAGAGGATAAGAAAAAAGAGTCCAAACTATCCTTCCTATGCTCATTTTGATTCAAAATCCCAGAAAGCCCATGGTGTTAAAGAAAAATTTACTTGGGAAGAATTTTCTACTCAAAATTTTATTGGAACTCCTGATCAAATAGTAGAGCAGATGAAGGCTTATGTTAAGTTAGGAATATCTCATTTCGTTTTATGGTTCCTAGATTTTCCATCTCATGACGGTTTAAAGTTATTTGGTGAGGAAGTAATTTCTCAATTTAAATAGAGTTTCCTTTAGTAAGGTGTTAGTGATAAGCTAACATTACTTACATCATTTTAGACCAAATGTTCAAACCTTATCTTAACATCTAAGTTTTGAAAAATTGTGAGGTAGCTCTTAAGCCTTGCGGAACACATAGAAGAAGGCTAGAAGGCTTTTTTGATGGATTCGATTTTCGCAATCTATAAAACTTAAGAATGCTAAATAACGGTGGATAGCGTAGCTGTAGCATATCTGTGATACCATTACCATAGAAATTTGCTGCAAAACTTAAGTACATCATCAACCTTCGAGCATATATCCATACTTCCCTAATGTTTAATTAGTGCCTGAAGGGAGAATATATGTATTGCCTTTCCAAGTTTCTGAGACGGTCTTCCTTGGTATTTCATTAGTCATTATTCTAACTTTTATATTACTTGTTATGCTATTTTTTGGTATGAAGCGTCCATCATCAAAAGAATCTAGTGGGGCTATAGCTCTAACCATAGCTTCTGTCATACTCTTATCTGGGTTTTGGAGTATTTGGCTCTCTCTAACCTATGATACTAGAAGATATGATGAAGTAGCCTTTAGAAGTATTATATTAGAGCCTCTTTCATCTCAAACTATAACCTTTGAAGCAAAGAAGGGGCAAGAGATCGAAATAAAGATCTACTACGTAGGTACTGAAAGAGTCATACCGAAGCCTGGTATAGTGGTAAAAACTCTTACTCCACCTACTTTGATTTTTCCTAGCTTCTCCGTGAAGATTTATGATCCTAGCAACAAATTGGTCTGGGCTCAGGCTAATGTTACAAGTTTATCCTACACGCATCCACCAGTCTCAGATTCAGGGACTTTTAGGATAGAGGTAAATAATCCTCAAGAAGAACTCCTGAGCCTTAATATAAGGGTACAAGACAGAAGTAAGCTCACAGTAAGACCCCTTGAACCTCTTGGACATTGGCTTATTCTCATATCGCTACCAGTATTCGGATTAGGAGTCTGGTTCACACGCTTCAAGAAGGCAAATCTTAATCCGCCCAATAATACTGGGGTTTCCTAAGGTTACATTCTAATTGTTCAAGCTTTAACGCTTGCCTTTGGTCTATTCAGCTAAAGCGCAAAGTGTAACGATTTTTAATTAAAGGGTAGAAGTGTAACTATAAAACATGAAGAAGAAATCCTTCACCTTTTGCCCACCCTTGCCTATCAGGGTAGAAGTGTAACTATAAAACATGAAGAAGGCTTAGCCTACGTATATGGCATCATCACTCCAATCTTTTTTAAGCTTACCTTTTTCCATATTTATAGGTAAAAGGTAATTGTGAAAGAGCCTTATAGCTTTACCTAACCTTATAGTGGAAACCTCTATGATTGAATCTTCTCCATGATTTTTCTTTAAATAAGGAACAATCTGAGAATTAAATATGTAGTTGATCTCATTCTCATCCTTACCTTCTATTATCAGGGCTAAACCTGTATGACCCTCTATTTCAGCTATGTGAGATTCATAAATGAATTCGGTAAATACTGTTCTAACATTGGGTTCTTTCTTTATAATTCTTAAAAGATCCTCTTGAGATATTCCTAACCTGAATTTAATCAGGTAAAGGTGTCTCGTATTAAATCTACCTGTGCCTTCTGGCCCCATATTTACCATGGTAAAGTAGTTTAAAATTTCTTTATCCTCTAGCCTCTTTCTTTTTCTGTTTACCGTCATAACAGGAATATTCATGGTCTTGGCTATCTCATTATCAGAAGCTCTAGGATTTCTTATTAAAGCTTTGATTATCTTTTCCTCTTGCTCATCTATCTTCCTTACTTCCATATTTTCTTCTTCAGAAAACTTTTCCCACTTAACTATCTGCCTAATTCTCTCTTTTGCCATAGCGTTTAATATATTTTTTGAATATATATTAACTTTTTGGTATATTTATATCAAAAATTAGATGAAAAAGATAAATACTATTGGTTAGAAGGATAGGAGAGTAAAATTGAGTCAGGCAAGATTGGTAAAGGAATACATGCGTATTCCTCCCCACAGGGATAAGGAATTTTGGCATGTGGGGAGGATAGTTTATCTTAGAAGGCTATCTCAAAATGGGAGAGCCGTTAGATTATGGACCCCATATAAAGAGCTCTGCAATAGACCCTTAGATAGAATCAGGTTTTTAGGGGTTAAGCATGACATTGATGAAGTACCAGCACCTTTAAATGGCTCTCCCTCTACTGATCCTTCTGTAAATTTAGCCTATTCTAGAATTCAGCTAACCTCTCCCCTTTATTTGGGAGATATGTCCTTTGGGGCTCTAAGTGGTATTCCTAACATTGCTTTAGCGAGAACTGCAGATATTACTGGAGTAATTACAGGAACAGGGGAAGGGGGCTTACATCCTGAGGTTAAAAAGTGTAAGAGAATAACGGTTCAATGGGCTTCAGCCAGATTTGGTGTTGATATGGATGTTTTAAATGCAGGATTAGGAATTGTAATTAAGATAGGGCAAGGGGCAAAGCCTGGTATAGGGGGCCATTTACCTGGGAGTAAAGTTACCGAGTCTATATCTTTAACAAGGAGAATACCCATTGGAAGGGATGCTATATCTCCAGCCCCTCATCATGATATATATTCCATAGAAGACTTAGGCCAGAGAATCTGGGCTTTAAAGGAGGCTACGGGCAAACCTGTATTTGTTAAGGTTGGCGTTACCAATTATATTCCTTATATTGCATCAGGAGTTGCAAGGATGGGAGGGGATGGTATAATAATGGATGCAGGAGGTGCAGGGACAGGTGCTTCTCCTTCTGTAGTTAGAGATAATGTAGGTCTTCCTATTGAATTGGCTGTAGCTTCTGTAGATAGAATTTTGAGAAGGGAAGGATTAAGGGAAGGATTTTCTGTTATAGCAGCTGGTAGAGTTAGCAATGCTGAGGATACTGTAAAGCTCATGGCTTTAGGGGCTGATTGTGTAAGCATAGGTACAGCAAGCTTGATCAGCATGGGATGCTTGATGGTTCATAAATGTCATATAGGCTTTTGTCCAACTTTAATAACCAATAAGATCGTTTCTAACCCAGCTAAGGTATTAGATTTAGATTGGGCTACTAAGTGTGTAGTAAATCTGATAAGGGGATGGACAGAAGAAATTCAACTTATTTTAGAGTTTCTTGGAATTAAAAAGGTAAGCGATTTAGTTGGTAGAAGAGATCTTTTAAGAGGCTATAATATGAATGATGAAACTCTAGAAATCTTAGGAATAGAGAGAGCTGAAGAATCCTATGGTTCTTCCTTACCTTTAATGGTTGAGGAAGAGCTTTGGATCGATTATAGAAAGAAGTGGCTCCAAGAAATTTCTGGGACTGTTGGAAAAACTGGTTCTGAGGCTAGGATAACAAGCATGGGTAACATATCCCCTCCCTTTGTAAATAATCCTGGTAGAATAGTGGATTGGTTAGTTAGTGATGGAGCCCAAGTAACTAGACCTAGTATAGACCCCTATAGAGAAGAGATCGAAACTTCTATCTATTTAGGTAAGGGTAAGTTAAGATTGTCCTCTCCCATAATCTTTGCTCCTTTTAGAGAAGATTTACCCTTAGAGCTTTTAGAGATCTTTCTAAGGGTAACTAACAGTATGGGCCTTCTGATGGATATGGGTGAAAGATTAGATCTTCCCTTTGATGAAAGATATTTTGGTAGGATAATCGTTAATGAAATTTGTAAAGTAAAAAATTCTGCTGGTATAGTTTTAAATTCTCTTGAAGCCATTAAAGATTATGAGAAAGATGATAGATTTAAATTAATTCGCTTACCTTCTAGGGAATCTTCCATTAAGTTATCTGTAGAAGCAACTTTAAAGGGTTTTGATGCAATTATAATTGATGAAGATTTAAAGGATTCCGATTTACCTGCAGAACTGGTAATTTCAGATATTGATAGAGCTTTAAGGAGTATATTAAAGGATAATTTACCCTTAAGAAACTTCGTAAATCTGATCTTGGTTAGTAGTAAAGTTAGAGGCTCTGACGATATCTTTAAGCTTATGGGTTTAGGAGCTGATGCAGTAGGTTTAAGTAAAGCAGCTTTAATAGCCTTAGGCCTTGAGGATATAAAGGTAGATAAATTATATCTAAATGGTATCCAATATAGACTTGAAAATTTAATTTTTGCCATACAAAAGGAGATTAAGCTCTTAGCAGGTGCTGCTGGAGTTAGTAATTTATTCACTAGTTTAGTTGGTAACAGAGAGCTTTTCAGAAGTGTAGATTTAGACCCTAAAATTAGGAAGAGGTTAGGTGTTAAACCAGCGGGGGTGGGATGATTAATAGTTTTGAATTTTTACCTACAAAGGGAGCTTGCGGTTTATTAGGTATTATAAGAAAGAAAAATGCTCCAAAGATAAGTAATGCTGTGGCTCTTAAGGCTATAGAATGTGTTAGATTTAGAGGAAGCAAATTAGGGGCTGGTTTCGCCTGCTTTAATCATAATGATGGTTTCATACCTCCCTATAGGGTAAAGGCCTTTGTTAATTGCAAAGACACTGCAAAGGAAGTGAGAGAGATATTATCTAACTATGCTAATAGAGGATTAGAGATTCTTAGCGAGAAAGAGCCTGAGTTTAGAGATGGAGATAGTTTTTCAGTCTATACATTATTTGTAGAGGCTAAAGATATCGTTCTTTATGATGCTATAAACGAAGTTAATGAAGAAATGTGGAAAGATGGTATAAAAGCAAGAATATACTCTTCAGCTCGCTATTCTAATGTTTACAAGGGAGTAGGGTATCCTTTAGATGTAGCTAAGAGATGTGGTCTATTAGAGGATAGAATTTACGCTGATGCTTGGCTAGCTCACACAAGGCAGCCTACCAATTCTCCTGGAAGGTATCCTGTTTGGTCTCATCCCTTCTCCAGCTTTGAATGCTCAATAATTCATAACGGGGATATAAGCTCCTTTGGCTCAAATATGGAGTTTTTAAATGCCCTAGGAATGAGAAGTCATGTAGGTACTGATAGCGAGGTAATAGCAAGGATATTGGATTATTTGGTTAGGGTAAAGGGCTTAAGCATGCTTCAAGCTGCTCAGATTCTATCAAATCCCTATGAAAGGGTTACAGAACTTTTACCTGATGAAGGGAAGGCTATCAGAGAATTGATAATATCCTTTAGAGGAGCAGAATTAGATGGTCCCTTTTCAGTTATAGCTGGTTATAGTGATGGTAAAGACACTTACCTTTTGGGATTAGTGGATAGGTCAAAGTTTAGACCTATGGTGGTTGGAGAGGATGATAGAGGAATTTATATAGCAAGCGAAGAATGCCAAATTAAGCTCATAGCACCAGAAGCTAAAATATGGACTCCCAAGCCTGGAGGCTTTGTTTTAGCAAGTGTTAAAAAAGGTTTGATAGAAGCAGGAAGGGAAGACAGGGAACTATTTTACGGTTTTACAAACTCATTATCTCAGATACAACTTTACCCAACTATATATAAAATTAAAGAAGGTTTAATAGATGCTTCAAAATTAGATTACCATGAACTAAACAAAGCTATAAGAGAGGAATTTGAAAAAGGAGTAAGAGATATTTACCTTTTAAATGTTAAAGGTCAGAGATATATTGGAGCAAGTTTAATGAAGCCAGAGTTTTATGGAAAAAATATACATATATATGGAACTCCCGGAAACTGTTTAGCCAACTTTAACATGGGCTTAAACTTTTACGTTTACGGTAATGCTGAGGATAATGTGGGAGATACTATGCATGCAGGTAAAGTGATAATACATGGTGATGCTAGAGATGTTATAGCTCAAGCCTTTCAGGGAGGAGATATCTTTGTCAGAGGCTCCGTAGGAAATAGAGCGGGAATACAGATGAGGGAATATAGGGATAAGAGACCTTACTTTATAATTGGTGGAAGAGTTGATGATTATTTCTGTGAGTACATGGCTGGGGGGATAGCCATCCTATTGGGCTTTGGTAAAAAGTCTGAAGATAGCCAAATAACTGGAGGCTTTGTAGGGACAGGAATGGTAGGAGGTAAAATTTATATCAGAGCTAAGGTTAGGCAAGATACCATAGGCTTACCTCCTAAAAAGGCTGATGTTTTAAATTATCTTAATACTCTCCTTATAGATGGAAGCTTAGATGAGGAAACCTATAAAAAAATCATCGATAAAGAGTGGATAAGCTACAATTTTCTGAAGGAGACTTTATCTCCTAATCTATTTGAAAGGGTAAAGAGATTCTATATAGGAAAGTATGTTAAGCCCTTAAGGGTCGAATACAGAGAGTTAAACAGTACAGATTCTAAACTCCTAGAACCGAAGTTAAGAGAGTACTTTGAGGCCTTTAAGTTAAGTGATAAGCTCTTTGAAGAAGTTTTAGGTTCAAAGTTTACCGTAATAACCACCGAAGAGGAAGCCTTAAAGGAGGATAAAGAAGCTATAGCAGAGGAATGATTTTTTCTTTCAGAAAGATAAACTTAAAAATATAAAATAGATTGCTTTGTGGCTTAATTCTTTAAGTTTCTTATGTCTTGCTTTAATCTATGTATTGGTCTGTTGTTGATGAGAGGCTTATTAGGCGTGGTGAGCTTCTTCTTAGCT
>JARVJX010000053.1 GCA_029775995.1 Nitrososphaeria archaeon | reverse complement strand
CAAGCATTGGAGCCTCAGCTTACGCTAGAACATAGTGGAAAGATCTAGATCAGCATACAAATGGTTAATAACGATAACCATTCACTAAGGAGACAAGAGCGTTTCTATTTTAGTATTTATCTTAAAGAGTAAAGTAAGCCAATATATAATGGTAATCAGCTTCATAAGGTGAATAAAGAGAGAGAAAGATATATTTTATCTTTGCTGAGAAAAAATTCAATAGAAAGATCAATAGAAGGTATCTGAAATAAAAATAGCCTCAGAGGTTAAGGAGAGAAAAGATTTGTAGCTATAGATTAGACTGAGCTTAAGGTGGAGAAAGTTGTAGTATATGTTTGGTCAGCAGTTGATGTTGAATATGAAGAGGTTCTTAGCTATAAATGTATTTACCAAAGTGTAAGTGGAATACATTCCTATTCTTGAGCAAGGCATTGAAGTTCTATAAGAAAAAGCCAATGGTTATTTTGAATAAAGGTCCTTTTGGTACCCTTGGGCTCTTACTAAGTTTGGATTGAATTATAAGCATGAAAGATTTGGCATAAGGAATAGGGTGGCAAGATTCTTCAGATACTTAAAGGAGAGAACCCATGGTATTTCACCATAAGATGGTGCAAAGGACCATATGAGGGGGATTATTCAACCTCAAGATGTTCCTTGGTCTATTCAGCTTATACTTATGAGCATAAGGGGTGACGGCTTATCAGGACAATATTGCTTCACAATCCAAAGTTTTAAACCCCCTTTCTATCATTACGACTTAGTTATAGTAAATAGAATCTCTCCTTTTTCACCTAGAGGTGAAAGTGTATCAGCATCCCATATGAAGGTTTCAGCTTTATAATTACCTGCTAGTAATCCTGTGGCAGGTCCTAGAAAAGCTTCAGCTGATGCTTTTGGTGCTATACTAGTCTTTAAGGCTCCTAAGTATACTACCACCTCTTTAGCATCCTTGATTTGAGTATACACAATTACTTCTTTAGAAGCTGAGGCCATGTTAGTATATTTTACATGAACAAAGAAAGGATCATTTTCCTTTGGCGTTATAGGTTCAAAATTAGTATCTGTTAATTCGATCAATTCAGGCTTTCCAAAGACCATGGTCCCAACTAACTTGTGAAAAAAGCTGAAGGTAGTCTTTGCAGAAGCTCCAAGATATCTAGCTATTACAGAATATTTACCTTCTTTCATGCTTTCACTAAACTTTAAAACAGAAGCAATATATTTCCCATAGGAATCAGGAGAAACTTGAGTGACAGCTATGGTATTATTAGGATCCAAAACCTGAATTGAAATATGATTTCCCTGCTTTAAGGGAGAGACTCTTCCTGAAACCAGTAAAGTATCTCCCGCTTCATAGATGCTCTTATCGGTCTTTACCGATACTGATAGTGGCTTTACTTCCACCTTAAGAGGGTCTCCCCAAGACCATTGATCTGTCACCTTTATCTCATTATATAAGGCATAGCCTACTCCATACCTATAGTAGGTTCCTGCTTTAGAGGTTACGAATAAAAATTCAAAGGAATGAGTGCTACTAGCTGGAACATTAACTCTACCAGAGGTTACATCATAGTCGTAAGGTGGATTCTTATCTCTATCCATTATGAGCCTAACCTGCACAATTTTTGGTTCACTTTCAGGATTCATCATGTTAAAGAGATAGTGAGGGGTTGATCAGGGGCAATGGTTAAGGATTCGTATTCAATTTTAGAAATATAGGGAGCATGCCTTGTGAAAGCAAAATAATTGGTGCCTCCTGATGGTATATTTACACCATTCCACCCCCAAAATTCACCAAAAAGTAAGTCAGAGTTATGATATACTTCTATGAAATATTTACCGGAAGGCTTATTATAAAAGGCAGCTTGACTGGTAGATTTGTCTATAATCTTCTCTTCTACAAATTCCCAATTAGCATCATATAAGGTTACCTTTATAGAGCCTGCTTTTTCTCCTGTTGGAGTTCCATCAAGATTATACACCGTAACTATTAAGCTTCCCATAGGTGAAGAGAAGGCTGGAAAAATGTGAGGGAAAATAACGAGAAAATTAAAATTAAACTTATGGGGTTCTGTTGAATCTGTAGGTGTTACTTTTCGGTGTTGACGTTTCGGTGGCGGTATGTTTTCGGGTGTCGAGAATGCCTCCTTTACTACCCTCTAATATTGTATGTATATGTAGGGGCATCGACATTTAGATTAAGTGTTCCTGCGTCGAACTTCCCAGATGTAATTCTACCCACTGCAGACCAGTAAACTACGACCTTATACGAAGCTCGATTAGGCAGGCTTATTGAATAATAGCCTTTCTCAATAAAAAATTTAAATGGACCCTTTCCTCCCTTTTCCTTTAGTCCAATCTTCAAGGGCTCTTCCTGAAGTTCTTCCCCTTAAGAGGTTCAAAGCCTCTTCAGGGTAAAATAATTTAAGCTCAGAAATTTCAGAATTAGGTCTTGGTTCCCCTTCCTCAACTAAGGCATGGAAAGCTATATAAAGTAAATTCTTATCTTCTCTGATAACTGGATAACTTCCTACAAAATCAGTAATTCTAGCCTTAACATTGGTTTCCTCTCCAATTTCTCTTATCAAAGCTTCCTCAGCGCTCTCCCCCTTCTCAACATATCCAGCAACTAAAGACCATCTTCCCTTAGGCAAATAGTTAGGTCTTACAAGAACAATTTTATCTTTAAATTGCAATATAGCTGCTACTACGGGTATTGGATTTTCCCAAAAAATAAAGAAACAGTTTGGGCAAGCTAACCTCACCTTTCCTTCTTCTATTACCTTTAACTGCAAAGTTTTTGAACAAAGAGGACAGTATTTCAAACCAAAGGCTATTAGTATTCCTCATAAATCAAACTTTCTCTTAAATTCTCAGACCAAAGAGTAAAGCTAAGAAAATGGAGCAGGCAGTTATATCAGCTATACTTCCTGGATTAAGTTTATTCTTTCTAAGCTCTTCATCCATCTTAACCAAAGCTTCAATACCCTTCTTTGAATTTAATCCTCCCAACTCAAGAATCTTCTTAGCCCTTTCACTATATTTTTTAGAGATTTCTAGTCCTTCTTGAAAATATACCTCCAAATAAACAGATTTTCTTAAAGCTATCTTTCTAGCTATAAGGGTATCAGGATATTTGCTCATGATCTCTAAAAAAGTGTGGACTATAGCTAAGTTAATATCCTTAAATTTTCTATAGTAGCTTAACAAAATATGATAAGATTTAAAGCTTATTTCAAAGCCCTTTGAAAATTCTCTTGCCACTAAATCGTAATTTGAGCTATAACTCATTATTTTAAAGAGTGTTATATTTTCTTCTAAAATTTTATCCTTCCAATTAGTACTATTTAAATCAGGAAATTCTTTCTTCTTTAATCTTCCCAAAGCTCCAACATTAGCCTCTGAAGCTGCTAAGAAGAAGTTTATAGAATCCTGAGAATCGGTTTCCTGAACAAATTTCTTAACCTCATCAGCTAACTTTTTTTCGCTTATTTTATCAGTATATAATAGCTTGCTTGAAGTAAGGCTAAGGGGTATAAAGAGAATTAAAGTACCAAAATGGGTATTTCCAGCTTTACACCAATGCTTCAAAATTCTAACACTTTCTAATAAGCTCTCACCAAAGCTAACTTTACCTTTAATAGAATTTTCACAAATTCTTCTTATAGCCTTTCCTAGGGCTACAGAGCTTGATAAAAAGTTTTCATAGGTTAAATCTTCAAAGGAAGCAAACCTATGAACATTTCCAGGCTTAGGAGTAGCACTAACCTCTAATAAACAGGCTAACTCTGCAGCTAGGCTAATATCCTCTAAATCCATCATATTATGTTAGAAAAATTAAGATAAAAGGATGAGCTTTTAATTTTGGTATGGTTAAAGCTGTAGGGGTAGATCCAGGAAGCTATACCTTTGATATATTTGGCATAGAGGATGGTAAACCCTATTTGGATTTAAGTATATCTACAGAAGAGGTTAATAGGAATCCAGAAGTCCTATTAAATGTATTAGTTAGAAGTAAGGCTGATTTTATAATAGGTCCATCAGGCTATGGTTTGCCTCTTAAAAGAATTGATGAGATTGATGAGAAGGATTCTATACTTTTAACTTTACCGTCAAAAAAGAAGAGCCCCATTGGTTTAAGAAAGGTTTTAGAATTCCTTAAGAAAGGTAAACTAAATTTGTATTTTTCCCCTTCTGTTAAACACTTAACCACAGTACCAGAGCATAGAAAAATCAACAGAATAGATTTAGGTACAGCTGATAAATTATGCTCATCTATATTGGCTTGCTATGAGCATACAAAATTTTTTAATATAGGCTATGAAGAGGCAAGCTTTATAATGGTGGAAATGGGTTACTCCTTTAATGCCCTTATAGGAATAGATAAAGGGGAAATTGTAGATGGTATAGGAGGAACTTTAACTCATCTTGGTTTCAGCTCTTTAGGTTGCTTAGATGGGGAGCTTGCCTGCTTAATAGAAAATTTTGATAAAAGTTTAATCTTTCAAGGTGGTGTAAGATATATAAAGGAATCTTTGAAGCCTGAAGATTTTAATGAATCCCATGGGATTGTTTGGGAAGCCTTTATGGAAGGTATTGAAAAGGATTTAGCCCAGCTTTTAGTATCTGTTAAAGAACCAAAAGAGATAATCTTGGTGGGTAGGTTAGCTAGGGTAGAAAGCATATATGATGAGCTTAAGAAGAGGTTAAGTAAATATTCAAAGGTTAGAAAGTTAGAAGGTTTAGCAAAGGTAGCAAAGGAGGCTGCCCAAGGAGCAGCTTTATTAGCTGATGGATTGGCTAATGGTCAATTCAAAAGTTTAATAGATGCCATGAAGATAAAGGAAGCCAAGGGAAGCATCCTAGATTATCTGTATATTAAGGAGGCTAAAGAAATAAGAAAGAGGCTAGGTCTTGAGTAAGGTAATAATAGAAACTCCATCAAGAATTCATATAACTCTTATAGACCTTCATGGAGCTTTAAATAGGATAGATGGGGGGATAGGCTTAGCCTTAATGGAACCTAAAGTTCTTTTAGAGGCTAAATTAAGCTCTAAAAACAGAATTTTGAAGGATGTTGAGCATAAAGCTGAAAGAGCTCTAAATTTAACTTTAAGGGCCTTAAATATAAGGAAAAGCTTTGAAATTCATGTTAAGGAGAGCTATCCTTCTCACATAGGCTTAGGCTTAACTACCCAACTAAGCTTAGCTGTAGCAAGTGCTATAACAAGGCTCTGCTCTTTAGATTTGGATCATTATGAGTTAGCAAAGATTGTGAGAAGGGGCGGAACATCAGGAATAGGGGTAAATGCCTTTCAATTTGGAGGCTTTTTGATCGATTCTGGTCATTCAAGAAAGGTTAAGAAAGATTTTCTACCCTCTTCCTTCTCAAGGGCTCCCCCTCCAAAACCCCTAGTTAGGTTAGATTTTCCTGAAGATTGGAATATAGTATTAGCTTGCTACAAGAAAGGAAGAAAAGTTTATGGGAAGAAAGAGTTAGAACTATTTAAAAAATATTGTCCTATAGACTTAGAGGAGGTTAGAAAATTGTCTCATTTAATTCTAATGAAGCTTTTACCTTCTTTGATTGAAAGAGATATAGAGAGCTTCGCCTACTGTATAGATGAGATTCAAAGATTGGGTTTTAAGAGGTATGAAGTAGATAATCAGGCTCAAGAAGTCAAGAGGTTAATGAAAAGCTTAAAGGATAAAGGGGCTTATGGAGTAGGATTAAGTTCTTTTGGTCCCACCCTATATTGTATAACTAAGAGTAAGAGGCATGCCAAAGAGCTATTAAATGAAGCTTCCCATGATTGCCTTTGCTGGATTACAAAGGCAAGAAACTCAGGTGCCAGCATAACTCTTAAAGCTTGATAATGGAAAGTATTCTTCTATCTTAATTAAAACTTTATCTTTATGAATTATATGGTAAGCCCTTCTAAGAAAAATATCTTCCTCGGTTTTGAAGAATTTCTTTAGTCTTTTACTTTTTAAAGAACCTATTTTAATTATATTTCTTCTACTCTCTAACTTATGAAGCTGTAATATTTTTCCAATAGGTTCATCTCTGCTTAAGATATCCTCAGCATAATCACTATCTAACCTGTTTATGGGTACCCAGCTTTTGGCAAAAATATAACATCTCCCACTTTCCTTTCCCATTAGCAAAACTTCTCTATAGCTTATAGTACCTTTATAATTAAGCTCGTGAGCTATCTTCCCAGAAGCTTTGATGGGCTTTTTCTTTAAAGTTCTTATTATGATCCTCTCAAAACTTAAAGCTTCCAAAATTCTTGTAATTGAACCATCGGTGGTTAGAAGTATTTTTTGAACTCCTGATAAACCTACATTTAATTGCTTCTCTAACTTTTGAATTAAATTGATGAACTCTTCCACCAACAATTTTAAAATATGAGTAATATTATTTAGGCTTTGAAAAATGCCTGGGCTTTCTGTATTAGTTTGTAGATAATTCCTTTCTTCTCGCTTAAAATAAACCTTCAGCTTTAACACAACTTCCCTTGTCCCATCTCCCAAACATCGCGAAAGCTTTTACATACTTAGCAACTTTACCACCACTATTTCTATAGGTTTCGATATTTATGCCCATTTCTCTAAAACTGCTATAAATGGCTTTAAGTTATACAAAGAATTAGCTGAATTTGTTAAGAGAAAGGTTATAGAATCCTTTAGGAATTTATATGAGCTATGAGTAATTTAAGCAGATAAATAGTAAGTAAGCTAGATGGTATTTTAAAAGCATAGATAATTAAAAGCATAGATAAATGTAAAGGATAATCTAATTAATGAATATTACCATGTAATTGTTTAAATTATTCTCTCATATCCAAGAAGGGATTTAAAAGATCCTTTGCAAATCTTTGATCTTAGACCCTATCTTAAGCCTAAATCTTCTACCGAGAATGTTAAGAAGAGGGTAGAGAGAGTTAATTATCTATATTAAGGGCAAAGAATTCAAGCAGATGAGGGTGTTTAAGGCCTTAAGACCTGTTTGAGTTTAGCTATGGAATAGCTTAACGATAAAGAGTTTAAAGGAAGATATTAGAAAGCCATTAGACTAAACTGATGAATTGGGCGTTAAGGTAATTTAGCATCCTTCTTAAGTTTAAGTAGTTTATATACATAAATTAAACTATCCTTATACGGATGAGCGATTTAGAAGGATTGTCAAGAAGGCTACTTAGTAAAGGCTATAATTTAGATTATATAAAGGAAAAGCTGAAGGAACAAATAACTCTTTACAAGGATTGGTTAGAAGATAAAAAGTTAGAGGAACTTTCCAAAGCCATATTAGATGAAGTTTTAATATCTAAAAAAGGGCCAAAGGAACCTCTGGTAAAGAGAATCCTTTCTTATGAAAAATCTGGAGTTGGGGCAGGATTAATGGGTGTAGGTTCAAGGGGGGAAGGGGACTTTTATATTCATAGGAAACTTTCAGAAATATCTCATTCAGAATTCAAAGGAGTGTTAATTACTCCAAAGGAATTTGATGATGCGGGAGCCGTAGAGAGCAGAGCAAAGGCTATAGTTTTGGCTGTGGATGGAATACATTCAAGATTGAGCGATTTTCCTTTTTTAGCTGGATTCCATGCAACGAGAGCCACTTTAAGGGATATAATGGTTAAAGGTTCAAAGCCTTTGGCTCTATTCTTAGATATACATATAGCTGATGATGGGGATGTAGCTAAGCTCTTCGATTTTGAAGCTGGGGTAAGTGTTGTATCCTTACTATCTCAAACTCCTGTAATAGCTGGTAGCACTTTAAGAATTGGAGGGGATATGGTAATTGGGGATAGGATAAGTGGTTGCGTGGGAGCTATAGGTATAGCTGATTCTAAAAGTTTGTTAGCAAGAAAAAGGGTAAAGAAGAAAAGTGTGATACTTATGACAGAGGGCTCTGGAGGAGGGACTATATGCACAGCAGCTATTTATTCTGGAAGGTTTGATGTAGTTCCTGAAACCCTGAATCTTCAATTTATAAAGGCCTGCAAAGCCTTAATACAAGCTAAATTAATAGGTAAGATTCAAGCTATGACCGATGTAACTAATGGAGGGATAAGGGGAGATGCTAAAGAAATATGTGAAAATTCTAGTGTAGCTCTCTTCCTTTATGAGGAAAAAATTAAAGCTTTAATTAACTTAAAGGTTTTAAAGCTCCTTGAAGAGAATGGAATAGATTATTTGGGCGTATCCTTAGATTCTTTGATGATTTTCTGTGATGAAGAGTATGAAAAGGATATAAAGGAAGTTATTAGAAAAGCTGGAGTTAAAGTAGAGAGAGTGGGATATACAGAAGAGGGAAAGGAACCTTACCTAATTCAAGGAAACTCCTTTAAAAAGTTGGAGAGTAAATTTAGAGAATCAGCCTACACAAAGGTTAAAAAGGTTGTAGGAGAGAATAGGCCTCACCATTTTGATGAAATGAAATTGAAGGTTGATAAAGCCTTTTTAGAGGCTACAAAAAAGAGAGATTACTTTTTTAATCTTTTAAGGACTAGCGAGTTACCTCATAACTCTTAACCAATTCGTAAAGCTCCTTAGCCCTTTTATCCTTTTCAAAGTGCTCCCTTATGGGTTTAATAAGTTGGTTAAGATAGTTAGCTGTAGCTTCCTTCAGATCTAAAGGATGTAAACTCCCTTCACTATAATATCTTTTAAGCTCATTGTAACTCCAAAACTCTATATCTCCCCCATATTTTTCTTTTCTTTCAACTAGGAAGCTCTTAAATTTCCTAAAGATTATGTGCTTACAATAGTCCATTATAGGGTTATTCTCCACAACCTTTTCTGGACAATAGGCCCTCCTTATCTTTCTTCTTATAGTCTCCTCATCATCATGTATAAATATACTGCTCTCAGGTTTGCTCTTACTCATCTTTGAGCTAATGGCAATATCAATGGCTTTATCTTCATCATATCCTTCAGGCTCCTTTAACCCTTCTAATCCCATAAGCATATGATGGCTAACTATAACAGGCTTCCAGAGACCTAACTTTGGTCCTATCTCCCTTGCTAACATATTTGCCCTTCTTTGGTCTAAACCTAATTGGCATATATCAGCCTCTAACCAAAAGATATCAGCCACTTGCATCATAGGATAAAAGATTTGAGCTACCTCTTGTAACTCTTTCTTACTTCTTCCCATTATAGTTAAAGCTCTAATGGCTCTGTTAAGAGTTGTATTTTTTGCAATTAAAAGGACATACCTCCAATAATCTTTATTCGTTACCATATCGCTGCTCCATAAAATTTCAACTTTGCTCATATCTAATCCAGAAGCTTTCCATACCTCAACAAAGTATTCTCCTACCTTTCTTATCTTTTCCAAATCTCCTTCCATCTTATTATTTATCCAAGCAAACCAATCGGCTATCAAAAGCTTGAATCTAACACCAGCCTTAATCAAATCTTCAAGGTTAATAACTCTATAAATGGCAAAGGGTAAATGGGCTAATCCTGAAGGTTCAAAACCATCATAGGCTATGGGGTGCTCCTTTTTAATTAACAATTCTCTTAGCTCCTCTTCAGTAATTATCTCTTCCCCAACCCTTCTAAAGAGCTCAATCCTTTCCTCTAAATCCATTTAACCATACTATCCTAGCAGTAATATTTAAATTCCTATATGCAGAAGCAAAGGTATGGGAAAGGAAGGTAAAGTCTTAGGAGGATATACTAAAAAGATACTTAGGGTAAATCTATCCCTTGGGAAGATATGGGTAGAGGAAGAAAATGATGAATTCTTGAAGAAATATGGAGGAGGCTATGGTACTGCTGGAAGAATACTTTACGATGAGGTTCCACCTTGGGTTGAGCCCTTTGACCCTGAAAACCGATTAATTTTCACAACAGGTCCAGTAACTGGAACTATAACTCAAACAGCAGGAAGGTTTACAACAGTTTGCAAATCACCTTTATCAGGTTACTTTGGAGATAGTAGCTGTGGAGGCTTTTGGGGGCCTGAGTTAAAGTTAGCTGGATATGATATGATCGTTTTTCATGGAAGGGCCCCAAAACCAGTATATTTGTGGGTAAATAATGAGCAGGTGGAAATTAGAGATGCTTCAGCCTATTGGGGAATGGATGCAAGAAAGGTTGATAGAGCTTTAAAAAGTGATTTAGGAGATAAAAAGATACAGGTAGCCTGTATTGGTCCTGCTGGGGAAAATCTTGTTAGATTTGCAGCTGTAATGCATGATGAAGCTGGTAGAGCAGCTGGTAGACTTGGTACAGGAGCCATCATGGGTCATAAGCAATTAAAGGCTATAGCTGTTAGAGGAAATAAGCCCGTTCCTGTGGCTGAGCCTGATAGATTAAAGGAGCTAATGAAGGAGATTAGCAAGCACTATGCTAAGCATGAAGAGGTAACAAGCTTTAGAAGGGGAGGGACACCAAGCTACTTTGCCAGTGGTTGGGAAATAGGAGATACCAATTCCTATAACTTTGCTGATGAAAATTGGGGTGAATATGACCCAAAGGCCATATCTTGGCCTGGAAACTTTGACAAAGTCTTGGTGGGAAATAGGACCTGCTATGTTTGTGCGGTAGCCTGTAGGAGAATTTCAGGAGCAGGTGAAGGAGAATACAAGTTGGATGAAGGTAACGTTGAAGGATTAGAATATGAAAATATGACCATGCTAGGCTCAAACTGTGGAATTACTGACATATATGCTCTAAATAAAATTAACGATCTGTGTAATTTATATGGGATAGATACCATATCAGCTGGAGGTACTATAGCTTTTGCTATGGAGTGCTATGAGAGGGGAATAATTAGCAAAGAGGATACCGATGGTATAGATCTAAGATTCGGTAATGCTGACGCTGAGATTGAAATCTTAAGAAAAATAACCTATAGGGAAGGCTTTGGCAATATATTGGCTGAAGGTACAAGGAGAGCTGCAGGTATCATTGGTAATGGAGCCATGAAATACGCCATTCAAATAAAGGGTGTAGAGTTAGCAGCCCATGATCCTAGAGCCTTTCAGGGAGGAGGTCCTCACTATGCTTGCACTATAACAGGAGGAAGACATACCGAAGGTATCACTGTAATTTGGGAACCCTTTAAGATTCCATACCCTGAAATAGGAATATATGGAGGCTTAGATCCACAAACAACAGAAGGTAAGGGAAGACTTGCAAAGCTATTAGAAGATTGGTGGTGCTTTATAAATGTTGGAGGATGGTGCCTATTCTCATCCGATATATTAAGATACATTGGTAAGATGACAAACTATACTGATGCTTTCTCAGCAGTAACTGGATTAAAATACACCGTTGAAGATGCTATGAAGCTTGGGGAAAGGGTATTCAACTTAAGAAAAGCCTTTAATATGAGGCATGGTTGCACAAGAGAGGAAGATACCTTACCGGAAAGGTTATTAAAGGAGCCTAATAAAAGGGCAGGAAATTCTGTTGTTAAACTTGATGAAACCTTACCAGAATACTACAGAGAAAGAGGCTGGGATCCAAATAAAAGCTTACCAACTAGAGAGAAACTTAGGGAATTAGGTCTAAACGACATAGCTGATGATCTATGGGGGAAATAGCTTAAAACCCTCTTTAATTTTTCCTCCACCTATAGCAGCCATAAAAACTATCTCTGAACCTTCCTTTATAGGATAATTTAAATCGTTAACCGATTTTTTATTTATGAAGATAAGAGGAACCAATCTTTCGCTATCATCATAGAGA
This sequence comes from Nitrososphaeria archaeon, assembly GCA_029775995.1. Classification (GTDB taxonomy): domain Archaea; phylum Thermoproteota; class Nitrososphaeria; order Nitrososphaerales; family JARVJX01; genus JARVJX01. The sequence goes on along the minus strand of JARVJX010000053.1, from coordinate 463 downwards.
TAATCTTTAAAATCTTTTCCATACCTTTCTATTAATATATTTGCCAAATCCTTTAAGGTAGAATTATCTGGTAAATCTACTTCCTCATAATGCTTTTTTGTTATATCATTTGCCCTAGATAGATACTTTACCTTTATCCTCATCTAAAAATTTGTTGATGGTATTGATATAAATTTTACCTAACTATGGGATTGTCAAGATAACGTTTTCATTCTGTATATTCTATTTAACCTTAGGCTTTTTGTTCTATTTCCCTCTCTCCATACTCTATGGGTGGACTGGATTACCTTGTGAGGATGTTTAAGGAGGCTAAGATCTTTAAGAGGAATAAGGTGCCTTTGCAAGATAAGATCCTCTCAGCCCTCCTGCATTATTCAGGTTCATCTCTAAGGAGTATAGCAAAATGGAGGGATTTCACCTATGAAGCTGTTAGACGATGGTATCATGCTTTAAGGATCGTATT
>JARVJX010000052.1 GCA_029775995.1 Nitrososphaeria archaeon | reverse complement strand
TAATGGTTAAGGATAAACGTATACTCCCAACCATATATGAAAATCGGAAGAGGAAGTAAATAACTTATCATTCACTAAGGAGGCAAGAGCGTAATTTTATGATAACTTAACAGTCTACTCTTTCATAAAAGAGACGATAAAGTAGCTTTTCTGCCACAGCCTTGAAGGATATAAAATTTATAAGTGTGATAAGGGAAGAAAGAATTATGAAGTTTCTAGAAGTAAAAGATAGAAACTTAATCGTATCTGAGGATGGAAAGGAAGTAAGGCTTAAGGGAGTATGTGTAGGAGGCTACCTCAACATGGAACATTTTATTAACAGATATCCAGGGGGATTGTCAAGATAAGCCAATCCTGATTTCTAGGTTATAGAGCCTGATGAACACATCTAATAATTTGGTTGCTGATGATATGGATGCTCTAAGGGGGAAGCTATTATAAAAGGCTTTAAGCCTTCCCTTCAAACTTGTGAAAACAAGATTCTATGCTATTCCTCTTCTCGTTACTTGCTCCTGTTTTTACCAGCCTCTTTAATACATCCACATACCATGATCATGATCTACGAGTAGGATGGGTTTATTCTCAAAGTATGGAAGAATATCTGGATAAAGAGTCCCCATCCAATATACTTCTTGTGTAAGATACTCTTACTCCTAGAAAATCTCTTATATCCATCCTTGCCATACATAGACCTGTTTACAGTGAAGCTTGGTCTTATTCTCATCTATAGCTATATACTCTATGCTTCCTCTCAGGCTCCTTCAAAACCTTCCTTAATGATACTATTGCCTAACAGATTCATAAGTGAATTCCCTCCCCTTGGCTATATTCCTCAAGGATAAGCCTGAATAATGCATGAGGGCTGAAAGGACCTTATCCTTTAACTCCACCTTATTTCTCTTAAAGATTGCTTACTTCACCAACCTCACAAGATAATCCACTCATAGCATACGATAGAACGAAAAAGAATAAGAAGACAAAAGTCAAACAAACTAAACAAAATGGAGAACGTTATCTTGACAAGCCCTATAGGGCTGTGGAGTGAGGTGTTTTATACCATAAACAACTTACCCTCTTCAATACATCAGATATTGGCTTTACAGGTAGGAAGATCATATATATGTTTAGCATATATTATTAAAACTCTAATGCTTATCAAAGGGTTTAGTAGCTTTTTTCAACTCAAACAAGTTTAACTATAATTGCCTCTAGTAAGTTGATTAATGGAAGGAAGTTTTTATGGGAACTAAGGTTATTAAAGGTCATAGGTTGAGAGGGTTTACTTTATACTGAAGATTTTTAAATAACCTTTAGCTATCAGCGAATCAAGTATCCTCTTCCAGATGCCTTTCTCATCTCCTCCCATCTCTTCAGCCTTCTCCAAGCTGTGGTGTAGTGATAGCTTTATTTAGTCTCCTTGAGGTCTTCCCATCTACAACCACTCATTAGGACGTAGAGTATTGCATTCAGAGTTTCCTGTAATAAGCTCTTGGCTTTCCTCTTCCTTTCTGCTTTGGTATGATCAACTTGATCTCTTCCCAATGCTGATCTGTCAGCTCCATTATCTTCATATCCAAAGGATGGAACTTCAAAAAGCTTCTAAATTAGGAAGCGAAGAAAACTTGACCTTCAGCACAAAGAATATTGCAATGAGTTCTAATAAAGAAAAAAATTAAATAGATGCCCTTTTGAAATGCCTTTGTTGGCAACAGAATTTGAAGCTATACTTTACCTCGTAATCTTTGGATTTATAGCATCAATACTTATGATGCTGATACCCTTTATCTTCTCACCAAAAAGACCCAATCCTATAAAGAAGAGTACCTTTGAAGCTGGGCAATATCCTTCAGGAGAGGCAAGGGTTCACCTTATGATGCAGTATTATTCTTACCTTTTGATGTTTGTAGTCTTTGACGTTATAATCATGTTCCTCTTTGCCTGGGGTTCAGCCTTTCAAGCTTTAGGTTTAGCAAGCTTACCCACCATTCTCATCTTCCTAACCATTATCTTTATAACCCTTGCTTACGCCTTACATTTAGCAGGGAGGAGGGAGCTTTGGTAGAGAAAACGGGGATGATGGGCGTATTGGTTGGAAAGCTTAGTGAAGTTATAGAAAAGGTCGTAGATGAGCCCCTCTCTTACGTTATAAATTGGGGAAGATTGTATTCTTTATGGCCCGTTCATTTAGAGACCGCTTGTTGTAGTGCTGAGTTTGGAGCTTGCCATGGTCCCAGATTTGATGCTGAAAGGTTTGGAGTATTAGAAGCCTTTGGCTCTTTAAGGCAGTGTGATTTGTTGATAGTCTTTGGAACTGTAACGAGAAAGATGATGCCTAGATTAAAGCTAATTTATGATCAGATGCCTGAACCAAAGTATGTTATAGCCATGGGAGCTTGCGCTATAGATGGAGGTTTATACTTTGACTCTTACAATGTTTTACCTGGGATAGATAAGATAATTCCTGTAGATGTTTACATACCAGGATGCCCCCCAAGACCTGAAGCTGTAGTGCAAGCTATAATGATGCTACAGGAGAAGATAAGGAGAAATAAAGCTATTGCCATTGGTTCTTGGATTAGAAAAAAATTTTTAAAGAAGGGCTAAATTGAGCCTAACAACTGAAAGAGAAAGGGCTTTACTGGATAAAATTAAAGCAAAGTTTGAAGATGTTATTAAAGAGAAATATGTTAAGCCTAAGAGAATAAGGATAGATGTTTCACCTCAAAAAATTTTTGAAGTAGCCTCCTTCCTTAAAGCTTTAGGCTTTAATCAGGTAGCTTCTGTAGCTGGTACAGATTATCCTTCTAGCAATGAAATGGAAGTAGTTTACCATATAGTTGCTATAGATAATGAATTAAGAGATATAGTCTTTGCCCTAGGGGAAAGGGTATCGAGGGATAACCCTATAGTCCCAAGCCTAACAGATGTTTGGAAAAGTGCCTCTTACCATGAACAAGAAACCTATGAGATGCTAGGGATAAAGTTTGAAGGACATCCAAGATTGGAAAGGCTACTATTACCCGAAGATTGGGCTGATATACCTCCCTTAAGAAAGGAATTCAAACTTCCTGGGAGGGAATAAAATGGCTGAGAGAACCTTAACCCTAAGCATTGGACCTCAACATCCTGGTGCCGGTCACTTTAGGTTAATAGTTGTTTTAGATGGGGATATAGTTGTGGATGTTAAGCCTGATCCTGGTTATGTTCATAGAGGGGCTGAAAAGATGGCTGAATACAGAACCTACATTCAAAATATACCTCACCTAGAAAGGCCTGTAATAATAGATTCTTCTGGTATTTTATTTCCCTATGTGTTAGCTTCTGAAGAGCTTTTGGATTTACCTCCTCCACCTAGAGCCCAATATATAAGAATCATCATGGCTGAGCTGAATAGGATCATAAGCCATTTGTACTGGCTTGGAATTTACGGTGTTTTTGTAGGACACACTACTATGTTCCTATGGCCTGTGGGAGATAGAGAACTATTCATAGATTTGGCTCAAATGATAGCTGGTGCAAGAGTAACCTTTGCCTTCTTTGTGCCTGGAGGGGTAAGAAATGATATACCTGATGATTTTCCTGATAAAGCTATAAAAGTTTGCAATTACTATGAGAAAAGATTGAAGGAATACGAGAAGATCTTCTTTTACAATCCCTTAGTTTTGAAGAGAACTCAGGGAGTGGGAATTTTAAAGAGGGAAGATGCCATAGAGCTTGGAGCCACAGGTCCAAACCTTAGAGGCTCTGGAGTTAAATCTGATGTTAGAAAAGATGAACCCTATTCCAGCTATGATGATATAGATTTTGAAATACCAGTCTATAAAGATGGAGATTGCTGGTCAAGGTGCATGGTAAGATTAGGGGAGCTTTACCAGAGCATGAATATAATTAAGCAAGCTATAAAAAAGATGCCTTCAGGCCCAGTAAAAAACGCTAAGAGAGGTGTATTAAAGGGAATTGAAGGGGAAGCCTTTGCTAGGACTGAATCTGCAAGAGGAACCATGGCCTATTACATAATTAGTGATGGTAAGCCTTATCCTTACAGATTAAAGTTGAGTGTGCCAAGCTTCAGATGCTTATCCTTAATGAAGCATTTATTAGTTAACCAACATGTTGCTGATATACCAGCCATATACTGGGGGTTAGATTACTGGCCTGTGGAGGCTGATAAATAGTGGGAGTTATAACAACCTTTGAACAGTTTTTAGTAAGGATTCTTCAGATACTTTTCTGGCTCTTACTCTTAATACCTATGATCTTAACTCCCATTATACTTCTCATATTACCTTACTTTGATATCTCAAGCCTTTATCCTTTAGTTCCCTTTAAGGAGAGGGTAGATTATAATCAGTTCTTAAAGTTTCTAATGGACCCTACTCTAGTATTTCCTTACTTAGGTGATTGGATGAAAACGGACTTCTTTAAAGTTGTTATCTTTCCAGGCTTTACCTTTGCTGCTTTATTCTCAGGTGTGATTATAACTTGGTGGGAGAGGAAATTTTTATCTAAGGTTCATAACCGTTATGGTCCCGTTTACGCTGGTAAATTTGGAGGGATTCTTCAATCTATAGCCGATTTGTTTAAACTTCTCTTTAAAGAGATCATAATTCCAGAAAGGGTTGATAAACTCTTCTTTTTTATGGCTCCCATGGGCACTCTAGCTATATCAGGAGCTTTACTAGCTTTAATACCCTTAGGCCCATCTACTTACATAGCAAGATCCAATCTTTCCTTACTATTAATTTTTGCAGTTTTGGGCTTCTATCCTATTGTGGTTCTTCTTGCCAGTTGGGCAAGTGCTAACAAATTCTCCTTTATAGGAGGTTTAAGATCTTTACACCAATTGGTTTCTTACGAAATACCCCTTTTGCTCTCAGTTTTAGGTATTGTTATAATGGCTGGAAGCCTTGATCTTATAAGGATAGTGGAGGCTCAAGTATCCCTATGGTTCCTTATACCTCAATTCTTAGGAGCCATAGTCTTTATAATAGCTACTTTAGCTGAGTTAGAAAGGATACCCTTTGATTTGCCTGAAGCCGATACAGAGATAGTAGCAGGATGGTTAACAGAGTATAGTGGTATGCTCTTTGCCATAATACAATTAGCCGCTTACCTTAAGTTCTATGCCCTTTCTGCTCTATTTACCGTGCTATTTTTAGGAGGTTGGCATGGCCCTATTTTCTTGCCTCCTGAAGCCTGGACCATCATAAAGGTATTTTTGGTTATGAGCTTTCTCATGCTTATTAGAGGCAGTATGCCAAGGATCAGAATAGATCAACTTATAAGAATAGGTTGGGTCTGGCTAATCACTATAGCTTTAATTAACCTTTTTATAGCTTTATTCATCTATTCCATGGGTGTAAAGTTTTAGATGAGTTTAGCCATAGACTTAATATCAGCCATAAATCAGGCCATTAAGAACCTCTTTAAGAGGAGAATTACCTTAAGGTATCCTGAAGTAAATTTAGATATAGAAAGAGGTTATAGCTACGATCCTAAGGCTCAAGTAGGTATAGCAGGCTATAAGGGAAGGCATATATTACATTTAGAGAAGTGTACAGGTTGCTCTCTTTGCGCTATAGCTTGCCAAAATATTGCAAACTGTATAGCCATGGTTAAGTTAGATGTTAGTTATCCTCAAAATAAGAAATCCATATTCCCTCAAATAGATTATGGTAATTGTGTATTTTGCGGTTTCTGTGTAGATGCTTGTCCCTTTTACGCTTTATTTATGACCAATGATCATGAGCTAAGCTCTACCGATAAGAAGAGCCTAATCATGAGCCCCTTACAATTATCCATTCCTCCTGTAAAGAAGAAGGGTTTAGTGCAATTAGAGATAGATGATAGGGGACCTTACCACAAATAATAAAGAGAAAGATTAATAGAGCCTTTTATATTTGAATCAAAGGTGAATCCCCTTATTAAAGATAGGTTAATGGATTACTTAAAAGAGGATGTAGGCTTTGGAGATTTAACATCCAATTTGATTCTTGAGGATTTGGAGGCTAAAGCCATCATAATTGTTAAAGAGGATTGCATTATAGCGGGCTTAGAAGAAGCTAAAAGCTTATTGGAGCTTTTAGGTTGCAAATTAAAACCCTTTTTTAAAGATGGAGAATACGTTAAGGCGAATAGCATCGTAGCCGAGGTAAGAGGTAAAGCTAAAATACTATTGATGGTTGAAAGGACCCTTTTAAATCTTCTTATGAGGATGAGTGGGGTAGCCACTGTAACAAGAAGGGCAGTAGATTTAGTTAAAGATATAAATGCTAAGGTAAAGGTAGCCTGCACAAGAAAGACTTTACCAGGCTTCAGAATCTTTGATAAAAGGGCTGTGGAGATTGGAGGAGGAGATACCCATAGATTAAGATTAGATGATTGTATCCTTATTAAAGATAACCATCTTAAGCTTTTGAGTTTAGAGCTTGCTATAAAAAAGGCTAAGGAAAAGGTTAGCTTTACCAAGAAAATTGAGGTAGAAGTTAGCAACAAAGACGAGGCTGTAAAGGCTGCAAAGCTTGGTGCTGATATAATAATGGTAGATAACTTTACCCCTGAAGGAATTAAAGAGGTTGTTGATGAGTTAAAAAAGTTAAACCTAAGGGATAAGGTTATTTTAGAGGCCTCTGGAAAGATAAATTTTGAAAATATAAAAGATTATGCTTTATCTGGTGTAGATGTGATCTCTCTAGGATTTATCACCCATTCTGCAAGGGCTATAGATTTTAGTATGGAGCTCTCTTAAAAGGACTTTTAAGATGGGTTGGAGCTTCTAAAGCTTGGTTTTAACATAAATTTAGCTTCAGTAGGTGGAAAATTTAGATTTACTTAAAACCTAAGTAGCGATATTATAAATTGTAAATTGATCTATTATGTTTGGTAGCTTAAACCTTGATATAACTTCTGCTAAAGCAGTTAAAAATAAAAATAAGAGATCAAAGTAAGAAGCAAAAATAGAATTAAAAACTAAACCAGAGTATTCTTAATGGGCTGTTTGTGCAGAAGCTTTCTCGTCCATTAATCTATTTTCATAAAACCTTGTTATAGAGAAAGGCTTAATTAATTCTGGTGTCTTTCCAGTAGCTATAAGCTCAGCTAGAGCTTTCCCCGATGCTGGAGCAGTTTTAAATCCGTATGTTCCCCAACCTACGTTTAATAGAAATCCTTTAACTTCTGGAACCTCTCCCATTATAGGGGAAAAATCAGGAGTTAAATCACATATTCCTGCCCACTGTCTAATTACTTTCACTTGTGATAAACAAGGTACCAATTCTATAATAGCAGTAGCTATATTTTCTAAAGTGGGTAAAGTGGATCTATAGCTATAGGAGGGATAAGGATCGATCTCGGCCCCCATCACAAATTCTCCTCTTTCAGTTTGATAAAAGTAAGCTGCTAATCTTACAGAAACTAACACTACATTCATAAAGGGTTTTAAAGGTTCTGATACACAGGCTTGAAGTGGAATGGTAGTTATTGGTAACTTTATATCTACCATTTTAGCTACAGTGGAACACCAACCAGCAGTTGCATTAATCACATAATTGCATTTTACCTCCTCCCCATTCACTATTATTGATCTTACTTCATTACCCTCCTTTTTTATATCTTTAACTTCACTATGAGTATAAATCTCAACTCCTAACTTATTGGCTACTGATGCATAACCCCAAACTACTGCATCATGCCTTATATTACCTCCTCTTGGATGCCATAAAGCCCCTACTATAGGAAATCTTTTATTTTCACTTAAGTCTATATAAGGTACCAATTCTTTTATCTCATCTTTCCCTATAACTCTGCTATCTACACCCAACTTCCTATTACTCTGAGCCCTTAGTCTTAATACATCTAATTCAAATTCACTATGAGCTAACGTTAGATGGCCACACTGATTTATCAAAAGGTTAAGATTAACTTCCTTTGATAACTTCTCATAACCCTCTAAAGCCTCTTTATAAAATTTAGTACTTTCTGGTAATCTAGTGTTTGCCCTTATAATTTGCGTGTTCCTACCACTACTACCACCACCTAAATAGCTTTTATCAAATACAGCCACATTATTTATTCCCCTTTTTGCTAAATGATAAGCTGTAGATAAACCGTGAACACCAGCCCCTATTACTACTACCTCATATCTACTTTTTAACTTATCTTTCTTAAAGAGTCTCCAATTTTTTAAGCTTCTTAACACTAATCCCACCCCAAGCCTAATTCCCTTAAAGCTATTCTTCCTATAGGTTTAATTTGAAATTCTTTTCCAGCACGAATGATTGTTTCCCATAAATATTCTCCATAAGCCCTCTCAAAGAGGATGAGGTAGGATGATGTTTCCCCTATATCTTTTCTTAACAATATACAATTAACATGTGATAAAGGAGTAAAGGTGACACTTAAATCTTCAAACTCATCTAAATTAAACTCTGTAAGTTTAGAAAGAACGAGAGGGCTCTTTGGGCCTATAAGTAGGATACCATTTAAAAAAGATGTAATATCTGTTATATGAAAACATTCAGTTTCATAATTATAAAGCTTATTCCTTATATCCTCAAAAACTTTAGGAGAAACAAGTATTAAGCCTTCATCTATAGTTAATATACAGCAAATACTATCTTTAAATTCCTTTGATGAGGGTGCAAAGATTTTACCTATAGAGAATTCACAATTTTTACAATAAACTCTCCTTAAATTTTTAAATAAATCTTTTCCCTTTAAGCTAAATTTTCCCAAATTACTCAAATCTGTTAAGCCCACATTCTTTTTGGCATTTTCTCTTTCTTCATCCTTATTGCTAATTACATCTGCTTTTAACCAATTAAATTCATCTAAAGAAAATTTTGCATTTAATTCCTTTAATTTATAATATAAAGAACTTAGTTTATAAGGTTCTTTGGATATCATTTTGATCCCTCATAAAAAGTTTTAGTAATAACCTCGGCATCTATAACTTTACCATCGTGCCATATCTTAATCTTTTCACCTTCATTGGATAGTTCTACTGGAACCCAGGCTAATCCTATATATTGCTTCCTAATATAGCTGTAAGCAGCCTTTGTAACCCTACCTACTTGTACGTTATTTTCTATTATCAAATCTCCACTCTCCACCTTTTCCTCACTTGGTACTATAAAGCCTACAAGCTTATATTTAATTCCCTTATTCTTAATATCTAACAAATAATATTTCCCAACGAAATCTTCTTTATCAAACTTTACAGACCCAGCTACTTCAGTTTCAAGAGGAGTGGATGTTGCATCAGTATCTAAGGAAGCCCAAAGATGCATCATTTCAAGACTAAGAATTCTCATAGCTTCAACCCCTACTGGCTTAATATTAAATTCTTTACCAACTTCCATTATCTTGCTCCAAATATAATCCCCATATTCACTTGGGCAATAGATTTCCCAACTCAATTCACCTACAAACCCAGTTCTAAATATTAGACATTCTACTCCAGCCAATTTTGCAAATTTAAAGGTCATATCTGGAAAAGAGCTTAAATCTATTTCTACTATCTTAGATAATAAATCTCTTGCTCTAGGTCCAGCAACATTTATACTGGCAAAGTTTGAAGTCAGGTTGGTTATATGAGCACATAAATTACTTTGAGCTAACCACCATTTTAACCACATCTCAAAACCTTCTACATTACCAGAAGATGAAGTAACTAAAAATCGATCTTCCTCTAACCTTAATATTAAGGATTCATCTAATATAACACCATTATCTAAAAGTAATGGAGAGTATCTTGCTTTACCTATCTTTATATTGGAGCATTTATTGGCAAACACAAAATCTAAAAACTTTGTAGCATCTTTCCCCTTTATCTCAAATTTACCTATAGTAGAAATATCTATTACACCTACATTCTCCCTAACAGCCCTATATTCCTCTTCAATGGAAGTATAATAGAAGGGTCTTTTCCATTCTCCCATATTTATGAACTTAGGATTAAACTCTAAATGTCTTCTATGTATAGGTGTTAATTTGTAAGGAATATGAGGAGGGCCTGCTAAAAGACCTAAGGGTATAGGAGAGTAAGGAGGTCTTGAAGTAGTTGAACCTATATCACTAAACTTTTTACCAACTTTATTGGCAAAAATAGAGCTACATATAGTAGAACACATCTTTCCTTGACAAGGACCCATAGAAAAAGTAGTGTATCTCTTTAGTGGTTCTAAATCATCAAAACCTTCATCTACAGCTAACTTTATATCCTTAATTGTAACATCTTCGCATAAGCATGTGAAGGATTTACCATCATCAAAGGAAGAAGAATATAAAAATCTGTTATTTAATTTCTTTCTATATTCTTCCTCTAATTTTTTAAGGGAAAAAAATAAGTTTTTAACTAAATCTTCTTCTGAACCCTTTAATTCCATAAAAGCTTTAATACCAGCTAACCTTCCTTGAAGAATGGATATGCCTAAATCATGATAACCATTTACCTCTCCTGCAGAATAAACTCCATTAACGTATTCTACAGTAACCCTCTCACCTAGCTCTTCATCAAACCTTAACTTGCATCCTGCTTGTGCAAGTAAGTTAAAATCGGTTTCAAAGCCTACGGATAAAGCTACGGTATCACAATCTATGCTTTCTTCAGTACCATTAACTATCTTACCATCCTTATCCAACTTAGCTATTACTGCACCCTTTACCCTCTTTTTCCCTAAAGCACTTATTATAGTATAAGGATTAAGTATCCTTACACCTTTAGATTTTAAATCTATGAAAAATTCATCGTCCTCTATATTCTCCCTACCATCCACTATAGCGATCAATTTTAATCCGGAATTTAGTATATCCTGAGCTACTCTGTATCCGTAATTGTTGGATGTTACTACAAGAACCTTCTCACCAGGTTTAACACCGTAAAGATTCATTAGCTTTCTAACGGCACTACCAAAGAATATACCTGGTAATTCATTGTTTTTAAAGGCTATAGGCCTCTCAAAGGATCCTGTAGCAATTATAACTTCTTTTGCCCTCACCTTAATTAACTTATTATTCTGGACTATTCCTAAAAGTTTATCTTCGTAAAAACCAAAACAGGTAGCATTATTTAATACCTCTATATTAGGGTTGGCCTTAACCTCAGATGAGAGTTTTTTAGCAATCTCGTATCCTTTCATCCCTTTAAACCCTTCTGTATTATGTTCACTCGTATCATACCTAAGGTTCCCTCCTAGCTCATTTTGCTCATCCACTAAAAGTACCTTAATCCCCCTTTTAGCTAACTCCAAAGCTGCAGATAGCCCCGCTGCTCCACCTCCTATAATCGCCACCTCTTTATGTTTGTAAATATGTTTGTAATCCTCTCCTTTAAAATTTCTATTTACTATACCTGTTCCAGCTATTCTTCTTATAATGGGTCTAACAAGTTTCCAGATAGAAGGGTTAATAAAGTTTTTATAATAAAATCCTACAGAAAGAAATTTTGAAAACTTATCTATTATATTAAAGAAATCTACTTCTAGGGAGGGCCAAGCATTTTGCCCCCTTACCCTCATACCATCTTTAACTAAAGTAATACAAGCAGGAATATTAGGTTGACCATTTACCTCCACCAAGCAATTGGGACATCTACCTGAAAGACACAGTAATCCTCTAGGCCTATGGTATTTGAAACTCCTTGAGAAGATATACTTACCTATTGAATACAAAGCACTAGCGATAGTATCACCTTCATAAGCTTCATAGGACTTCCCATTGAACCAGAATCTTATACTTTTTTCTCTATTTATGACTTCACAGGGTTTTGGATTTAACCTTTCCATAATTAACCCTCCTCTTTTCTTAAATAAGTTCTAAAAACTTTACTTGTTAAAGTATCTCTTTCTGCTAAAAACCATCTCTTACACCCATACCTATGATAAATCCATTCTAACCTTAATCCAGCTGGATTATCTTGAAGATAAACGTAATTAACCCACTTTAAACTATCATCATTTATTTTTGGTCTCTCTTTAAATTCTCCTCCAAATATAAATTCATATACACTCCTCAATCCACAGTTAGGACATTTTATAAGAAGGCTCATCACAATGGAGTCATATATAAGCTTATTTAATCTTTATTAGGGCTCTGTTACCTTAAGGGTGAGTTAATCTTCTCCTTCATATATGTTCGTAAGGAGAAGGACACCTCTACCTATAGTACTCTATGATGTTTACTTGGTCTTTGAGGGGTTGAGCCTCCTGCCTCTTC
>JARVJX010000051.1 GCA_029775995.1 Nitrososphaeria archaeon | reverse complement strand
CCCTATCGCTTTCTGGCTCCTTTCAATGAATGGCCTCAATGCTCTAGAAGAGGCAGGAGGCTCAATCCCTCAAAGACCAAGTAAACATCATAGAGTACTATAGGTAGAGGTGTCCTTCTCCTTACGAACATATATGAAGGAGAAGATTAACTCACCCTTAAGGTAACAGAGCCCTTTATATGGAGATTTAATTCTTAGTGGCAATATACAAGTTATAATATTTGCCAGAGCTTCTACTTCTTCAGAAAATGGTGTGAGCTATGTTTCTCAATTAGGGAAGGTAGCTCCTAATGGAGCCTTTACTCTAATAGCCAACACTACATCAACTATAAACTTAGGAGCCGCAAATACCCAATATACTAACACTCTTTCCTCTGTATCTCATACTGTTCAGCAAGGATATATTTTGGATCTTAGAATAGTTCTAAAGAAAGCTGCTGTAACACAAAGCTTCATATTAGCCGTAGGCTTTTCTGATACTCCTACAAGAATGGAAATCATTGCTCAAGACCACTTCCAGATAATAAGCACAGACTCACCTATAGCCATATACGATACATCTTCTGGAACTTTTAAAGCCAAAGCAAAGGATGCATTTGGATACTATGACCTTTCATCAAGGATAACATCAAAGACCCAGGTGGAGTTACTAGAGTAAATTCAGCTACCATGAATTTAGCCAGTGGTTCTGGTGGAGAAGCTACATGGCAGTATAACTTCCAACCCTTTAGTTTAGTAGGTGCTAATTGGCAAGGTATGTGGAGTTCCTTTGTAACTGTTGTGGATAACTCTGGTAACAGTATAAATTCTGCTATAAAGAACTTCCAGTATGGTGTTTCTTCAGTAGAAGAGACAACAGCACAAACTCAAATACAGCAACCTTTAACTCAGCCATCTATCACTCAAGATCCTACTACCAAAGTTAGATGAGATTTACAAGAAAGTTAACGAATTTATGTCAGATGGGATAAAAAGGAGAAGAAAGATTAAACTTCATTCCTCAACTTTTTTAACTTTAAATTTAACTCTCTCATAAATTCATCATCTTCTTTTAAACTGAAGGCAAATTTCTTCCCATTCTTTAGAATTAAGATTATTGGCTTCTTTGGATTTGTTAAATAGCACCAGGCTTTACCATAACCTCTTAGATAATAAAGTCCTAAATGCCCAAATATACCATCGCTACCTATTATACCAATCATTCTTATTTTTTCATCCTTTAAGGCTTTGAGATCAAAAATCTTTGAATAATTTATTAATATATCCTTACCGAATCTAATTACTTTAATAGCATTCTCCTCTAAAATTACCTTTCTTGGATAGAAGAATAAGGGAAGTAAGAATACCCCTAAAATTATGAAGGAAATTAAGAGCTTAAAGGTAATCTCAGCCTTCCAATTTAAGACTATGCTAATTATTAGGGCTATTAAAATAAAGACCATAGATGTTGTTACTTTAACCGTTAAAGATAAATCGTTACTGTAAACTTTATGCACTGAAGATGATTAGAAGAGAATTTAATAAACTTTATGGATTCTTCATTTTTAAAGAACCATTTCTACTTTATTCTTTATATATTGGGTAAAATTTATAGAAGCCTTTTGAAAAGTAAATGGTAATGGTAGAGAAGAAGGAGTTAGCGGTTCTAATAAGCAGAGATGGTAAAGCAAAATACCTTAAAGTTCCTGAAGATAAATTAGAGGCTGTGATAGAGTTACGCAAAAAGTATTTAGCTACTTTGCTCAAAAGGCCTGTTGACAGAGATAAAATAAGAGAGATCATAAATCAGGTAGAAAGTATCTGTTATAAAATAGATTATAAGGAATGCCAAAAGCTCGAAACAATAACCTTTATTGACAGTAAACTTTAGTTAACCGCTAGTTGCTCCACAGGCACAATAGCCCAGCTCATCTATTCTACTACCACAGATAGGACAAGTTTCCTCAGAATACTTTGAGTCCATCTTTTTCTTTGCCTCTGCAACTTCTTCCTGAAGGCTCATCTAAAGGATTTTAGTAGAAACTTATATATAGCTTTTAAAATATTCCTATAAGAATTGATTGATAGAAAAAGAATTAATATAATAGCTTTTGGTATTAAATGAAGCCCATTGAGCTATATTTTAAGTTTAAAGTGTAGGGAATGTGGTAGGGAGTATGAGCCCTTAAAGTTGGCTGTTTGTAGTAATTGCTTCGCTCCCTTAGACGTTACCTATGATTTGAAAAATTTAAAATTAAGAAGAGAATCCTTTAATGATAGAGAGAGAAATCTTTGGAGATATAGGGAGCTTTTGCCTCTTAAAGAGGATAAATACATAGTGAATTTAGGAGCAGGGTACACACCTCTAATTAAAGGAGAAAGAATTGAAGAGAAATTAAATTTTAATCACATATACATAAAGAATGATAGTGTCAATCCAACCTTTTCCTTTAAGGATAGACCAGCTGGTATAGCAGTATCTAAGGCTTTAGAGTTAGGAGATAAAGTAGTTGGCTGTGCATCCACAGGAAATTTAGCAGGGTCTGTAGCAGCTCATGCTGCTAAGGCTAATGTGCCTTGCTATGTTTTAGTTCCTTTTAATATAGAACCAGCAAAGATTTCTCAGATAATAGCCTATGGTGCAAGGATCTTGGCTCTTAAAGGTAACTATGACGATGCCAATAGGTTAGCGGTATTAGCCGCTGAGGAGTTAGGATGGAATATAGTTAATGTTACATCGAGGCCCTATTATGTGGAGGGCTCAAAAACCATAGCCTTTGAAGTTTGTGAGCAACTAAACTGGGAATTACCTGATCATATAATAATCCCTGTGGCAAGTGGGGCTTTGCTATGCTCTATATATAGAGGCTTTAAACAATTTATGGATTTAGATTTAGTTAAAGGTACTATGCCTACTTTGCACGGTGCACAAGCCCTAGGATGCTCTCCTGTAGCTCAAGCTTTTAAAGAGGGGAGAAATTTTATAATCCCAATAGAAAATCCTAATACTATAGCCACAAGCATAGCTATAGGAGACCCTGGAGATGGTATCTATGTTAATAGAATCGTTAGAGAAACGGGGGGCATAGTTGAAGCCATAAGCGATGAAGAGATAGTAAATTCCATTAAACTCTTAGCCTCAACCGAAGGAATCTTTTCAGAACCTGCTGGAGGAGTAGTAATAGGAACCTTGAAAAAATTAATTGAAGAAGGTAAGGTTAAGAAAGGAGAAAGGGTAGTTTGCTGTATAACTGGGAATGGATTGAAGGCTTCTGAGTTAATTTCTGAAAAAAGGGGGAATTGGTACGTCATAGAGCCAAACTTAAATTCTTTAAAGAATATAGTGTTGGGGTTGGGAAATGGTAAAGGTTAAGATCTTTGGTCCTTTAGTTCAGTTAGCGAAGGGTAATAAAGAAGTAAATGTAAAATCAAATAAATTAAGAGAAATTATAGAAGAATTATCAGCTCAATTTGGAGAAGACTTTAGAGAAAGAATTTTGAATGAAAAAGATGAATTACAGAATTTTATAAGGGTCTTTATAAATGATAAAGATGTAAGATTTTTAGGAGGTTTAAGCGCTGAGGTAAAAGATGGCGATGTAGTAATGCTATTACCAGCCATAGGAGGAGGATAACTTTATATTAGGGATCTTTTATAACTTCACTCTTATCTAACAATAACATTAAGCTAATGGAAATAGAAAAGGATAAGAATGGGCTAGGATCTAAGCCGCTCTTAGTGGCCCTTTCATCAAGGTATCGAATCATCGGAAAGGTTATAGACTCTTACAAAATATTCTATATCTAATATCTCACATAAGGTAAATAAAAAATGGAGATGGTTATATCCTATGTTCTTCCCTTACATGGTTCATGAGCTCTTCTTCAATTGCAAAAAATGTGTCATATGGGCAAATAGTATCTTAAAGATCATCTACACACTTTAACATAGGTCTGCTTACTGAAATTCAGACCTGCCTGAAGAACTCTCAAAAGCGTAAAAATAGGATAGACCTACTATTAACTTTTATATGGGATGATAATAGCCCTTTGAGGAAGAGTTGGCGAACAAAATACTTGGACTATTACTTTCCTATACAACCTTTGCAGCCTTTCGCTTTTCTAGTAGTGTAGCTATCCCAGAAATTTCTAAAGAATTCGAACTAAAATCTATTGAAATAGGTCTTATATTTACTATCATGTTTCTCTTTATGGCCATTACTATGGCTTTAGTGGGAAAACTCTCCTTAAGATTTGGAGAAAATAAAATTACCTTTTATGGTAGTTTAATTGTTGCTTTATCAATACTAGCTTTCTACTTCACTCCTTCTTATATTTCCTTGCTCATCTTTTCAGCTTTATTGGGTTTTGGGAATGGTCTAATGGTTCCATCGGTTTACTCAACTCTTGGTCAATGGAAGCCAAAGTTTAGAGGCTTAATGCTTGGATTAGCAAACACGGTTTACAGCATAGGAGGAATCGCTGGTTCCATGATTACAGGCTTAACAACGATTATATACGGATGGAGATTTTCCTTCTTAACCTACGGACTATTTGGTTTAGCTGCTCCCTTACTACTTTTTAACCCAAGCTTTAATAGCAAAGTTAAAACTCTTAGACCAAAGATTTCCTATAGCTCTCTCTTTAAAAGAAAAAGTTTTCTCAAGGCTTATATAGGAGTATTCTTTGCTAACATTCCCTTTTTAATAATTGTTACTTGGTATCCTCTATATTTAGAGGATATAGGTGTTAGTATTCCAGAGATAGGACTCACCTTTACCCTTTTTTCCCTCTTTGGTGCTATAGGCTCACTCTTTATTGGAGGTATATCGGATAGATTTAGCAAGGATAAAACCATCTTACTTACAGCTTTAATAGCTGCGATAAGCTCCATTTACTTTGTTATTGCACCTCATGAACTAATAGTAGTATTCTTTTTATCATCGGTTTTAGGCTTTACAAACTTTGCCTTTTGGCCTTTATTCCTATCTTTGGCTCAAAGTTCTGTAAGTAAAGAAGAGAGCATAGCAGCAACAGGATTAATACAGAATTCTGCCATAATTGCTGCCATGATCGCTCCTGTTGCTATTGGGGCTTTAATACCTCTTTTGAGCTTAAAACTTTCCTTACTCATATCGGTTCCTTTGACTCTTCTCCTCACTATGCTAACTATATTGCTCTTAAAAGACGATAAATCTTAGGAAGGGATTCTCTGCTTTTTATCATATAGCATTAAATGTGCATATCTTTAAATGTAAAAATTAAAATAGTCATTTAAAGAGCTTAGTAGAGGGCATTAATGGAATGGAACTTAAAGCAGTTTTAGCCCTAAAGGATGGTACGGTATTTAAAGGGAAGGGTTTTGGCTTTCCTACCAGAATAGTAGGAGAGGTTGTTTTTACCACAGGTATGGTAGGTTACACTGAATCCTTAACGGACCCTTCTTATAGAGGGCAAATTTTATGCTTTACCTACCCTTTAATGGGAAATTATGGTGTTCCAAGCTATAATATAATTGATAATTACGAGTTACCTTTATACTTTGAATCTAATAAAATTCAGGTAAGTGGGGTAATAGTTAGTGAATATTGTAATTATCCTGACCATTATTCAAGCACTAAAAGCTTACAGGAATGGCTTTATAATGAAAGAATACCAGGAATATACGATATTGATACAAGGGAGCTAACAAAGAAGTTAAGGAGCCATGGAGTTATGATGGGATGCCTAGAAGTTTCTCATCATATAAAGGAAGATGAGCTTTTTGATGAAATTAAGAGAAATAAAGATTATGGTGAAATAGACTTTGTAAGCCAAGTATCCATTAAAGAGCCTTTAACCTACTTCAAGAAAGAAAAAAATGTAGTTTTAATTGATTGTGGTGTAAAAAATTCCATCATAAGGAATCTATTAAAGAGAGATTTGGGGGTAATAAGGTTGCCCTACAATGTAAGCTATGAAGATGTGTTAAGCTACAATCCTGCGGGGGTAGTTATAAGTAATGGCCCGGGGGATCCTGAGAGATGTGTGGAAACCATTAATCTTACCAAGAGGATAATAGAGGATAAGATTCCTCTCTTAGGAATCTGCCTAGGGAACCAGATTTTAGCCCTAGCTTTAAAAGGCAAAACCTTTAAATTAAAGTATGGCCATAGAGGGCAAAATAAAGCCTGTATAGATTTAACCACAGGTAGAGGCTTCATTACGAGCCAGAATCATGGTTATGCTGTGGACCCTAAATCTATAGAGGGGAGTGAAGTTGAGGTATGGTTTACAAATGCTGACGATGCTACGGTAGAAGGTTTAAGGTCTAAAGATGAGCATTTATTAGCCGTGCAATATCATCCTGAGGCTTCTCCTGGCCCCTATGATACAACCTTTATCTTTGATATATTTGCCAAGGTAATAAAAAAAGAGGGTGAGAACTTTTCCAAAACAAGAATGGATTAAAAAGGCTCTGGTTTTAGGCAGTGGAGCCATAAAGATTGCAGAAGCTGGAGAGTTTGATTATTCAGGTAGCCAATGCTTAAAGGCTTTGAGGGAAGAGGGTATAAAAACTGTTTTGATAAACCCAAACATAGCAACCATACAAACTGATAGTAAGATGAGCGATAAAGTTTACTTTTTACCTATAACACCAGAATATGTAGAGAGAATTATTGAAGAAGAGAGGCCTGATGCTATTTTACTAGGCTTTGGAGGACAAACAGCCTTAAACTGTGGGGTTCAATTGTCCAAGCTAGGAATCCTAGATAAGTATGATGTTAAAGTAATAGGTACTCCTATAAAGGGAATAGAACTAACCGAGGATAGAGAGCTCTTTAAAGAAAGCATGATAAAGGCTAAGGTACCAGTTTTAGAGAGTGCACCTGCCTATTCTTTAGATGAAGCAAGAAAGATTGCAAGAGAATTGGGTTATCCTGTAATCATAAGAGTTGCTTATACCTTAGGTGGAAAGGGAGGGGGGGTGGCTAAGAACGAATTAGAGTTAGATGAGATAGTGGAAAGGGGGTTGAATCTTAGCCTGATTAACCAGGTTTTAATAGAAAGATACATAGGAGAATGGAGGCAAATTGAATATGAAGTAATGAGAGATAGCTATGATAATTGCATTACTGTTTGCAACATGGAAAATATCCTCAAGATGAGGGTTCATACAGGGGATAATATAGTAATAGCACCTTCTCAAACCCTGAATAATAGAGAATACCATATTCTAAGAAGTGCTTCGATTAGAGCTGCAAGGGAAGTTGAAGTTATTGGTGAATGTAATATTCAGTTTGCCATAGATAATGATTCTGAGGATTACTATGCTATAGAGATAAATGCAAGGTTATCAAGATCTTCAGCTTTAGCATCTAAAGCAACAGGCTACCCCTTAGCTTATATGGCAGCTAAATTAGCCCTAGGATACAGCTTAACAGAGCTTCTGAATAAGGTTACAAAGGTTACTACAGCCTGCTTTGAACCTTCCTTAGATTATGTAGTGGTAAAATTTCCAAGATGGGATCTTTCGAAATTTGAGAGGGTAAGCAAAGCTATAGGGACCCAAATGAAGTCTGTAGGAGAAGTTATGGCTATAGGGAGAAAGTTTGAAGAAGCCCTTCAAAAGGCTATAAGAATGCTGGATATAGGAAAGGAAGGGCTGATTTTCACCGATAGCGATGATTATACTGTAGAGGAGTTAGAAGCTAGATTGGTTCATCCTTCCGATGAAATTCTCTTTGATGTAGTTAGAGCCTTGAAAAAGGGTATGAGTGTAGAGAGGGTTAGCAGGTTAGCTGTTATAGATAAATGGTTTGTGGCTAAGATTAAAGGAGTCTTAGATCTTGCCGATAAGATTTCCCATATAGGGTATGAAGGGTTAAAGAAGAATTCAGAGCTTTTGTTGGAGGCTAAAAAGCTTGGATTTTCAGATAAGCAAATAGCCCTTCTATGTAGTGTTAAAGAGGAGGAAATTAGAGAGTTAAGAAAGAATAATGGGATAATTCCAAAGGTTAAGCATATAGACACTTTAGCTGCAGAATGGCCCTCAAAGACCAACTATCTTTATCTAAGCTATAATGCAAGTTTTGATGAGCTAGAGCCTGAAGATAGCAATGAAAAAAAGGTTATAGTCTTAGGAGCTGGCACCTATAGAATAGGTAGCTCAGTAGAATTTGATTGGTGTACTGTAAACATGGTTTGGGCTTTAAAGAATAACGGTATTAAGCAAGCTATTATTATAAACTGTAACCCTGAAACAGTCTCTACAGATTACGATATAAGCGATAAATTATACTTCGAGGAATTAACCTTAGAAAGGGTTTTAGATATTTATGAAAAGGAAAAGCCTTTAGGTATAATTAGTTCTGTAGGAGGGCAAATAGCTAACAATTTAACACCAAAGTTAGCTAAATATGGAGTTAAAATTTTAGGTACCGATAGCAGAAATGTTGATAGAGCTGAAGATAGATCGAAATTTAGCAAGCTTTTAGATGAGCTAAATATTCCTCAACCTCCCTGGAGTGAATTTAGGTCTTTAGAAGAAGCCTCTGCTTTCGCTGATAAAATAGGTTATCCATTACTGGTTAGACCCTCTTACGTTTTAAGTGGCTCAGCCATGAGGGTAATATGGACTTCTGATCAGCTTAAAAAATATTTAACAAGGGCTGCAAAGGTTAGCCCTGAGCATCCTGTAGTTATATCGAAGTTTCTTCAGGGTTGTATGGAAGTGGAAGTGGATGGGGTTTGTGATGGAAGAAATGTGTTTATTGGGGCTGTAATTGAGCATGTGGAAGAGGCTGGAATTCATTCAGGGGATGCCATAATGTGTATCCCTCCTCAAAATCTAAGTAAAGGTTCAACTGGAATAGTTATGGAGTATTCAAGAAAAATAGCTAGAGCCTTAGAGGTTAAGGGTCCCTTTAATATCCAATACCTGGTTAAAGATGGCAAAGTGTATGTTATAGAGTGTAATTTAAGGGCTTCACGCTCTATACCCTTTGTATCAAAGACCATAGGGGTTAATTTGATAGATATGGCTTGTAGAGCCCTTTTGAATAAGGGGATTAAAGAGGGAATAGGTTGGAGTTATAATATGAATAAAGTTGGAGTTAAGGTTCCCCAATTCTCCTTTGTCCAACTAACAGGAGCAGACCCAGTTTTAGGGGTTGAGATGCAATCTACTGGTGAAGTAGCCTGCTTTGGAAAAGATTTCTTTGATGCTTTATGTAAAGCTATAATGGCTGCTGGCTTCACGATACCAAAAGGAAAGGCTAAAGCCTTTATAACGGTAGGAGGCTTAGAGCTAAAAGAAAAGCTATTACCATTATGTAAGGATCTTAAAGAGGCTGGATTCGATATTTATGCTACTGAACATACAGCAAAGTATCTTAGAAGGTACAATATAGATGTAACCATATTGAATAAGATAAGCGAGAGGGATAGAAAGCCCAATATAGCTGATTTCTTGGCAAGAGGGAAATTAGATCTTATAATCAATATACCAAGCACTCAAACCCTGGAGAAGTATGCAGATATGCTGGAAGATGAGTATATAATAAGAAGAAAAGCAGTAGAATTGGGAATACCCACATTTACAAATTGGAATACAGCTAAAGTCTTTGTAGAAGGAATTTTGTGGATGAAAAAGTATAAGCCTACCATTGAGATTCAAGCTTAACGAATTAAGATTTATTTACTCCTAGAACGATAGAGCCAAGATAGTGTATATTTGGCCCATAAGGTTATTGTGATTCAATAAATTGGGTTATAAGGCTCTGATCCTTTATATTAAACAAATTCGAAGCTTTAAAGCCTATCCTTCTAACCTTAAATTCCAAGTCTTGAGATAAAAATTCCTTTAATAGCTCTCTAGCCCATTTATTCATAACCTCCAAGCTATTGATAGGATTATCTAGGCTTCTACCTTTACTACGAGTCTTCAAATCCTCCATCACGGCTAATATGCCTATAGATTTACAGGCTAAGCCTTGCTCTAACATCTTTAAATGAACATCCTTTACCAACTCATCTAATACTTTTACAATTTCCTCAAAATCCAAAGTATTTTCCTTTAAAGTTACAATTCTACTGATTTCTCTGCTTTCCCTATTTAAAACCTCTTCATCATCTATTCCGTTAGCGGCTAGGTAAAAATAAGTACCTAACTTTTTGCCGAAGAGATTTGTTAATTTATCTAAATCGAAGTTTGCAAGCTCCCCTATAGTTGAAATTTTTAATTCTAGTAGTCTACTTTCCGTCTTCTTTCCTATACCGTAAAGTTTTCCAACAGGTAAGGGAAATAAAAAGCTTTTCACCTCATCAGGCTTTACAAGGGTTAATCCATTAGGTTTCCTATAATCGGAAGCCATCTTAGCTATCAGTTTATTGGGCCCTATACCTATGGAGCAAGTTATATTCTCCTTTTCATAGATTTCTTTCTTTATTTCCTTAGAAAGCTCTAGGGCTTTATCAAAATCTAAATGGCAAACCTTGGATACATCTAAAAAGGCTTCGTCTATACTTGCTTCTTCAAACTTATCTCCATAGGCTCTTATAATCTCCATGATTCTTCTAGATTTTTCTTCATAATAATCAAAATCTGCGGGTAAGAAAGCAGAATCTTTAACATCTTTAAGCAGTCTCTTTGCTTGAATTATGGGTATACCAGCCTTAACTCCATAGGCCCTTGCAATGTAATTGCTTGCTACAATAGCACCACTATCCTCTTTTCTCCCTGAATGAACACAGACCACTAACGGTTTATCTTTTAAGCTAATATTTTTAAGCTCTTCACATTGAGCATAAAAGTAATCTAAATCGATATGAATTATTATCCTCTTATCTTCTCTCTTTAGCTCTCCCAACATCTAATAAAATAATATGAAAGGATATTATTAAAGTATGCCTTATAAGTTTGTTAAAATATTAAGATTAATGTAAGTAAAGACCCATGAGATTAGTAAATAAATACTTCTTAGCAGGGAAGGGGGAAGTTATGGAAAAATACAGCAGATGCATATTAAAGATTTATAGTAAGGTCAATTTAGGCATCAAGCTTATATCATATGGTTACTTTATATAAAACATGGAGCTTAAGATTGTGAAGATAGAGGTACCAGAAGGTCTCAATATAATAATAGGACAGTCTCACTTCATAAAGACTTTAGAAGACCTTTATGAGACTTTGGTGAGCAGTAGTCCCACCATAAAATTTGGTCTAGCCTTCTGTGAATCTAGTGGCCCAGCCCTAGTTAGGCATGAGGGTAATGATGTGGAGCTTGAGGAACTAGCCACAAAGTACGCTTTAGAGCTCTCTGCAGGCCATACATTTGTAGTGGTTTTAAAGAACGCATATCCAATAAACGTTCTTAACAGGATAAAGATGGTAGAAGAAGTAGTAGGAATTTTCTGCGCAACAGCGAATCCCATCGAGGTTATAATTGCTGAGACGGATCAGGGAAGGGGGGTTTTGGGAATCATTGATGGTTTGAAGTCCAAAGGGGTGGAAGGTGATAGGGAAAGGATAGAGAGAAGGGGCTTCCTTAGGAAGATAGGCTATAAGAAGTGACCTTTTAATTGTAGAATTTTATGTTGGTTTTTACCTTTCTAAAAATATCAGCCAAGCAAAGAAGTAGAGAGACCTTTGGTAAACCTTTGATCTTTTATAAACTGAGCGTATAAATACACTTTAAATTTTTTATACTTTGAATCTTTATTAGGAGTGATGGAAGAAAAAATTACCGAAGAGCAGGTCTACGAAGCCATAGAAGAGGTAGTAGACCCTGAACTTGGGCTCTCTGTGTTGGAGCTAAATTTGATCGATGAAGTTCAGATAAAAGAGGATGGTATCGTTGAGATAACTTATCATGCTACTGCCCCTTTCTGCCCTCCCATTTTTGCCATTGAGATGAGCCAAGATATAAAGAGAAGGGTTGAAGGCTTAAAAGGGGTAAAAAGAGCTAAAGTAACCCTAAAAGGTCATGCTCTAGCTGATGAGATAAATAAGGAGGTTAATAGAGAATAATAGAAACTTATGGCCATAGCCTCTTTATTTTATTGGGGTATAAAAGGTAATAAGATAAGTTTGTTATTCTTCAATCATCTTCGAATTAAGCTTTGTGGCTTAATTATTGTTGTGTGTTTGCTCTTTGTTTTTAGTGTTGGATTGTGTTTATAGGTTTATGATTGTGTTGTATATGAATGCTTTTATTTTTAGCTCTTTGGCTATGTTTGGCAGCTCCTTAGCCAAGCAGTAATCGCCGAAGATACGCTTGAATGTTGAGAACGCTGTT